>CAYNKE010000017.1:0-23563 GCA_964397715.1 uncultured Bifidobacterium sp. | reverse complement strand
GGTTGGAGAAATTCACCCATACGGTGAAGATTCCTCACCAGATCGACACACAACAACAAGGTCAGCTGAGGCGTTCGACGATCATGGCCATGCCCTGGCCGCCACCCACGCACATCGTCTCGAGGCCGTAGCGCTTGTCGCGCTCCTGCAGACCATGAATGAGCGTCGTCATGATGCGGGCACCCGTCATGCCGAACGGATGTCCGAGGGCGATCGATCCGCCGTGCACGTTCAACTTGTCCATCGAGATTCCGAGATGCTTCGCGGAAGGAATCACCTGAGCCGCGAACGCCTCGTTGATCTCGACGAGATCGATCTGATCGATGCTCAGCCCGGCGCGTGAGAGCGCCTGACGACTCGCCTCGATCGGGCCGAGGCCCATGATCTCGGGATCGAGCGCCGACACACCGCTCGACACGACACGCGCGAGGGGCTTCAGACCGAGCTTCTTGGCCTTGGTGTCGCTCATGACGAGGACCGCCGCCGCACCGTCGTTGAGGGGGCAGGCGTTGCCAGCGGTGATCTGGCCATCAGGACGGAACGCCGGCTTCAATCCAGCGAGACCTTCGAGAGTGGTTCCCTCGCGCGGGCAGTCGTCCTTGTCGACCACAGTGCCGTCGGGCAGCGTGAGCGGCGTGATCTCATCGGCAAAGAAACCGTTCTTCACGTTCTCGGATGCACGGTCCTGGCTCGACTTCGCGAACGCGTCCATCTCTTCGCGCGACACGTTCTCGATCTCGCGAACGTTCTCGGCGGTCTGACCCATGGCGACGTAGATGTCGGGCAATCCGGCGGCCGGCGTCCAGGTGGGCTGGCCGCCCGCCGAGCGCAGCCGCGTGCGCTCACCCGACTTCTCGAAGATGCTGTTCGGTGCGGTGTCGCTCGCACCCGATCCGTAACGACTGACGGCCTCCACGCCGGCGGCGATGAAGCAATCGCCTTCGCCCGACTTGATGGCGTGTGCCGCCATGCGAATGGTCTGGAGCGACGACGAGCAATAGCGGTTCACCGTGACGCCCGGTGCCTCCGGTACCCCGGCCAGAATGGCGACCACGCGCGCCAGGTTGAAGCCGGCTTCGCCCGCGGGCTGGCCGACACCCATGATCAAGTCCTCGACGTCGGCGCCCTTCACCTGGGGCACCTTGGCCATCAGCGCACGAACGATCTGCGCCGCCATGTCGTCGGTGCGCAACGACACCAACGAACCCTTTCCGGCTCGGCCGATGGGACTACGGGCAGTTGCGACGATGACGGCTTCGGTCATGATTCCCTCCTCCAGGACTCATCGAACAGTAGTCAGCGCGCCCGTGATCGACCGAACGATGCGGATGGAGCGAGGGTTCCGGAGCGAACGAAGTTCGTCCTTCTCTCCTTCTCCCCCAGTCCGAACATCCTCCAGGCCCACGCACACAGAATCAGTCCGGCCGCTTCGAGGGGAACGTTCACCCAACCCCGTTCCACCACCGGTAGCCGCGCCCCCTCGAACGACACCCCGCCGAAGGGCCACCAGAACACCTGCGTCGCGCTGAACGCTCCGTCGAAGACCAAGTGCATGAACGTCCCGATCGGGATCGCCAGCAATCGCCTCCGCAGCGGTCGGCGCCCGACGGTCGCGAACATGACTCCCACGAGGATCGCCACGCTTCCGACGAGCGAATGCATGGCCCGCGCTCCACCCCACACACCGTCGATCACATCGGGCGTCAAGACACCGACGATCAAGAATCGGTGGTCGAATCGCGGATCGCGAAACACGTACCAAACCGCCAGAGTCGCGGTCCCGATGAACCAGAACAACACGGGCCTACCGCACGATCCAGCGCGCGCAACTCGGACATTCGGGCACGGCATCGACCGAGAGCCGCTTGATCGCATCGAGTTCGGACTTGGAGATCTCCATGTGGCAGCCCCCGCACTTTCCGTGGACGATCGCCGCGACCGCGATCCCCCCGCAGGCTGCTCGCTGTCGGTCGTACGCCGACAAGTCGGCCGCCGACACCGCGGCCGCTGCCACGCCTCGCTGCTCCTCGAGTCCGGCGATGCGCGCATCGGCATCGGCCTCGGCCGACACGCGACGCTCACGCGCTCGAACCTCGGTGTCGACCGCTCGCACCTCGGTGGCTGACAACTCGGCGATCTCCTCGTCGGCGGCTGACGATGCTTCGAGCAACTCCAGGCCTCGATCGTCGAGTTCGTTCCGGCGGCTCGCCAGAACCTGCATCTCGTGCTGCAGCGCCTCGGCCTCCCGCGGCGCGATCACCGTCTTCATCTGCTTCTCGAGGCGAGCCCGCTGCGAATCGATCTCGGTCGATGCCCGCTCGACGTCGTCGAGTTCGCGCTGAGCGTCGGCCTGCCGAGACTTGACGTCGGCGATCCGAGCGCGGACGCTCGCCAGATCGCCCTCGGCGGTCTGGTGCTCGATCACTTCGGGTAGCCGAGGCCGAGCGTGTCGAGCTTGATCGAGGGCGATGTCGAGTCCCTGCACCGCCGAGAGCGCGACCAAATCCATGGGTCGACTGTACAGATGCGCGTCAGTCGGACGTCGAGGGAGGCGCGGTGGGTGCCGTCGCACACGTCTCGATGTCGAACTCGCGTGGGTCGACGGTCGGGACCGGCCACGTCGGATCCACCTGTCCGCGTGGGACCGTCGTTGCGAAGTCGAACACGATCTGCCCCGGGACCGTCGTGCTCGTCGACGTCGTCGATGTCGACGTGGTCGTGCTCGTCGTCGATGTCGTGCTCGCGGGCGGCACGACCGACCCATCGGGTGTCGTCACCACGACCGGGCTCACCGTCGTCGGTGGGGCCGTCGTGACCGCCACCGGACACTCCACTCCCGGCAGGAACAAGCGCATCGGTGGACGAAGGTTCGGCATCGGTGCGGCGAAAGTGGACGGTGGCACACCGGCCAACGCCGCATCCATCGTCGCCTTCCAGATGGCCGCCGGGAACGTGCCGCCCTGCACGCGGGGCACTCCCGCGGCAACGAACTCGGGGATGTTCTCCATCGGGAGATAGAGGTCGGGATGGCCGACCCACACCGCAGTGGAGAGCTCGGGGGTGTATCCGACGAACCAAGCGTTGGTGTTGTTGTCCTGCGTGCCGGTCTTGCCGGCGGCGATGCGTCCTTCGAGGGCCGAACGTCGAGCGGTTCCCTTCGTGAGAACTCCCTCGAGGATGCTCGTGGCGCGACGGGCCGCATCCTCGGACAGAACGCGCGTCGAGGTCCCTTCATGCTCGTAGATGACCCCACCTGGCCCCTCCACCCGTTCGACGAAGTACGGCTCGAGATGCAACCCGTCGTTGGCGAGGGTCTGCGCGCCCGACGCCATGTCGAGCGCACTCATTTCATTCGCACCCGTCGCGAAGCTCGCATACGGCTGAAGTGGCGAGCGTTCGAGCGAACTCTGGCCGGCGTACAAGTACTGGCTCCGCGCCATGCGATACGTGGTGTCGACCACTCGGTCGAGTCCGACGATCTGCGACAGACGGCTGTACGCGCAGTTGATCGAGAACCAGGTCATCTCCTCGAGCGGGCTCACGTCACGACTCACTCCATCGGTGATCACGAAGGGTTGCTCGGGGTCGTCAGGATTCGGGAGAACGCACGGACGACGGCCGTCGATCAGATCGTCGTTCTGGGCGCCGGCCTGGACCGCGGCCGCGAGGATGAACATCTTGATGCTCGACCCGGTCTGACGCGTCGACAGCGCGAGGTTCACCTCGTTGCGACCGGCCTGGAAAGGTCGACCACCGACCATCGCCCGCACCGCACCCGTCTTGGAGTCGATCGACACCACCGAGGCTTCGATTCCGGCCGAGTTCGCGGGAAGTTGCGTGAGTTTGGCCGCTTCAGCGGCGGCTTGAACCTTCGGATCGAGCGTCGTGTAGATCTTCAACCCACCCCGGAACAACCGGTAGAAGCGCTCCTCGTACGTGGCGCCGAGGATGTCGGATCGATTCAGCAGATACGACTTCACTTCTTCGCTGAAGTGCGTTCGGGTGATCTGCTTCTCGGGAATGGTCTTGACGAGTTCGGGCAACTGCCAACTCCCCTCGCACCGAAGATCGAGGGCGGCCTGCTCCGAGGGATCAGGGGCCTCGCGGGGCTCGAGGCATTCGACGATTCCATCGGCCTCGGCACGAGTCATGAGATCTTCGGCGACCACCGCATCGAGAACTTCGACGAAACGGCGTCGGCTCGGCTCGGGCCGTCGGATCGGGTCGTAACTCGTCGGCGCTTGGATGAGTCCGGCCAGGAAGACTCCGTCGACCAGTGTGAGGTCCTGAACACTCTTGCCGAAGTACACCTCGGCGGCGGCCTGGATGCCGTACGCGTTGTTGCCGAAGAAAATGGTGTTGAGGTACCGCTCCAGGATCTGTTCTTTCGTCAGTTCCTTCTCGAGTCGCCGCGCGTAGAGGATCTGCATGAGTTTGTAGCGTCCGTCGCGTTCGAGGCCAGCCAAGTAGTCGACCTTCACGACTTGTTGAGTGATCGTGGACGCCCCTTGTCGAGCACCACCCTCGAAGTTGGAGAGCGAGGCCCGAAAGAGACTGCGGACGTTGACTCCCTCGTGTCGGTAGAACTCGCGATCTTCGACTGCGAGGACCGCCGAGATCACTCCGTCTGGGACCTGATCGATCGAGACCGGCTGGATGTTTTCGAGTTCGTACGCCGCGATCTCGTTACCCGCCGAGTCGTACACGTACGAACGCTCGGCGAGCGTCTCGACGGGAGGCAGAGAAACCGGAACCTCGTCATGGGCGTTGGCGATCCCCCACACGCGCGGCGCGACACCCACCACCACCGCGGTCACGAGCAACGCTCCCGCGGTCACGACGAGGCCGAGCCGGAGCCACCACGAGACCATTCGCACAGCACTTCCACGGTACTTGGCCTGCACCGATGCACTCGGTCACCCACTACGGTCGAAGCATGACTCCGCACCAACGTCCCTTCCGCTTCGGCGTCCAGGCGAGCCGATCCTCCGATGGTCGCGGCTGGACCGAACTCGCGCGCAAGGTCGAGGCGACTGGTTACGACGTCTTGACGATGCCCGATCACTTCGACGACCAGCTGGCACCGGTTCCGGCCCTCACAGCGGCGGCCGCGGTGACGACGTCGCTCCGAGTCGGTGCTCTCGTCTGGGACAACGACTACAAGCACCCGCTCGTCCTCGCCAAGGAACTAGCGACCATGGACGTGCTCTCCGAAGGTCGCCTCGAGATCGGCCTCGGTGCGGGCTGGATGATCTCCGACTACGAACAAGCCGGCATGCCCTACGACTCGGCGAAGGTGCGTATCGACCGCTTCGTCGAAGGTCTGGCCGTGATCAAGGGTTTGATGCACGACGGCCCGTTCTCGTTCAGCGGACAGCACTACACGATCACCAACCACGACGGTCGACCCAAGCCGGTTCAGAAGCCCAATCCGCCAGTCCTGATCGGCGGTGGTGGAAAGCGTGTCCTCTCCATTGCCGCGCGCGAGGCCGACATCGTGGGCATCAACGCGACGATGAGCGCTGGTGTGATCGGCCCCGATGCGTTCTCGTCCATGACGGCCGAGGCCGTCGACGAGAAGGTCGGCATCACCAAGGAGGCCGCCGGAGACCGGTGGTCGCAGATCGAGATGAACGTGCGCGCCTTCCTGGTGAGTGTCACCGACGACGCGGCCGCGGCGGCCTCCAACATTGCTGCGATGCTCGGCGTGGAGAAGTCGATGGTCGAACACTCGCCCTTCGCACTCGTTGGTCCGCCGTCCAAGATCGTCGAGGATCTGTTGGCCCGCCGCGAGCGGTGGGGCTTCTCGTACGTCATCGTCGGCAGCGCCGACGTCGAGGCCATGGCTCCGGTCGTCGCTCAGCTCACCGGACGGTGAACGCGCGATGAGCGCCCCGAACGTGGCGCTGTGCGGGGCCGGCATGATCACCGGAGCGCACGTCTTGGCCGCGTCATCGCTCGGAGTTCCCGTCGTTGCCGTGGCCTCCCGTTCGTCGGCCCGGGCCGACGAACGCGCCCGGCAGATCCGTCCTCCGGCCCGCGTCGTCGATTACTCCGAACTTCCCGCCGGCGCCGACATCGTCATCGTCGCCACCCCGCCCGCGCAGCATTTCGATCACGCCGCCGCAGCCATTTCCCGCGGGGCTGCTGTGCTTCTCGAAAAGCCAATGGTGACCACTCTCGACGAAGCCGACCGTCTGGTGTCTCTCGGCGGAGTCGTCCTGTACGGCGAGAATCTGGCTTTCGCTCCGATCTTCTCCGAGTTCACTCAGCGCGCTCGCACCATCGGACCGATCACCCACTTCGAGTTGCGAACTCTTCAGTCACCGCCGACATGGGGTGACTTTCTCTCCCCCGAGTGGGGTGGCGGCGTCCTCTTCGACCTCGGGATTCACCCGTTGGCCCTGGCCGTCCTCGTCGGCCGCTCGACCGGCAACGGCGAGATCATCGGGGTGCGGGCGGCACTGCGTGGCGACACGACCGACACTCATGCCGAGGTCGACCTCGCGTTCGCGTCCGGACTCACCGCTCACGTTGTCGCGAGTTGGGAAGGACCCGAGGCTGGAGTCTGGGACATGCAAGTGTCTTCGGCCGCGGCAGTCGTGCGGGCCGACCTTCGCCCCGAAGTGTCGCTCGAAGCGAACGGCGATCCCGTTGCTCTTCCGACTCCGCGCCATCCGATTCCGTTCATCGAACAATTCGGATACGAAGATCAGCTCCGCGAAATCGTCACCAGCGTGACCACCGGGCGTGCGCCGTTTCTCGACGCCGACTTCGGCCGCTGGATGCTCGAGGTGGTGTGCGCGTGTTACGTCTCGGCGTCGCGCGACGGCCAACTGGTGGCGGTTCCCAGCGGGTGTGATCGCGGTGCGACTCCATGGGAGCTCTGGAAGCGACCGTGATCGACCGGCGGCGCTTCCTGCGCGACTCGGCCGCGCTCGGACTCGTGGCGGCCATCGCCGCGGCGTGCGGCGACGAAACTTCCCCGTCTTCTTCCGATTCGCCACTTACCTCGACGTCTCCCGCTCCGCCGATCACAACTCCTCCAACATCGCCAGCCACGACCTCGGCCACCACCCCAGCCGCCGCGCGTCCGTACACGCGACCCGGCTGGCTCGCCGCCGAGAACCAGAAGCCCGGTACCACGGCGTGGCGCATCGACGTTCCGGTTCCACGTGCGAACAACAAACCCCGACCCGGGTGGATCGAGGGCTATCTCGACACGACGAGCGCCCGTCACGGCGACGAGGTCACGTTGCGCGTGTCGTGCAACGCCGATTCGTGGCACGCCGAGGCGTACCGAATGGGTTGGTACGGCGGCGATCTCGGCCGACTCGTCTGGGCGTCCGAGACGTTCCCGATGCCGTGGCAGTTCGTGGTCTCTCGCGACAAGACCACCAAGATGACGCGCGCCCAATGGGAGCCGTCGCTGTCGATCCGCATCACCGACGAGTGGCCTCCGGGTTCGTACCTCATCAAGCTCGTGTCGAGCGCGGGCGGGGCCCACTACGTGCCGCTGACCATTCGCGACGACAGCGCCGTCGGCTCACTCGTCCTGGTCTCGGCCGTCACCACGTGGCAGGCCTACAACCCGTGGGGCGGATGCTCGCTGTACAAGTGCTACGACGGACCGGGCCGCTCGAAAGTCGTCTCGTTCGATCGCCCCTATGCGGCCACCTACAACTGGGGTTCGGCCGACTTCTTGACCCACGAGCTCCCGCTCATCGCTCTCATCGAAGAACTCGGCATCGATACCGCGTACGTGACCAGCATCGATCTCCACACGAGCGCCGACTCCGAAGAGGACGACCCGGTTCTGCGGGGTCGTAGCGCGCTCCTGAGCACCGGCCACGACGAGTACTACTCCACGGCTATGCGGTCGACCCTCGAGCGGGCCCGCGACCGCGGCCTCAATCTCGCCTTCTTCGGCGCCAATGCGGTGTACCGCCACGTGCGCCTCGAACCCAATGAAGAAGGTCGGGCCCTGCGTCAGATGCCCAACTACCGACTCGCGGGAGACGATCCACTCACCGAAGACGACCCGAAGCAGTCGACGGTTCAGTGGCGCAACAAGCCTCTGTTGCGACCCGAGTCGGCGCTCATCGGTGTGCAGTACTTCGCGGCCGGTATCAAAACATCTCTGCGTGTCGTCACGCCGGACAACTGGGTGTTCGACGGCGTCGAAGTTCGGCGCGGATCTCGTTTCAAGAAGTTGGTCGCCATCGAAGCGGACGGACTCGGCCTCGCCGAACACGAACCCGAGGGACTAGAGGTACTCGCAACGAGTCCCGTTCGATTCGATCGCGGTACGTACGACCACGCGATGACGTATTACTCGGCGCCGAGCGGGGCCGGAGTCTTCGCCTCCGGCACGATCGCCTGGATCCTGGCACTCGACGAAGCCGCCTGGAAGGATCCGCGAACGACCACTTTCGTTCGCGGAGTCACCGCCAACGTTCTGCGCGCCTTCGCCGCCGGTCCGGCCGGCGCGGCCCACCCGAGCCGCGGAAACTCACGCAAGTATCGGACCGCGATTCGTCCCCCGGAGGCCTCCGAAACGGAATAGTGGGCGCAGAGGGACTCGAACCCCCGACATCTTCCTTGTAAGGGAAGCGCTCTAGCCAACTGAGCTATGCGCCCGAACGGGAAGCGAAGGCTACCGGCGCGGTGGCGCACCTCGAGTCGGTATCCACCCCCGCGAGAAAGCGCACAACTAGCGTTTGGTCGTGGCACCCCGACCGAGCGACGCCGAAAGCGAACTGCTCCGTCAGTACCTTGACGACATCGGGGCCTATCCCCTTCTCTCGGCCGAGGACGAACGCCGTCTCGCGGCGGCGATTGCCGATGCACGAGTCGCTCAGGAACAACTCGATGCCGAACCCCGCCCGACCGGCCGCGAACGCACTCGACTCAACAAGGCGTTGCGCACCGGTGATGCCGCCCGTCAGACGTTCATCCAGTGCAACCTGCGTCTCGTCGTGAGCGTCGCCCGCCGCTACGAAGGGTCAGGACTCAGCCTCCTCGATCTGATCCAAGAAGGGAACCTCGGCCTCATGCGCGCGGTCGAGGGCTTCGATCATCAGAAGGGCTTCAAGTTCTCTACCTACGCGACCTGGTGGATCCGACAGTCGATCGGCCGCGCCCTGGCCGACTCGTCCCGCACGATCCGCGTGCCGTCGCACGTCCGCGAGGTCTACTCGCTCATCGACCAGTCCACCGAGAAGCTGGCCGCCACGCTCGACCGCCAGCCGACGGTCGAAGAAGTCGCCGAATTGTCCGGGGTCAGCGCCGAGCGCGTGGCCCTGGTCCGCCAGCACCGCCGTCCCCTCGTCTCGCTCTCCACCCCCCTCGACAGCGAGGGTGAGACCGAACTCGCCGAGATCATTGCCGACGACACCGCGGTCTCGCCCTTCGACGCCGCCGCCGCCTCGCTCGAACGCCGCGCCCTCGTCGAGCAATTGCGACGCCTCGAAGAACGCGAAGAAGAAGTGTTGCGGGCCCGCTTCGGCATCGACGGCCCGCCCCGCACCTTGGCCGAGATCGGCGACCTCTTGGGCGTGACTCGCGAGCGCGTCCGCCAGATCGAGGCCCGGGCCCTGGGCAAACTGCGCCACCCGAGCGTGTCGCGCGTGTGGCACCAGGGCCAACAAGCCGCCGACGCGGGCTAGAGCGGCCGACCGCGCCGCACCGCGAGCGCATCGTTCATGAGGTGAGCGGCCGCGGCCACCGGAGTGCGTCGCGCCTCGTGATCCAGAACGACGAGATCACGTCGCTGGGCGTCGGCCACCGCGGCTCCCGCTTCGTCGAGGATCAACGCGGCTGCCGCGTAGTCCCACACGCCGTGCGCCGATGGGCTCATGTCGATGAACGCGTCGAGGGTTCCATCGGCCACCAGACAGAGGTCGATCGCGCTGGCGCCGAGAGCGCGGAACTGCCACCAGCCCGCGCCATCGGGCGGCGGTCCCGAGATCGCCACCACTGCGTGCGACCACGATGCCGTCGTCGACGGCACGATCGCCGCGCCGTCGCGCCACGCACCTCCACCGCGGAGGGCCCACCACCGGGTGGGGCGAGCCTGGTGCGCCACCAAGGCGGCGACGGGGCCCGAGCGGTCGACCAGACACAGCGATGTCGCGAAGTGCGGCACTCCCCGACTGGCATTGGTCGAGCCATCGAGAGGATCGACGATCAGCACGAGGTCACGATCGAGATCGGACGATCCGCTCTCCTCGGACAAGACACCCCAGCGGACGCGGAGTGAGGCGATCGCGCTGCGCACGGCGCGGTCGGCCACGAGATCGGCGGCGTACTGCCCGTCACGACGACCCGACGGACCCCAATCGGTGACCGTACGAAGCGACTCCGCAACCTCGTCCGCGATGCGGTGCAGCGCATCGAGCAGCCCATCGGTGTTCACCCGACGAAGGGTAGTGTCGTCTCGTGGCAGTGATCGATGTCGCCGGATTCGTGTCCGACATGAAGAGCCACGCGATCGATCACGGCTTCCACGTCCACGACGAGCGGCATTTCGTCGAGACCTATTCGCTCCGCCAACTCTGGGAAGTCGATCTCCACCCCGAAGAAGCCTGCGACGGCCCCATCGACCTGCACCTGTCGCTCGAAGTCGACCCCCGTGCTCTTCTCGGCTTCGAGGACGCCGTCGCTTCACTCGATCCCGATGTCGACGAACTGCCGGCCGACTTCTCGTTCCCTCTCCTGTTCACCTGGGCGCTACCCCCGCTCCAGAATCCGCCCGATCTGCTGGTCCTGGCCACCGAACTCGCCGGTGTCGGCGGCATCGAACTTCCCCTCGAGGTATCGGCCATCGACTCCACCGCGTCCGTCACCGACGCACCTGAGCGCAAACTCTCGATCGTGGCACGCCTAGCGGTTCCGCTGTCCGACGTCTACGACAACAACGACGAAAGCTTCTGCCACACCCTCGACCGGTGCCGTGACGTGAGCCTCTATCTCCTCGAGGTCTCGCCGCGCTGGCTCGCCGAATCCTGATTCGCGCGTCGCGCCCGTGACAGACTGACGACATGAACGTCGCGGAGTTGATCGACATCCTGAAGGATCTCGACCCGGACGCCGTTCTCGAGATGGCAATCGTTGCTCCGGTCACCGCCAACGACGACTCGATCACCGTCGATCAGTACACCGTCGAGGGAATCCTCCCGCGCGATCCAGCCGACCACGAAGGCGAGTCGGTGGTCTGGCTCATCGGCGGCGAGGCGGCCGATGTCGACGAATTCATCGACGCGATCGGTGCCGAAGATCCTCTGACGACCGACGGTGACGTCATCGACATGACGCGCTGGCCGCGCTGAGTCACAGCCGCGATCTGATCGCCCAGAGGTCGGGGAACACCGGCCTTCCCAGGGTCGATCGCAGGTATTCGGCTCCGCTCGATCCGCCCGTCCCCGGTTTGGTTCCGATCGTGCGCTCCACCATCTTCACGTGTCGGTACCGCCACTCCTGCAACCCCTCGTCGAGGTCGACGAGACGCTCGCACAACTGCGCCGCCTCCTGATCGCCTCGATACACGGCCACGAGCACGTCCTGAACTCGCTCGTCGGCCGCGGTCGCCGCCCGGGGGTCTCGTGACAAGACGTCGGCTGGCACCGGGTGGCCACGTCGCGCGAGATGCGCGCAGAACGAAGCCCACAGTGACGGCGTGGCCGCCCGGCGATCGAGACGGGCCCGGACCTCCGAGTCGACGGAGAGTGCATCGTGCACGCCATCGCGCTTGTGGCCGAGAAGGAACTCCAACTCCCGGAATTGCGAGGACTGGAAACCACTCCCCGACTCGAGACGCTCGCGGAAGGTCAGGAATTCGAGAGGTGTCATCGTCTCGAGAACGTCCATCTGCGCGACCATCACCTTCATGATCGTCAGCACTCGCTTGAGCGTATGACCGCAGCGAACGGGCTCGTCGTCAGCCATCAACGCGACGGCATGGTCGAGTTCGTGCAGCACTTGCTTGAACCACAATTCGTAGACCTGGTGGATGACGATGAACAACATCTCGTCGTGCTCCTCGCGGCCGGCAACCCGCGACTGCGGGGTCTGGAGCGCGAGCAATTCGTCGATCCGCAGATACTTCGCATACGTCAGTTCGTCGCTCACACCGACACCTCGAGTGACCCATGATCGAGTCGGGGCAACACCAAGTGGCCAAAACGGCGGCACTCGTCGAGATGTGGGTACCCCGAGAGGATGAACGCTTCGATTCCGAGAGTCTGGTACTGGCCGATCTTGCCGGCCACCTGGTCGGGATCGCCGACGATCGCCGCACCGCAACCGCTGCGTCCGCGTCCGATGCCGGTCCACAAGTGGTCCTCCACGAAACCGTCGTCACTCGCCGACTCGCGCAGTTCGGCCTGGCGTCGCACTCCCGTCGATCGAGAATCGAGCGACCGGGCCCGAATGGCCGCACCGGCCTCATCGTCGAGAGCGGCCACGATGTGCTGAGCGGCGCGGCGAGCTTCGGTCTCCGACTCGCGCACCACCACGTGGGCCCGGTAACCAAAGCGCAGTCGCCGTCCGTACGACTCGGCGCGCTCGGACATCTCGGTCACGAGGCGCGAGATGTTGTCGAAAGTGTCGGGCCACATCAGATAGACGTCGGCGTGACGGGCTGCCACGTCGCGAGCCTCGTCCGACAATCCCCCGAAGTAGAGGGGCGGACACCGGCCGGTCACGGTGGAAACGCGTGGCGCATCCGCGGTCACCGAGACGAACTCGCCCCGCACGTCGAGACGGCCGCCGTCGAGCAGCGTCCGCAAGCCGCCCATCGTCTCGGCCGTGCGTCGATATCGGGCCGGTCCGTCGAGTGATTCGCCGGGCATCTCGGAGGAAATGATGTTGACGGTGAGCCGACCCCCGAGCATTCGATCGAGCGTCGCCACCTGGCGCGCGAGTTGTGGTGTCCAGACCTCGCCACATCGCATCGCGACCAGAAGGCGAATTCGCGAGGTGATGGCCGCCATACCACCCGCGAATGCGACGGCATCGATTCCGAGGGCGTAGCCCGACGGCAACAAGACGTTGTCGAAGCCTTGACGTTCGGCCTCCAGGACGATGTCCCGGCAGTGCTCCCACGAACTCTGCAACTCGGGATCGACGACGCCGAGTTGCTCGTAATCGTCGTCGCACAGCGCCGCGAACCAGCTGATTTCGGGGCGAACCGATTGGCCTGGGGTCACGGCAAGGGCCGCCCGTCGCTCGCTTCGATGATGCCGTAGACCTCGCGGCGTGTGAGGGCGAGCGTCGTCGCCGATGCGAGATCGGCCAGTCGTTCGATGTTCTGGGTTCCGACGATCGCGACTGGAGCGCTCGGGTGAGCCAACACGAAGGCCAGCGCCGCGGCGGCCCGCGACACTCGGTGCGAGTTAGCCACCGCATCGAGAGCGGCGATGAGTTCGGGACGGATGCCTTCCCCCGTCGCCAGACGACCGCCGGCCAACGGACTCCACGCGAGCGGACGGATGCCGGTCTCGGCGCACAGGTCGAGGGTTCCGTCCCGCAGCGGGTCGAGAGATGCGGCCGAGAATTCGGGCTGCGTGCTCGCGAGTGGCGCGTCGAGATGAATCTGGAGCGCGCGAGTCTGGGCGACGGTGTGATTCGAGACGCCGATCGCGCGGACGAGACCACGATCGATCAAGGACGAGAGAGCGTCAGCCACCTCGGCGGGATGCGTGAACTGGTCGGGTCGATGGATCTGGTACAGATCGATGACGTCGACTCCGAGGCGTCGCAGCGACGCCTCGCACGCCTCGACGAGGTACGAGCGACTGCTCACGTACGGCACGCCGGGCAGAATGCCGCCCTTGGTGGCCAGAACGATGCGATCACGAAGTCCGGGGCGTCGCCGCAGGACCTCCCCGAGCATCTCTTCGCACGTGCCGAATCCCCGACCGCCCCAGTCGAGGCCGTACACGTCGGCATCGTCGACGAGATTCATTCCGAGGTCGACCGCGGCCTCCACCAACGCCGCGCATCGTCCGGCGTCCGGATCGGTGAGGCGCCAGCACCCGAACGCCAGCGGGCCGATCGACCGTCCGACGAGAGTACGGGGACCGGAACTCAACACCGCGTCGTCACTCATCGACGCGAAGTTACTTCACTCGGATCAACAGGGTCCGAACGCCGCGAGGTCGACGCGCTCGGTCGAGTCCGACACCCAGAAGCGCTGCCCGTCGACGGTGCACACGAGTTCGTATCCTTCGGCCAGGAGCACGTCGGGCGACTCGGGCCCGGTCTCCTCGAGGACCATGTCGGGTCGCGGATCACGCAGGCTGATCTCGAGATCCCACTTGTCGTGACCCGGGAAGAAGTCGATCCGACGAGGCAGTGACGCGATCCGTTCGTCGGACTTGCCGAGGAGATCGACCGCCGGTCGATCGGCGACGTACACGTTGACTCCGGCCGACACCACCGCGATCAACGCGTCGTCCGATGTCGTGTCGCGAACAACCATCGCTCGCTCCACACGTGCCACGTCCGCCTCGTGATCGAAGGCCCGGTGCCGTCCGACATCGAGGATCCATCCACTCGATCCGAGAACCACGATCACGAGAGCGGTCCAGACTTCGAGTCGAGGACGCCAGGCGACCGCCGCGAACGCGAGAAGCACGAGGACGATCGCGAAGAGCGCCGCTCGATCGGGAATCGCCCGGGCCGGGAGAAGCACGCGGATCTCGGCCAAGGCGACCCATGCTCCGATCACGGTCACCACACCGCGGCGCGCCAGCCATTGTCCGTCGAGTGCGACCACGAGCGCGACGGCGGCCAACGGCGTCGCGAGCGCGTGGTAGCGGTTCGCGAACTGCTCCCACGAATCGCCTCCGACGAAAACGCTGTACGCGTTGTACACGAGGGCGACCGCCGAGAGTCGCCACACCAGGGGCCGTCGGGCCGGAGAGCTCACGGCAATGGCCGCGACGGCGAAGATCACTCCGTACGGATGCCGAACGAGCGAGTCGAAGCCCGCGGCGAGGCGTTCGCCAACAGGTCCACCCGACATCTTCAGTGTGACGGTGTTGGGCACCCACGATCCGTAATAGATCTTCTGCGCGATCGTGACCGCGACGGCGCTCGCACCACCGGCCAGCACAGGAATCACGCACGAACGCGAGACTCGACGACCGTCGAGCACGAAGGCAACGACCGCCAGAGCGAACGCCACCAGCACCACGTCGAGCCGAACGACGACCCCGAACGCCACCACTGCGGCGAGAACGACTTCGTGACGAGTTCCGGTTCGCACGGCCGTCCCGATGGCCACGACCGCGACCAAAGTAATCAATCCAACTTCCATTCCCCGGATCGTCCAGTAGACGAGCGGGTAGTGGAGGGCGACGACGAGTCCGACCGCGAGCTGGGCGCGACCACTGATGCCACCGGCCAGTCCGACGATCACCCAGGCGATCGCCGCCAGGACCGCCACGCCAAGAAGAGAAACCGCCATCGACGTCGCGCGAACGGAGTGGAGCGCGGTGAAAGGTGCCATCAGGAGCGTCCACCCAGGGTTCGTGATGCCCTGAACGCGCGGTGCGCCGTCGAACCACACGAGTCCGTGGCCGCGCACGAGAGTCCGAGCGTACGACAGCGAGATCATCGCGTCGTCGAACAAGACGTAGCGCCGCGAGCCACGCGAATCGGTCCACCAGAGCACCCGAATCAACGCGAGCGACGCGATCACCGACACCGAGATCACGGCGAGACGGATCCGCGTGACCGTCGAGAGCATGCACGACACGCTAGTCAGCGCTCCCGGGACCAACCGAGACCCCAATTAGAGTGCCGATGTGAGCGCAGAGGGAGTTCGTCGTCCCGAGATCGACGGCCTGCGCGCCCTCGCCGTCGTCGCCGTGGTGCTGTTCCACGCCCACGTTCCAGGATTCGACGGCGGGTTCACGGGCGTCGACGTCTTCTTCGTCATCTCCGGATTCCTCATCACTCGGCTGCTCGTTCTCGAACATGCGCGAGACGGTCGGATCCGTCTCGCGTCGTTCTGGGCCCGGCGGTTCCGGCGCATCCTGCCGACCCTCGTCGTCACCCTGATCGCCACGGGCATCGTCGGCACCGTCGTCCTGACCCCGTGGGAACGAGCCGACTTGTTCGAAAGCACGCGGGCCGCCGCGGCCTCGATCGCCAACTTCCACTTCTGGAACCTCGACGGCGGATACTTCGCCTCCACGACCGCCGAGCAGCCACTGCTTCATACGTGGTCGCTCGGCGTGGAGGAGCAGTTCTACCTCGTGTGGCCCATCAGCGTTCTGATCGCGGTGCGGTGCGGAGGACGACGAGCGCTCGGCGCCTGGATCGGCTTCGTGGCCGTCACGTCCTTCGCCCTCGCCTGGATCGTCGGGGCGTCGTCCCCGGCGGCGGCGTTCTATCTGCCCCACGCACGAGTCTGGGAACTGGCGATCGGCGCGGTGGTTGCCCTTCTCGCATCCGAACCACGAACGGTCGACGCGAGAGTGTCCGCGACACTCGGATCGCTCGCCCTTCTCGGGATCGTCGGATCGGCACTCTTCGTGCGCGAGGGATCGAATTTTCCCGCTCCGGTCGCGCTCCTTCCCGTCCTCTGCACCGCCGTCCTGATCGCGATCACGTCGTCGACGACCCCCATCGGTCGGATTCTCTCGCGGCGAGGTCTCGTTGCGATCGGGCGATGGTCGTACGCGTGGTACCTCTTCCATTGGCCCGCGATCGTGATGTGTCGCGCCGTGCTCGGACGGACGAGCATTGCGTGGGAGCTGGCGATGAGCGCCCTCGCTCTCGCACTGGCCGCACTCAACTGGCGACTGATCGAAACACGATTCGCCGCGGGATCACGCGTCAGCACCTGGCCTCGACGACGAGTACTCGCCCTCGGCCTCGGTTCGAGTCTCGTTCTGGTCGCGGCGTCGACGGTCGCGGCGTCTTCCGATCGGGTCGACGAGCGAATCTCGGCCGACGAGGTCCTCGCGACGATCGCCCCGTCAACGATCGCCGCCCCCGGACCTTCCACGCCGGCTCCGACTTCCGATACCCCCGGTGGCTTCGACTGGTCGTCGTCGGAAGGTCTCGACATCCTCGCCGAGAGTCGCACCCAAGTCGTCTGGCCGTGCGTCAACTTCGAGTTCAACCTTCCCTTCTCGGACGACTGTGCGGCATTGGACGGCAAAACGTCGATCGTGGCGATCGGCGATTCCCACGTCGGGAGCGCCGCACCCGCTCTGGCCCAGATCGCATCCGATCGCGGACTCGGTCTGCGCCTCGTGGGCCAGCCGCAGTGCCCGCTCGCTGATGTCGACACGTTCCTCGACGGCGAGATTTACGGCGGCTGCCGCGAATGGGCCAACGACGTTGTCGAGGATCTCGTGAAGAATCGCAAGAAGGTCGCTGCCGTCGTGTGGGTCGTTCGCAGCGACTACTACTTCCCGGGCCAATCGATCGCCCAACGCGTGACGATCGGCGAGGCGTCCATCGGAATCGACGGGGTCATGAAGAGCGCCGCTCTTGCCGGCGACATCTGGCGCGACGGTGTACGCGCTCTCGTCTCGAAACTCAGCGACGCCGGTCTACCCGTGATCCTCGTGCACAATTGGCCCGAGTTCCGTGAATGGCCGAGCGACTGCCTGGCTCGCCATCCGGCCGACGACTGTGCCATCGAGCGCCGCGAGTTCGAGAGCTATCGGTCGGCGTCGTTCCAGGCCGAGTCCGAAGCGGTCGCCGGCCTGAACGGTGTGATTGCCATCGACCCCCTCGAAGCGCTGTGCGACGAGAGTCAATGTCCGGTCGCCGACGCATCGACCGTCTGGTACCGCGACGACAATCATCTGACGCCGAGTGGAAGCCGACGACTCGTGCCGATTCTGGCGTCGGCCCTCGACGCACTCATCACGACATGACGTGGGGCGGGCAGGGCTCGAACCTGCGACCCAGGGATTATGAGTCCCCTGCTCTGACCAACTGAGCTACCGCCCCGAATGAAACAGGGCCCGCACGAGGCGGACCCTGCAGTTGCTCCGAGAGCAGGGCTCGAACCTGCGACCCGCTGATTAACAGTCAGCTGCTCTGCCAACTGAGCTATCTCGGAAGGCGATCCCGAGGTTATCAGCGGGCCTTGGTCGGCCCACGGGGGACTCAGTCGAGTTCGATCGGCTGGTCGTCGCTGGTGGCGAAGCCCTCACCTTCACCCGCGCCTGTCAGGCCGGCGGCCGTGCGGATCTTCTCGGTGATGTCGACCATCAACTCGGGGTTCTCGGACAAGAACGTCTTGGCGTTCTCGCGACCCTGACCGAGTTGCTCACCGTCGTACGTGAACCACGCACCGGACTTCTTGACGATGCCCAGATCGACGGCCATGTCGAGCAACGTGCCTTCGCGACTGATGCCCTTGCCGTACATGATGTCGAACTCGGCCTGCCGGAAGGGCGGAGCCACCTTGTTCTTGACGACCTTCACGCGCGTGCGGTTGCCCACGACCTCGGCGCCGTCCTTGATGGATTCGATGCGGCGGATGTCGAGGCGGACCGACGAGTAGAACTTGAGCGCGCGACCACCAGGTGTCGTTTCGGGCGAGCCGAACATGACGCCGATCTTTTCGCGCAGCTGGTTGATGAAGATGGCGATGGTGTTGGTCTTGTTGAGGTTGGCCGTGAGTTTGCGCAACGCCTGGCTCATGAGGCGAGCCTGCAGACCGACGTGAGTGTCGCCCATCTCGCCTTCGATTTCGGCCTTCGGGGTGAGGGCGGCCACCGAGTCGATGACCACCACGTCGAGGGCACCGGACCGCACGAGCATGTCGGCGATCTCGAGGGCCTGCTCACCGGTGTCGGGCTGCGAGATGAGCAGCTGGTCGATGTCGACGCCAATGGAACGGGCGTAGACCGGGTCCATGGCGTGTTCGGCGTCGATGTAGGCGCACACGCCGCCGTTGCGCTGGGCCTCGGCCACGACGTGCATGGCGAGGGTGGACTTACCCGACGACTCCGGGCCGTAGATCTCGACGACGCGGCCGCGGGGCAGTCCGCCCACACCGAGGGCCACGTCGAGGGCCAGGGCGCCGGTGGAGACGGTTTCGATGCCCTTGAAGGTCTGTTCGCCCATCCGCATGATGGACCCCTTGCCGAACTGCTTGTCGATTTGGGCGAGGGCCATATCGAGGGCCTTGGCGCGGTCTGTGCTCATTGCTCTGCCTTTCTAGAGGTTGTTGGTGTCTGTGTCGGGGACCGTACGAAACGGGTGTGGCACAGAAGCCGGGTTCACGCGGGACGAATGACAGGAGCGTAACTACGAACAGGCGTTCGGTCAAGCATTCGATCGATCAGATGTTCGATTCGGGTCCGGTGTACTGACCCGGGGGACGCAGTCGTCAGTCGGGACGGAGCCACGCCGCAGCCTCGGCGGCCTCGGCGTCTCCCACCGGCCGGACCCGTAGGTCGATGGCGAGCCAGATGGTGTGGGTGATCGGCCACGTGGTCACCGGGATCACCACGGCAGCCGTCGCCAGCACGGCGTACAACCGCACCACCGGGATCTCGGGCACTGTGAGCGCCACCGCGACCGCTACGGCGAGGACGATCAGACCGATGTTCAACACCAAGCCGACGGTGAGCGCACCGAGCTCGTGGCCGTCGACGCCGCGTGTGCGACGCAAGCCGCATCCGACGCATCGTTCGCCTTGCGAGAACCACGAACGGAACCACGCCCGTCGATCACCGCAGCGCGGACAACGACGAGCCACGGCTCGCGCCAGGAGTCGCGACAGCGGAACGGGAGATCGATCGGGCGCGGAGGACGTCACGCGAGCAGTTCGTCGACGAAGTCGGCGAACACGTCGGCGTAGGCCAGAGCATCGTCCTCGGTGTGCAGGATCGAGATGAGCCACTGCTCGTCCAAGCCGGGAGGGAGCAGCACCCCGCGATTGATGCCGTGAATCCACTGCGCGAACGCCATGTCGAAGTCAGTGGCCTTGTAGTCGCGATAGTTGCGAATGGGCTCGGGCGCCCACGTGACGCAACCTTTGGCACCGAACTGAACGGTGTGCGCCGGAATACCGCTCTCGTCGATGATGTCGTTGCACGCGTCGACGAGCTTGGTGTTGCGCAGGATCGTCGCGTGCGTGGCCTCCGGCGTGCAGACCTCCGTGAGGACGGCCTTGGCTGCCGCCATACAGAGCGGATTGCCGTTGTACGTGCCGAGGTGGATCACGCGTCCGAGCGTGATCTGATCCATGTATTCACGCTTGCCGCCGAAGGCACCGAGTGGCAGACCGCCACCGATCGACTTGGCGAGCGACACGAGGTCGGGAGTGACCCCGAGGGCGCCGGTGGCTCCGCCCCACCCGGCGGTGATGCCGGTCTTGACTTCGTCGAAGATCAACAGAGTTCCGTAGCGCTCGGTGATCTCGCGCACGGCCTGGAGATAGCCCGGCTGCGGCAAGCAGATTCCGATGTTCTCCATGACCGGCTCGACGATGAAGCAGGCGACGTCGCCGTTGCGCAGAACTCGCTCGAGGGCGTCGGGGTCGTTGTACGGAATGACGATCGTGTCGCCGAGAACCGCCTTGGTCACGCCGGCCGTCGACGGAACGGCGATCGGCGCGTCGGCCGGGCCGGCCTTGTCGAGCGGCGGCTTCATGGAGATCATGACTTCGTCGTGGTGTCCGTGGTAGCCGCCCTCGACCTTGACGATCTTGTCGCGCCCGGTGGCGCCACGGGCCACGCGAATCGCGTCCATTGTGGCCTCGGTCCCCGAGTTCGTGAAGCGCCACATGGGCAAGCCGTAGCGCGCACCGAGGAGTTCGGCGACCTCGGCGTTGAGTTCGCACGGCGTCACGAAGAGAGTGCCGTTCTCGAGTTGTGCATCGACCGCGCGGCGCACGGCCGGATGGACGTGGCCGCTGAAGAGCGCGCCGAAGCCCATGTCGTAGTCGACGTAGCGATTGCCGTCGACGTCGACCATGTAGGCGTCCTTGGCCGAGCGAACCACGATGGGATGAGGATCGAAGGCCTGGAAACTCGACGGCACGCCGAGTGGCAGGACCAGTCGCGCGCGCTCGTTCGCCTTCTGGGAGCCTCGTGTGCGCTCGGCGTACCGAGCGATCTCACGGATTGTGATTTCCTTCGCCCGCTCTCCCAACGAGCGAACACTGCTGACCGACGATTCCGTGGCTGACACGGGTATCAACTCCCTCAGAGTGCTCTTCACCCTAGCAGTGCCTCTCGAGAGTCGTGCGGGAGACGTGTCTCCCCTGCGCAACGCACGAATTCCCGGACGTATGTCGTGACGCAACCGTGGGATTCGTCACGGTTCCTGGCAGAATCCTCACGTTCATGGTGGACGTAGCTCAGTTGGTTAGAGCGTCAGGTTGTGGCCCTGAAGGCCGGGGGTTCGATTCCCCTCGTTCACCCCAGTCGACGCCTACACTCGTGTTCTGCGTCTGGCACCTCTAGCTCAACGGCAGAGCAGTGGACTCTTAATCCATTGGTTCAGGGTTCGAATCCCTGGGGGTGCACCATGATCCGCGCGGTCTCGCGGTCCGCCTCATGAACGCTCTGGTCGTCTTCGCACACCCCGACCCCGAGTCGTACAACCGGTCTCTGGCCGATGCCGTCGTCCGCGGGCTGTCGTCAGCTGGTCATCAGGTGTCGCTACTCGACCTGTACGCCCTCGACTACGCCGGGGCACTCTCCCCCGCCGAATGGTCGGCCTACACATCCGACCAGCCGATCGTCGACCCGATGGTGGCCGAGCACGCTCGACTCGTGAAACAGGCCGAGATTCTCGTGTTCGTGTATCCCACGTGGTGGAGCAGCGTGCCCGCCATCCTGAAGGCCTGGTTCGAACGCACGCTCGTGATGGGTACGGCGTTCACTCTCGATTCGCGCACGCAACGGGTGCGACCGGGTCTCACTCACGTTCGCCACGTGGTGGGCGTGACCACCACCGGATCGCCATGGTGGTACATCAAGGCCATCAACGACAACGGTCGGCGCACCATCGCACGCACGTTGCGCGTCGCCTGCGGACGCCGCACAAAGGTCTCGTGGCATGCGCTCTACGCGCTCGACGGCCAGACCCCGGAGCGGCGTCACGACTTCTTGAGTGGGGTCGAATCGTCGATGGCGGCGATCCGATGAGGTCGTCGTGACTCGCGTTCTCGTGGTGTTCGCTCACCCCGGTACGGAATCGCTCAACCGAGAGGTTCTGCGCCGCGTCACGACCGCACTCGAGACCGGGCGTCACGACTTTCGGGTACGTGATCTGTACGCCGAAGGTTTCGACTCGCGGCTCAGTCGAGCCGAGAAGCAGGCGCACTTCGATGCACCTGACACCAAACCACACCTCGCATCGCACTTCGCCGATCTCATGTGGTGCGAGGCGCTGGTGTTGGTTCATCCCACGTGGTGGGGTCAGCAGCCAGCGATTCTGAAGGGTTGGTTCGATCGCGTGTGGGCTCACGGGGTCGCGTGGGACTTCCCGGAGGGCGCCACCCGGCTGCGCCCACGACTGCGCAACATCCGTCGGTTGGTCACGATCACCACGCACGGATCACCGTGGTACGTGAACGCCGTTCAAGGCATGCCCGGCAAGCGGCTCGCCAATCGCGGACTACGCGTATTGTGCCATCCGCTGTGTCGCACCACCTGGATCGCCCGGTGGGGACTCGATCGCGACAACCCGCGAGCAACAACGCGGTTCTTCCGACGAATCGACCGCTGCCTCAGGCGCTTGTAGCCGCGACTGCGCGAGCGATCTGAGCCGCCACCCGGGCGTTGTTCTCGGCCAGCGCGAGATTGGCTGGCACACTGCGCCCGGCGGTGGCCTCGGCGATGCGAGCCAACACGAAAGGCGTGACCCCCGGACCCGAGACACCGGCTTCGTCGCAGTCGTTCACGGCGCGCGCGACCACATCGTCCATGAAAGCCTGATCGAGTTGATCGGATTCGGGGATCGGAGCGGTCACGAGAACACCCATCGACAGCCGTGTGCGACCATCGAACACGGCGGCCACGTCGGGTCCGGACTCCACCCGATGCGGAACGCGAAGACCCGACGACCGGGTGTAGAACGCCGGGAACCAGTCGTGCTGCCAGCCGAGGACCGCCACACCGCGCGTCTCGAGATACTCCAACGTGCGTGGCAGATCGAGAAACGCCTTCGCACCCGCACACACCGTGATGACCGGATGACTCGCGATGGCATCGAGGTCGGCCGACACATCGCCCGTGATCTCGGAACCACGATGAACCCCACCGATGCCACCCGTAGCGAACACCGAGACGCCACCGGCCGCCGCGATCGCCACGGAAGCCGACACGGTGGTGGCACCCACCGGCCAGCGTTGCGCAATGGCCACGCCGATGTCGCGTTCGGCCATCTTCTGCGCCGGGCCCAAGATGCGCTCGTGTTCGTCGGCGTGCAATCCCAAACGCACCACACCGTCGATCACCGCGGTGATGGCTGGCGTCGCACCCGCTTCGCGAATCACCCCGGTGCAACGTTCGAGTGCTTCGCGATTGGCCGGTGACGGCAGACCCAAGTGCGAGAAGATCGTCGACTC
>CAYNKE010000016.1:0-23668 GCA_964397715.1 uncultured Bifidobacterium sp. | reverse complement strand
GCGCGCTTGACTGGGGGTCAAGAGGTCGCAGGTTCAAGTCCTGTCAGCCCGACGTCGCGACCGCCGGCCTCGTGCCGGCGGTCGTTCTGTTCCGGGGCCGGTTTTCCGGGGGTCGTCGCGACCCGACGACTACCGTGGGTCCATGTCGTCGCGCACCCTCTCCGAGTCGGCGTCCAAGGCGCTGTTGGCCGAGTTCGGTGTGCCGATGGCTCCCGAACGTGTCGTCTCGTCGCCTGCCGAAGCCGTGCAGGCCGCTCGTGAGATCGGCTTCCCGGTCGTGGCCAAGTTGTGCGGCGACGCAATCGCTCACAAGACGGAGCGGGGTCTCGTTCGCCTGAAACTCGGCGACGAGGCCGCGATCGACAGCGCGGCTCGTGAACTCCTGGCCGCGGCTCGACCCGACGACGGTGTGGTCTCGGTTCTCGTCGCTCCCATGGTGCGCGGCAACCGCGAACTGATCGCTGGTGTGGTGCGCGATCCGCAGTTCGGCGCGAGCGTGATGCTCGGAGTCGGCGGAGTTCTGGCCGAAGCCGTGGCCGATGTCGTCTTCCGGCCGGCACCGATCGATCGCGTGACCGCTCACGAGATGATCGCCGATCTCGCGACACAGAAACTCCTCGGGGACTTTCGTGGTGAGCGAGCCGTCGATCGCGAGATCGTGGTCGACGTTCTCGTCGGACTCGGACGTCTGGCCGCCGACCGGCCCGACGTGGCGAGTGTCGATGTCAATCCGCTCATCATCGGAGCCGACGGTGTCCCCGTGGCCGTCGACGCCCTGGTCGAAATCGGTCCCTCGGCGCCCCCGCCGTCGATCGCGCGTCCCCGTCCGAGTGAGGCGCAGTTCCGAGCGTTGTTCGAACCGCGCGGTGTCCTGGTCACCGGGGCGTCCACTCATCCTGGCAAGTTCGGCTTCGTGTCGTTGCACAACATCCTCGCCGCTGGCTACCGCGGCGGTGTGTACGGCACCAATCTTCAGGGCGAAGAGGTACTCGGCATCAAGACGGTCGCCGACATCGCGTCGCTGCCCGACGATGCGATCGACCTCGTCTTCGTGTGCACTCCGGCCTCGGCCAATCCCGACCTCCTGCGCGCCTGCGCGGCCAAGGGTGTCAAGGCGGCTTTCCTCACGTCGGCCGGGTACGGCGAGGCCGGAGAGGACGGCCGTCGTGCCGAGGCCGAACTCGTCGCTCTGGCCGACGAACTCGGCATCTTGCTCGCTGGACCCAACGGCCAGGGTGTCGTCAGCACGCCGGTCGACTTGTGCGCCCAGATCGTCGCACCGTACCCACCGGCGGGTCGCATCGCCGTGGCGAGTCAGAGCGGCAACTTCGTCTCGAGTTTCATGAACTACGCGCGGGCGACCGGTGTCGGGATCAGTCGTGCGGTGTCCGCCGGCAATGCGGCCGCGGTGTCGGTTGCCGACTATCTCGACTTCTATGCCGACGATCCGTCCTCGGCGGTCGGTCTCGCGTACGTGGAAGGCATCACGGACGGTCGCGTGTTGATGGAGCGTCTCGGAGCCGCGGCACGACGCAAGCCGCTCGTTCTGGTGAAGGGTGGCGCCACGGAAGGCGGTGCACAGGCGGCGGCGTCGCACACCGGTGCGCTGGCGGCCAACGACAAGGTGTTCGACGGTTTCTGCCGGGCCGCGGGCATCACGCGCGCGGCCACGGTCGAAGAAGCGTTCGAGGCGGCGGCCACCTTCGCGACCCAGCCGCTTCCGGTCGGTCCGAACGTGGTGATCCTGACGACCGCCGGTGGATGGGGAGTGGTTACCTCCGACGCGTTGACTCGCGACGGTTCGCTCCGTCTGATGCCACTTCCGGACGATCTGAAAGCGGCGATCGATCAGAAACTCCCACCTCGATGGAGTCGAGGTAATCCGGTCGACTGCGCGGGAGGCGAGACTCGCGACACGATCCCCGAAGTGCTCGAGCTCATCGCGACTCACCCCGACGTGCACGCGGTCATCTATCTCGGGATCGGGATCCAAGCCAATCAGGCGCGTCTCATGCGTGAGGGTGGCTTCTATCCCGACCACGGTCTCGAGCGGATCGTCGCGTACCACGAGCGACAGGACCAGCGCTTCGCGGAGGCCGCCGATGAACTGTCGCGCCGCACCGCGAAGCCGATCCTCGTGGCCACCGAGTTGGCGGTCGCCGATCCGGACAATCCCGGCCCAGCAACGGTTCGGGCCACGGGACGTCTGTGCTACTCGTCGGGCAATCGGGCCGTGACCGCGCTCGGCCACTTGTATCGAGCCGCCGAGTTCCGTCGGCGCCGCGGGATCTGATGGCCGATTCGAGGGCCGAGAGGCGAACGCGCCCGGCGGCGAATCCGATCGCGACACTTCTGTTCATCGCGGCGTTCCCGGCGGTGGTTCTCTTCGGCCTCTGGCGATACGCGCTCTCGCAGGACGACAGCGCACCCCCCGAACCCGATCGGATCGCCGAGTTTCCGGCGACCACTCCACAGACACCCGTCCTGTCGGCCCGGCGAACACCTGAAGTGCTCGCTCGTGAAACGTCGTCCACGGCGTTCGAAGGAGCATTGCGCCCGCTCGGCGGAGCGGTGCTCCCCGGATCGTGCGCCGCCGTCTCGGTGGATGGCGCGCTCGCTCTCTCCGACGGCATCGATACAGCGGTGACCCCAGCGAGCACGCTCAAGGTCGCCACGGCTGCGGTGGCTCTCGACGTTCTCGGACCCGACTTCGTCTATACCACGACCGTTCACGCCGAGATCGTGAATGGAGCGGTCGGTTCGATCTATCTCGTCGGGGGTGGTGATCCACTTCTCGCTTCGTCGTGGTATCCGGATGACGGCGCCTACAACAAGTATCCGCAGCAGCCCGCCACGTCGTTCGAGGCCTTGGCCGATGCGGTGGTGAAGGCTGGCGTGGTGCAAGTCGGAGGCAACGTGGTCGGCGACCCGTCGCGCTACGACGCCGAGTTGTACCCGTCGGAGTGGCCGATCACCTTCCGCGCCGCCGAGGGCGGACCGATCTCGGCGCTGGTGGTGAACGACGCGATCACGCGGGGTCAACCGGGCCGGGCCGCCGATCCGGCGTTGGCCGCCGCGCAGGAATTCACGCGATTGCTTCAGGAACGCGGTGTGGTGATCGCCGGGCAACCGACGTCCGGACAGATGCCGACCGGTCTGCCGGCTGTCGCTTCGGTGTCCTCGGCGCCGCTGTCGCAGGTGATCGGCGAGATGCTGCGCAACAGCGACAACAACACGGCCGAGATGTTGGTCAAAGAGATCGGTCGAGCCGCCAAGGGCGCTGGCTCGCGAGCAGCCGGAACCAGCACCGTCAGCGAGCGACTCGAGTCGTGGGGGATCCCGATGGCGGGTGTCGTCGTCGTCGACGGTTCAGGTCTCGCGCGGGAGAACAAGTTCACGTGCGCCGCGATGATGGCTCTTCTGGATCGCTACCGCGTCGATTCACCGCTCGTGTCGGCCTTGGCCGTCGCCGGTCGGACCGGAACCCTCGCCGACGACTTCATCGGTGACCCTCTCGAAGGGCGCCTGATGGGGAAGACCGGAAGTCTCTCGGGGGTGAAAGCGCTGGTCGGTTACGTCCCGGTCGACGGTGTCGGCACCATTCGCTTCGCTGTCATGCTCGAAGGCAATGGTGTCGACCAGGAGGGAACGTTCCGTCCGATCTGGGAGACGTATCTCTCCGATGCGCTCAGTTCGTATCCGGCCGGTCCGACGGCCGATCGACTGGTTCCCCTTCCCGCGGTCCCGAATCCGTGACCTCGCCGCACGCGTATCGCCTCGCGATGTTCCCGCTCGGAACGCCGTTGCTTCCCGGTGCCGCACTCCCGCTGAACGTCTTCGAGTTGCGCTATCTGATGATGATGGACGATTGCCAGGCGGCGCCCACGCCCGAGTTCGGAGTCGTCCTCATTTCACGAGGGCGTGAAGTCGGCGGGGGCGACGAGCGCACCGACGTGGGCTGCGTCGCGCGCATCGTTCGAATGATCGAACACGACGACGGGACACGCTCCGTGCTGGCCGTCGGAGATCGACGGGTACGTGTTCTCGAGTGGCTCGACGATGATCCGTACCCGGTCGCGATGGTCGAGGACTGGCCCGACTCCGATGTCGACGTCGATGACATCGTCCTCGCCGACCTCGTCGCGCGGATCGCGGTATTCGTCGACCTCGTCGCTCGCGCCACCGATCGCCCCGGGCCGGTGGTCGAGCCCGACGCGGGGGAGAACCCCGCCGATTTCGTGGCTCGCGTCGCGTCGATTCTTCCGTTCGGCCCGATCGATCGTCAGGCGATCCTGGCCGCACCCGATGTGTCCGAACGCTTCGAGCGGGTCGCAACGGCATTGGACGATCTCATCGCCGTGACGCGATTCCGTCTCGGGGACTGAACCGGGCGGGTGGCGTTTCGGCTGGGTCCTGCTAGAAAATGGGGGTGCCCGACCCGTCCTCAACACGTTCCGAGACGGCTCGTCCCGAGTCGGCGAGTATCGGTGAGGTCGTCGACCTCGTCCGTGACTACGCCAAGCAAGAGACTCTCGCACCGCTCGCCGGGGCCGGTCGTTGGCTCGGACTCGGTGCGGTGGGAGCAGTGCTGATCGGCATGGGAAGCGTCTTCGTGTTGGTGGGCGTTCTTCGGGTCCTTCAGACCGAGACCTCGGCCTTCGACGGAGCCTGGAGTTGGGTTCCGTATCTCGTGGTTCTCGTGGCCGGTGTTCTCGTCGCCGGTCTGGCCATCTCGCGAGTCAAGCGGGCGACGCTCGGAAAGGAGCCGCGTCATGGCACGTACTGAGCGCATCTCGCGTGACGACATCGAACGCAAACTTCGCGGTCTGCAAGGTGACGTCCAGGAGAAGGTCGACGACCGCAAGAGCGCCCTCATCGCGTTGGCGGCTGGCGCGGGAGTCGTCCTCGTCGTGGCCTTCTACTTGATGGGTCGGCGATCCGGAAAGCGTCGTTCGGCCGTCGTCGAGATTCGGCGCGTCTGACGATGTTCGCGTTCCTGCGCGCGCGAAGCCTGCGCGAGGGATTCCTCCGTGGTCGCCGTCTGTGGACCGCGGTGGGAGTGGTGGTGTGGGGAGCGCGCCTGCTCCGTCGCCTCGCGGCGCGCCGTCCGCAATCACTCGGCACCGAACGGATCGAGCCTGGTCAGTCGATCACGATCTCGGCATCCGAGCGGTGATGCGAGTCCTGTTGCGCAACCCCCGCCGTGAAATCAGCGTCTCGGGCCGTCGTCGTGTTCATGCCTTGCTCGCCGAACTCGGATTGTCGCGCGAAGCCCATCTCGTGATTCGCAACGGAGAGCTCGTCCCCGGAGACGGCGAACTGAGCGACGACGACGAGATCGAGATCCGTCCCGTCATCTCGGGGGGCTGACCGTGAAGTGTCGAACCTGCCGCGAACCGGCGATCATCGATCTCCCTCGTCACAACGCCAACTTCTGTGCCGAGCATCTCCAGCAACTGTGTCGTCGGCAGGTGGAGAAAGCCATCCAGGATCACCGGATGTTCGAACCGACCGACCACCTCTTGGTGGCCGTTTCGGGTGGTAAGGATTCGCTGGCGGTTTGGGACATCCTGAACGAACTCGGTTACCGAACCACCGGGCTGTACATCGGGCTCGGCATCGGCGACTACAGCGACGAGTCCCGGGATTTCGCTCAACGCTTCGCCACCGAACGCGGTCTCGATCTCGTCGTCGAGTCGCTACGTGGCGATCACGGATTCGACGTGCCGACCGCGGCCAAAGCGACCGGTCGTGTTCCGTGCTCGGCGTGCGGGATGAGCAAGCGACACATCTTCGACCGGGTGGCGCGAGACGGCGGTTTCGACGTCGTCGTGACCGGCCACAACCTCGACGACGAAGCGGCCGTCCTGTTCGGCAATGCGCTGCGTTGGGACGTGGAGTACTTGGCCCGTCAACTCCCGGTTCTCCCGGCGCGGCAAGGGTTCCCCCGCAAGGCCAAGCCACTCGTTCGACTCACCGAGCGCGAAACTGCGGCCTGGTGCATCGTGCGCGGCATCGATTACATCGTCGACGAGTGCCCGATGGCCGTCGGCAACAAGCACCTCGCTTACAAGCGGGCGCTCAATCAGATCGAAGAGGAGTCGCCGGGGGCGAAGGCCTCGTACTACCTCGGCTTCCTCGAGCGCATGGCTCCGTTGCTCAGTGGTGTCGCCGAGCTCCACGCCGAAGACCTCACGACGTGCTCGCGTTGTGGATCGCCGAGTGGAGCCGATGCCGACGACCACGGTGTCGTCGTGTGCGCTTTTTGCCGCCTGGCCGAACGGGCCCGTGATCACGCGCCGGTGCCGGTCGAGATGCTGGGCAAGCGCGGTTCGGCTCGAAAGTCAGGAGTGTCGACATGAGCACGTTCGCGTACGGCGAGAAGGCGCTGTTGATCGACGGCAAACAGCGGCGATATCTCATCACCCTGGCCGAGGGCGCCGAGTTCCACAGCCACGCCGGCTTCGTTCCACACGCCGACATCGTCGGTCGCGCCGAAGGATTCCGAGTCGAGTCCACGCGGGGGGCTCGTTACATCGCGCTTCGCCCGACGCTCGAAGACTTCGTGATCGAGATGCCGCGTGGCGCCCAGGTCATCTACCCGAAGGACCTCGCACCGATCGCGATGCTCGCCGACATCGGTCCCGGAGTGCGGGTGCTGGAGAGCGGCGTCGGGTCGGGTGCGTTATCGATGACCATGCTGCGCATGGGTGCGACCATCGTCGGCTACGAGATTCGGGAGGATTTCGCACAACGGGCCAAGGCCAATGTCGCGTCGTTCCTCGGTGCAGCGGCCCTCGAGCGCTACCACGTCGAGATTCGCGACTGTTACGAGGGAATCGTCGCCGATCCTCCGGTCGATCGGGTGGTGCTCGACCTACCCGAGCCCTGGAACGTCGTGCCGCACGCCGAGACGGCCATGCGACCGGGTGGAATTCTCGTGGCCTACACGCCGTCGATCACCCAGGCCGCCGAGACGCGACGCGCGATGGCCAATCACCGCTGGACCGCCACGCGCACACTCGAAGTTCTGCACCGTGGGTGGTACATCGAAGGGAACGCCGTACGACCGGACCATCGGATGGTCGCCCACACCGGGTTTCTGACCGCCGGCCGACTGCTCGGCGACTAGTCGCGCGAGTGAACCGTCAGGGTTCGATGAAGATGCACTCGCCGGGGCATTCCTCGGCGGATTCGATGACCGCGTCGAGCTGGCCATCGGGGATCTCGGCCAAACCGTCGGCACCCTGCGGGTTGCCCTTGGCGGTGGCGTAGACCTTGCTGCCTTCCTTCACGTAGGCGAGGCCGTCGTCGAGAAGGGTGAACACGTCGGGGGCGATTTCTTCGCAGAGACCGTCACCGGTGCAGAGATCCTGGTCGATCCAGACCTTCATGATTCCTGGGTAGCTCCTCGTGAAATGGGGGTGAGTCGGGCGAGACCGGACGAACCGGACGCGCCGTGCCCAAAGCCTACACGGAGGGCCCGGCCAACGGCGGGTCGACGACGGCGGTGGCGTGTAGGTTCCGTCTCGTGGCGAACCACGAGACGTCCGACGTCGAGGCCCTGCGTTCCACCGTCGCGGCACTCGAGAAGGAGATCGATGCCTTGCGTCGGCGCTTGGCCGACGCGCCCCTGCGGATGCGGCAACTCGAGGAACGTCTGCTCGAGACCAAGGGTCTTCTCGCCCAGGAGGCGGCGAAGAACGAAAAGTTGAGTTTCACCCTGCGCGAGGCCCGCGAGCACATCGCCAACCTGCGCGACGAGGTCGACAAGCTCTCGCAGCCACCGTCGGCCTACGGCGTGGTCGTCGGCCGGAACGACGACGACACGCTCGATGTTCTGGCGAACGGCCGCAAGATGAAGGTCAACGCGCACCCCGACATCGATCTCGACGTCCTCGAGATCGGATCCGAAGTCGTGCTGAACGAGAGTTTCAACGTCGTCAGTGCTCGTCGCCCCGAAGGTCACGGCGACGTCGTCACCATCAAGGAGATCCTCGAGGACGGAATCCGCGCGATCGTCGTGGGCCGGGCCGACGAGGAGATCGTCTGCGAACTGGCTGACGCGCTGCGCGGCATCCACTTGCGGAGTGGCGACACCGTGCGGCGCGATCCACGCTCGAACATGCTCCTCGAGAAACTTCCGCGACCCGAGGTCGAAGATCTGCTGCTCGAAGAAGTTCCCGACATCGCGTACACCGACATCGGCGGCCTCGATCAGCAGATCGAGCAGATCGCCGACGCGGTCGAGTTGCCGTTCCTGTATCAGGACCTGTTCGCCGAGCACCACCTGCCGGCCCCGAAGGGAATCCTGCTCTACGGCCCACCCGGCTGCGGAAAGACACTCATCGCCAAGGCCGTGGCCAACAGCCTCGCCAAGAAGGTGGCCGCGCGCACGGGCGACGAGAAGGGTCGCAGCTACTTCATCAACATCAAGGGTCCCGAACTCCTCAACAAATACGTGGGAGAGACCGAGCGTCAGATCCGCCTGGTTTTCCAGCGCGCGCGAGAGAAGAGCGAAGAAGGCTGGCCGGTCATCGTCTTCTTCGACGAGATGGACTCGATGTTCCGCACGCGTGGCTCCGGAATCTCCTCCGACATGGAGTCGACCATCGTGCCGCAATTACTCGCCGAGATCGACGGTGTCGAGGGTCTGCGCAACGTGATCGTGATCGGAGCGACCAATCGTGAGGACCTGATCGATCCGGCGATCCTCCGTCCGGGTCGACTCGACGTGAAGATCAAGATCGAGCGCCCCGACGCGGGAGCCGCCCGGCAGATCTTCTCCCGCTACCTCACCTCCGACGTTCCGATCGCCGCGTCCGAGGTCGAGAGCGCCGGTTCGATGGATGCGGCGTTGTCGGCCATGATCGATCGTACGGTCGCCGAGATGTACCGCGACGACGAGGACAACCGGTTCCTCGAGGTGACGTACGCGAACGGCGACAAAGAAGTGCTCTTCTACCGCGACTTCGCGTCGGGCGCCATGATCGAGAACGTCGTGCGTCGGGCCAAGAAGTTGGCGATCAAGCGCGTCATCGCGGGTGGCGAGCGCGGGGTCTCCGGCACCGACCTCGTCGATTCGATTCGTCAGGAGTTCCGCGAACACGAGGATCTGCCCAACACCACCAACCCCGACGACTGGGCGCGTATCTCGGGCAAGAAGGGTGAGCGCATCGTGTTCATCCGCACGCTCGTGAACGAGGGCAAGGCGTCGGCCGGCAAGGCGGGCGGTCGGGCGATCGAGCGAACCGCAACCGGCCAGTACCTCTGATTCATGGCCATTCCGAAGGTCGTCGGGATCGAGACCGAGTACGGGATCCTCGTGAAGGGGGGCGAGTCGAATCCGGTTCTCGCGTCCTCGGTACTCATCAACGCGTATGTCGCCGCGACTTCGCCGCGCATCGGCTGGGACTTCGACGACGAGCATCCGAGTTCGGACGCGCGCGGGTTCACGCTCGACGGCGGCCCGGACATCGAGATGCACCTCGTGAACACGGTGCTCACGAACGGGGCTCGCTACTACGTCGATCACGCTCACCCCGAGATCTCGACCCCCGAGTGCCGCGGTATTCGCGAAGCGGTCGTCTACGACCGCGCGGCCGAGGAGATCGTCCGGCTCTCCATGAAGCATTCACGGAACGTGCTGTCGGACGACGTCGAGTTGCTTCTTCACAAGAACAACAGCGACGGGAAGGGCAACAGCTACGGGTGTCACGAGAACTATCTCGTGGACCGGGCGGTTCCCTTCGGGCGACTGGTGGCCGAGATCACTCCGCACTTCGTGACGAGGCAGGTGTTCTGCGGTGCGGGCAAGGTCGGCTCGGAGGAACCCGGGACCTCGGTGTCCGACGTTCCGTATCAGATCAGCCAGCGGGCCGACTTCTTCGAGGAAGAAGTGGGGCTGGAGACCACGCTCAAGCGTCCGATCGTCAACACCCGCGACGAACCGCACTGTGATCCGACGAAATATCGACGCCTTCACGTGATCGTCGGTGACGCCAACATGTCGGAGGTCGCGACGTTCCTGAAACTCGGGACCACTGCACTCGTGCTGACGATGATCGAGGACGAGACGTTCCCCTCCGATCTCGCGGTGGCCAATCCAGTTGCCGCCATCCGAGTCGTCAGCCACGATCCATCGCTCTCGCGCACGATCGGCTTACGCGACGGCCGACGCATGACGGCGCTCGAGGTGCAGTGGTCGCTGCTCGAGGCCGCTCGTCGACACCAACGCAGTCGCGGCTTCGGCGCGGTCGAGGATGCCGACGAGGTGCTTCGACTGTGGGAGGAAGTCCTCGGCGGTCTGTCCTCCGATCGTGACACGGTGGCCGACGTCGTCGACTGGGTGGCCAAGGAGCGTCTGGTGAGGGCCTACGCCGAGCGACACGGAATCAGCGGTTACGACGTTCGCTTGAAGGCACTGGACTTGCAGTACCACGACATGCGTCCCGACAAGTGCCTGGCCGGACGTCTCGGTCTGCGGACGATCGTGAATGCCGAGGAGGTGGCACGGGCGATCGTCGAACCGCCGGGGAGCACACGTGCGTATTTCCGAGGGCGGATGCTGGCCAAGTGGCCCGAGAGCGTGGTCGCGGCCAACTGGGACAGCGTCGTGATCGACGTGGGTCGTGACCCGTTGCGCCGGATCCCGATGATGGAGCCTCTCCGCGGAACCCGCGACCTGGTCGGGTCGCTCATCGACTCGAGCGACACCGTCGTCGAACTCGTCACGCGCCTGGGGGCCGCTCCCGAGATGTGACCCGCCCGGCGGGGTGGCAGGATGGGGGAGTCATGGCTGAACGCGTCCACAAGCAGACCCCGTCCTCCGATCGTCGTGCCGACGAGAACGCCGGCACCGCGGCCGAACCCGTCACCGAAACGGGTGACAAATTGAAGGCCGAACTCGACGATCTCCTCGATGAAATCGACGAGGTGCTCGAGACCAATGCCGAGGATTTCGTGAAGTCGTACATCCAGAAGGGCGGTGAGTGACGGGTGAAAGTCCCGTTGTTCACGTCGGGTGACGACCCCGGCAGCGACTTCTCGGCTTTGCTTCGGCGGGTCGGGTTGGAACCGTTCCCGAATCCGGCCGGCCCGGCCACGAATCTCGCCCCGCACGCGACCACGGTGCTCGCCGTGCGGTTCGCCGACGGCGTGGTGATGGCCGGAGACCGTCGCGCGACGATGGGCAATCGCATCGCCAATCGCGAGATGGAGAAAGTCGTTCCCGCCGACCGCCACAGCGGAGTCGCGATCTCCGGGACGGCTGGCGTCGCCATGGACATGATCAAGCTGTTCCAGTTGCAGCTCGAGCACTACGAGAAGCTCGACGGCCGCCCGATCAGTCTCGAAGGCAAGGCCAACCAACTGTCCCAGATGGTCCGGGCGAACCTCGGTGCGGCCATGCAGGGGCTCGTCGTCGTGCCGATCTTCGCGGGCTACGACCAACTGCGGCGGACGGGTCGTCTCTGGGACTTCGACATCACCGGAGGTCGCTACGAGGAACGCGACTTCGTCGCCACCGGATCCGGTGGTGGACCGGCCGCCACGGTCCTGAAGGTCGGCTACCGCCCCGGACTCGCCAGCAGTGACGCGGTCGAACTCGCGTGCCGGGCCCTGTGGGAGGCCGCCGAAGTCGACAGTGCGACGGGCGGACCCGATGCCCTGCGTGGGATCTACCCAGTCGTCGCGACCATCACGTCCGACGGCTGGACGCGCATCGCGGACGACGTGCTGGCCGCAGTCTTCACGAACATCGCCGAGGGCCAACGATCACGCGGAGGTGCCTCATGAACATGCCGTTCTACGTCGCTCCCGAGCAGATGATGAAGGATCGCGCCGATTACGCGCGCAAGGGGATCGCCCGCGGCCGTGCTCTCGTCGCTGTCCAATTTGACGACGGAATTCTGCTGGTCGCCGAGAACACCTCGAACACTCTGCGCAAGATCAGCGAGATCTACGACCGAATCGCCTTCGCCGGGGTCGGCAAGTACAACGAATTCGATCAACTCCGCCGTTTCGGCGTTCGCAACGCCGACGTGAAGGGGTACGCGTACTCTCGCGACGACGTCGAAGCACGGGGACTCGCGAACGACTACGCGCAGATCCTCGGTCAGACGTTCACACACGAACTCAAGCCACTCGAAGTCGAGATTCTCGTGGCCGAGGTGGGAGTCACGCAGGCCGAGGATCAGTTGTTCCACATCCTCTACGACGGCACGCTCGTCGACGAGCGCGGTTCCAGCGTGCTGGGCGGCGATGCCGACGCGATCGCTGGTCGACTCGCCGCGTCGTGGTCGGCCACCGACTCGATTGCGTCGGCTCTTCCCAAGGCGGTCGCGGCGCTGTCGGGGCCCGACCGGACATTGGGGGCCGACGACCTGGAGGTCGCGGTGCTCTCTCGAACGAACGGACGGCGATGCTTCCAGCGTCTCGACGATTCGCGCGTGGCCAGCCTGCTCGGCGCGAGCGGTTCGTCACCTTCGGGCTCGTAGCGGAGCCTCCGCGTCGTCCCGAGAACTAGGGTTCCGTCGTGGACCGTCGCATCTTCGGCCTCGAGAACGAGTACGGGGTCACCTGCACGTTGCGCGGCCAGCGACGTCTGAGCCCGGATGAAGTGGCCCGGTATCTCTTCCGCAAGGTCGTCTCGTGGGGTCGGTCCTCGAACGTTTTCCTGGAGAACGGTGCTCGGCTCTATCTGGACGTGGGTTCCCACCCCGAATACGCGACGCCCGAATGCGACTCGATCTACGACGCGGTTGTTCACGACAAGGCGGGGGAGCGCATCCTCGAACGCCTGGCCGCATCGGCCGAGGAGCGTCTGCGCGAAGAAGGAATTCGAGGAACCGTCTACCTGTTCAAGAACAACACCGATTCGGCCGGCAACAGCTATGGATGCCACGAGAACTACCTGACGAGGCGCGGCGACGACACCGCGCGCCACGCCGAGGTACTCATTCCGTTCCTCGTCTCGCGCCAGATTTACACCGGTGCCGGAAAGATCGTGCAGACCGCTCGCGGACCGATCTACTCGATCACCCAACGCGCCGACCACATCTGGGAGACCATGTCGTCGGCCACCACGCGGAGTCGCCCCATCATCAACACGCGTGACGAGCCGCACGCCGATGCCGAGCGTTACCGACGACTCCACGTGATCGTGGGCGACTCGAACATGAGCGAGTACACGACGTTTCTCAAGATCGGGTCGACGGCGTGCATGTTGCGCATGCTGGAGGATCCGCGGGTGGTTCTGCGCGACATGACGCTCGAGAACCCGATTCGCGCCATCCGCGACATCAGCCACGACATGACGTGCCGTCGGACGGTCGTCCTGGCGAACGGCCGTGAAGTCAGCGCTCTCGACATTCAGCGCGAGTATCTCGATCGTGCGTTGCGATACGCCGAGACTCGCGGTTTCCCGCCGCTCGAGCAGCGGGCGCTCGAGATGTGGGAGCACTGTGTCACGACCATCGAGAACGATCCGCTCAAACTCGATCGCGAGGTCGACTGGGTGATCAAGCACTCGCTGATCCAGCAGTACTCGGCGCGACACGGACTCGAACTCGGAGACGCCCGCTGTCAACTTGTCGATCTTCAGTATCACGACATCAATCGCGATCGCGGATTGTTCTACAAGCTCCAATCCAAGGGCCTCGTCGAGCGAGTCGGGTCCGATGCCGACATCGACATCGCCTTGTCCGAACCACCGCAGAACACCCGAGCACGCTTGCGAGGAGAATTCATCCGGGCCGCCAAGGAGAAGCGCCGCGACTACACGGTCGACTGGGTGCACTTGAAACTCAACGATCAGGCCCAGCGCACGGTCCTGTGCAAGGACCCGTTCCGCAGCCGTGACGAGCGTGTGGAGAAGCTCATCGCGTCGTTGTGACGTCTCGTGTGATCGACGGCCGTGCCCCGGATGTTCGACCACGAGGCGGTACGGTGTCCGCCGTGGACACGAACGAGACACCGGTCGACGATCCGACGCCGGTGGGCGGCCCCGAGTTCGACGGTGAGGTTCGTCGGCCTCGCCAATCGAGAGTCGGCCGGGCGGTCTGGGAGTGGGGAATCGTCGTCGTCATCGCGATCGGCGCCGCGCTCATCATTCGGCTGTTTCTCTTTCAGCAGTACTACATCGACGGCCCGAGCATGGAGTCGACTCTGCACCCGCGGGATCGAGTTCTCGTGAACAAGTTGTCGTATCGCTTGCACGACGTGAACCGCGGCGATGTCATCGTGTTCGACCGCGTGACGGCGGCCGAGCAGCACGACGATCTCATCAAGCGAGTGATCGGCTTGCCGGGTGAGACTCTCGAAGTGCGCTCGTGCACGGTCTTCATCGACGGAGTTCGACTCGAAGAGCCGTATCTCGACGAGGAGATGGTCGCTCAGGCCGATCCTTTGGCACGGTGCGGCTCGCACACGGACGTACCGGCCCAGGTGGTGCCCGACGACATGGTGTTCGTGATGGGCGACAACCGTGTGCAGAGTTTCGACAGCCGCGACTTCGGTCCGGTGGACGTCGACAAGATCCGCGGTCGCGCGTTCGTGGTCATCTGGCCCGCCTCGGCCTGGGCCTTCCTGTAGCCGTCAGCCGAACTGGCGGGCGAGCGCCTCGACCATGCGGTCGACCCAGTCGCTGAACACGCCGTCGACTCCCATGCGGAGGATCTGATCGAGGAAGTGATCGTGCTGCACGTCCCAGGCCAGAGCCAGCCGGTCGAAGCGATGAAAGAGAGTGACGAGGCCGCCGCTCCAGTCGGTGTGATGCATGTTGATCGCGTCGATGCCCGCGTCGCGGAGCAACGTGGCCCGGCGTTCCGGGCCCTCCTTGATTCGCGCCAATCGAGTCGAGTCGACGAGGCGGGCGTGCGTCTTGGTTCGCCACGTCGCGACGAGTGTCCAGTCGGGGTGGCAGATCCAGGTGTTCTCCTCGAGTCCGGGTCGGACTTCACGCACCGCCGACACGAACGCATCGACGGCCAGCGGGTCCTTGATGTCCACGCTGAAGTGGAACGGTTCGGGGCAGGCGGCGAGCATCTCGTCGACGCTCGGTACGTGCGCGGGAAGTTCGGATCGATCGACCGTGGAGATCGGAACCTTGCGACCGCGACGTCGAACGAGGCCGTCGTGATCGAGGACCGCCACGCCGTCGGCAGTGATCCAGACGTCGCTCTCGAGTCCGGTGGCGCCGAGCCGCAACGCCAACTGGAACGCCTCGATCGTGTTCTCGGCGGCATGGGCCCGCGCGCCGCGATGTGCGAAGCCGATCGGCGGATCGAGACGAGAGGGGAGCCGCTGTTGCACGACGTCATGTTGGCAGACGAACACCGCCCTGACCTGGGACGACCAGTGTCGAGGCCCTGCTCCTAGACTCTCACCGTGTTCAACCTCTCGGGCAGCGAGATCGTGGTCATCTTGTTGCTCGCGCTCATCGTCCTCGGCCCCGAGAAGCTGCCCGAAGCCATTCGACGCTTCGGGCGGGTCTACGGCGAACTACGGCGAATGAGCCGAGGATTCCAGTCGGAGTTCAAGAACGCCTTCGACGAGCCGGTCCGAGAGCTGCGTGAAACGGCCGAGATGACCCGCGAGGCGGTCCGTCAGGTCGTCGACCCGGCGATTCCGGATTTCCGCTCGCAGTCGGCCAAGTCTCAGGCTCCTACGAATCCGCCCGACGATTCGACCGATGCGCCAGCGGCGAGTCCGCCCGCTGAGCCCACGCCATGAGGATTCTTCCGGCCCGGTGGTCGAGAGTCCGTGCCGGTCGGACCCGAGCGTCGGGACCCGACGACACGATGACGCTCACCGAACACCTCGCCGAATTGCGCTCGCGCGTCATTCGGTCGGCTCTCGCGGTGGCGCTCGGGGTGATCGTCATCCTGGCTTTCTACGATCCGGTGCTCGAATTCCTGCGACGACCCTACGACAACCTGTGTCAGCGTCGTCCCGATCTGGTGACGAATTGCGATCTCTTCTCGCTCGGCCCTCTCGACGGCTTCAATGCGCGACTTCGCATCGCGCTCTACGGCGGGATCATCGTGGCTCTGCCCGTGATCCTGTGGCAGGTCTGGCGGTTCATCGTGCCGGCCCTTCATTCCCGTGAGAAGAAGTACGCGGTTCCCTTCATCGCGTCGTCGGTCCTCCTATTCGTCGCCGGCGGATGGCTCGCGTACGTCACTCTCGACAAGGGCCTCGAGTTCCTCGTGAGCTGGTCGGGAAGCGACGTCCAGCAGGCGTTCCAGATCACCAAATACGTGAGCCTCGTCGCCCTCATGATCGCCGCGTTCGGAGTCGGTTTCGAGTTTCCCGTTCTGCTGGTCTTCCTCCAATTGGCGGGAGTCGTGCGTCCTCGACAACTCGTGGAGAGTTGGCGGATCGCCATCGTCGTGATCGTGGTCCTGGCGGCCGTCATCACTCCGTCAGGGGACCCGATCACCCTCATCGCCCTGGCGATTCCGCTCGTGATCCTGTACTTCGTCGCGATCGGAGTCGGACACCTGATCGTACGACGGCGTACCTGACGATGGCTCGGCCCGACCGCGCCGAACTGGTCGCTCGTTACACGTTCCCCCTCGACCAGTTCCAGTTGTCGTCGATGGACGTGATCGACGAGGGTGAATCAGTGATCGTCGCCGCTCCGACGGGTAGCGGCAAGACGGTGGTTGCCGAGTACGGGATCGCCACCGCCCTCGCCGACGGAGGACGAGCGTTCTACACCGCACCCATCAAGGCTCTCTCGAATCAGAAGTACAGCGATCTGGTCCAGATGCACGGACGCGATCGCGTGGGCCTGCTCACCGGTGACAACGCCATCAATGGCGACGCCTCGATCGTCGTGATGACCACCGAGGTTCTGCGCAACATGATCTACGCGAACGCCCGAGCACTGGCCGACCTTCGCGTCGTGGTTCTCGACGAAGTCCACTTCATCCAGGACGCCTATCGCGGGCCGGTGTGGGAGGAAGTGATCATTCATCTTCCCAAACACGTGCAGTTGGTGTGTCTCTCGGCGACCGTCTCCAACGCGGCCGAGGCCGCCGACTGGATGAGCACGGTACGGGGACCGACGGTGTCCATCGTGGAGGAGAAGCGTCCGGTCGAGCTGGAGTGCCTGTTCATGATGGGCGACAAATCCACCGAGCGGGAGCACCTCCTCCCGGTGCTGGTGAACGGTCGGCCCAATCAGGAAGCCGGTCGAATCGCCGATCAAGGTCATCGACTGGCCCGCCGGGCGCGCAACCAGAAGCGCCGACACCTGTTCACGCCCTCTCGCATCGACGTCGTCGAGCGACTTCGGCACGAGGACCTTCTTCCGGCGATCTGTTTCATCTTCAGTCGGAACCAGTGCGACGAGGCGGCGGCCGCGTGCTTGCGACACGGCATTCGGCTCACGTCGGCCGATGAGCGACGACGTATCGCGACGATCGTGTCCGAACGTCTCGACGCGCTCGACGAGGACGATCTCGACGTCCTCGGATACGGGCAGTTCGTGGCCCAGCTCGAGGCGGGAATCGCCAGCCACCACGCGGGGATGGTTCCACCGTTCAAGGAGACGGTCGAAGCCTGCTTCGTGGAGGGTCTCGTGAAGGTCGTCTTCGCGACCGAGACCCTCGCCGTTGGGATCAACATGCCGGCGCGTTCGGTCGTCATCGAGAAACTCACCAAGTTCACCGGTGAGCACCACCAGTTCCTCACGCCCGGGGAGTTCACCCAACTCACGGGGCGGGCCGGTCGGCGCGGCCTGGACGCCCGTGGTCACGCGATCGTTCTCTGGAGCCCGTTCGTCTCGTTCGATCAGGTGGCGGGTCTGGCGGCCAGTCGGTCCTTCCGGCTCACGTCATCGTTCCGTCCGACGTACAACATGGCGGTCAACCTCGTTCGCTCGTATTCCAGTGAGGAGGCGCGCCATCTACTGAACCTGTCACTCGCGCAGTATCAGGCCGACCGTGACGTCGTCCGTCTCGAAGCCCGCCTCGAGAATCGCCTCGAGAAACTCTTCGACCTGCGCGAACAGGTCGAGAGCCCCTTCGGCGACATCCACGATTACCGGGCCCGCCTCGAAGGGGTGGCCCGAGTACGCAGCGAGAGCGCGATCGAGTTCGCTCTGGCGCGCCTTCGGCCGGGGGCGGTCGTCACCATGACGAAGAATCGAGTCGAGGGTCGGGCCGTGGTGCTGTCGACGGCCCAACGATCGGGGGGTATCAAGATCTCGGTCCTGACGGCACGCCAATCCCTCGTCAACCTCACGGCACGCGACTTCGACGAACCACCTCGTGTGATCGGCAACGTGGAAATGCCGACGCCGTTCGTCCCGGCCCGTCCGGACTTCCAGAAAGAAGTATTCGACCGTCTGCAGCGAGCCGAGATCGTCACCACCCAGTGGGAGGCGCCGACATCCGATCGACAGGCGGTGCATCCGGTGGAGGACGACCCCGACTTGAAGGAGCGTCTCAAGGCCGCCGCACAGGCCGAGCGTCTCGAGCGGGAAATCGATCAATTGCGCGAGCAGGTACGGGGCCGAAGCAATTCGGTCGCTCGTCGTTTCGACCGCGTGCTGCGAGTTCTCACCGACTGGGGATACGTGTCGGGTTGGTCGCTCACGGACAAAGGCGGCGTGTTGGCCGGAACCTTCCACGAGTGCGATCTGCTCGTCGCCGAAGCGATTCACGCGGGTTTGCTCGATGGTCTGTCGGCGGCCGATCTGGCCGGACTGGTGTCAGTGTTCGTCTACGAGCATCGGTCGAGCGAGCCGCCGCCGGCGGCGTGGTTCCCCTCGAACGAAGTGCGCAAGCGCTTTCGTCGGATCGATCAGTTGAGCACCGAGCTGCGACGCATCGAGGAAGAAGCGGATCTCTCGGTCCACCGTGCACCTGATCCGACCTACATCGCGGTGGCCTACGCCTGGGCGTGCGGCGAGGGATTCGCCGACGTCGTGGAAGCCGAAGAGTTGTCGGGAGGCGACTTCGTGCGAACGATGAAGCAGTTGATCGACCTTCTGCACCAGATCGCGGTGATCGCTCCGATGGGAGACACGCGACGGGCGGCCGAGGCCGCCGCTGATGCTCTCGATCGAGGCGTGGTCGCGGCATCGATGGCGGTCGGCGCATGACCATCCGACGACATGAGTCGTGGGGATCTCCCGGTGACGTTCCGAGCGACATCGAGTGGTGCGACTCCGATCACGGCCTCGCCGAGGCCGTCTCCCGCGGCCGACCCGTCATCGGTGTGGCGGCCGGCGATCTGGCTCGAACCGTCGGTGCCGTCGGTCGAGGGACTCGTGGGGTGCTGGTTCCGCTCGACGCCATCGAAGTGACGATCGAACGAGGATCGAGTCACGAAACTTCGATCGCCATGGCACATTGCCTGTCGCGCTCACCGTGGTGGCGCGGAGGTTGGTGGCGAGGCGAGGCCACGGCGATCATGAACGCGCAGTTCGTGGGGGCGTGGGACGTCGCTCCCCGCGGACATCCGAACGACGGCCGACTCGACGTGGTGTCGATCGACCGGGTGATGCCGATACGCCAGCGCTGGAGCGCGTGGCGTCGCCTTCCACGTGGCGAGCACATTCCGCACCCGATGATCACGGTCGTGTCCGCGGCCGGCCCGATTTCAGGTGGACCCGGAATACTCGTGATCGACGGCCGGTCCGCCGGACGAGTCGATCGCTGGACCATGCGCGTGCTCGCCGATCACGTGTCGGTCTGGGTCGCCCTGCCGGAGTGAACGACTACGGTGGTCGCATGTCCGGACTCGCCGCTGAAGCCAAGTCACGCGTCGCTGCCGAAGTCGACCGGTGGTCCGATCGGCTCGTCGCGACCAGCCGGGCGATTCACGCGCACCCCGAACTGAACTTCGAGGAAGTGTTCGCGCACGACCTGCTCACCTCGGTGCTGGACGAAGCGGGTCTTCCCGTCGAACGTCACGCGTACGGTGTGAACACCGCATTCGAGGCCAAGGTCGGGAGCGAAGGCCCCGAGGTTCTCGTCCTTCTCGAGTACGACGCGCTACCTGGGATCGGACACGGGTGCGGCCACAACGTGATCGCCGGGGCAGGTCTCGGTGCCGGACTCGCCGCCGCGGCGATCGCCCGCGAAATCGGCGGCACGGTCCGCATCATGGGAACGCCAGCCGAAGAAGGTGGAGGCGGGAAGATCTACATGGCTCGCCGCGGTGCGTTCGCCTCGGGTGCGGCCGCGATGATGGTCCACCCTGCCGACGCCGACCTGCTGCGCATGGACTCGCTCGCAATTCACACCGTCGACGTCGTGTATCACGGTCGCGAGGCCCATGCGTCGGCGGCGCCGTGGGAAGGGCGCAACGCCCTCGATGCCGCAGTCCTCGGCTACATGAACATCGCGGCGCTCCGCCAGCACATTCGGCCCACCGAGCGGATCCACGGAATTTTCACCGAAGCGGGGGAGAAGCCGAACATCGTTCCGCGTCGCGCGGCCGCCACGTGGTACGTGCGGGCCGCCGACTCGGCGAGTCTGCAGCCGTTGAAGGATCGCGTGCTGTCGTGTCTCGAAGGAGCCTCGAGCGCGTGCGGCTGCACGATGGACGCCACCTGGGACGCCCACTTCTACGCCGAGGTCCGCGACAACGAAACATTGGCCGCGGCGTACGCGTCGAACATGGGCCAGGTCGGTCGAGAGGTCACCGATCCGCGGGTCACCGGGCGTCGGGTGATGGGTTCGACCGACATGGGCAACGTGTCGTACCTCGTCCCGTCCATTCACCCGATGATCCAAGTCGCACCAGCCGGAGTTCCGATTCACACCCGCGACTTCGCCGAGTTCGCCGGATCCGAGTCGGGAGATCGGGCGGTGCTCGACGGCGCACGGGCGATGGCCATGACGATCGTCGATTTGTGGCTCGACGAACGACTTCGTGCGCGTGTGAACGATGAATTCGCGCGGCTTCCCCGCGACGTCGACGTGCTCGGCTGAAAACGCTTTTCCGCTGGTCAGGTCGCTCGGAGTTCCCCGGACGTTGGGGACCCGCCAACTAGCGTTGGATCTTGTGACGGTCTACGCGCCTGAGGAGTTCACCCCGGACGAGGCCGACATCCTGCGAAGGTATTTCACCAACCTCGATGGCCCGGTGTTCGCTCTCGTCAACCTTCCCGAGGTGGTGAAGGGAGCGCTCTTCGCCCGCTACAGCCGGAGCAGCAAGAGTCTGCGCCGCTTGTTCCTCGACGAGTTCGTCGGCGACCTCGACATCGCTGGAGATCAAGGAGTCGACGCGACGATCGGCCTCGAGCGAGCCGAGGAGCTCTACGAGAAGGTCTTCTTCGAGTACGGCGACGATTCGGTCGCCCAGTTGGGCGGTGTGCATCTCGCCTGCGAACAGGCGTCGAACGTCCTCACGAAGATCCTCGAGTGGGGTCGCCTGGCCAGCTATCTCGAGCAGAGCACGCGGTACATCTCGTACCACGCCCGTCTGGCCGGCCGCTATCGATCCTACCGCGACCTCGACATCTTGAACTCGCGATTCGGCACGCGATACGTGGGCGACATGGACCGGATGTTCGACTCGTATTCGCTCCTCATGGAGAAAGTCACCGATCACGTGCGGGCGACGGTCAGACGTGATCCGGCCGACAGCGACTTCGTCTTCCGTCAGGCGACCCGGGCCAAGGCGCTCGACGCGGTACGTGGTGTTCTTCCGGCCGCTTCGCTCTCGAACGTCGGAATCTACGGAAGCGGGCAGGCGTACGAGGCGATGCTCATCCGCATGAGGGCGCATCCTCTTCCTGAAGCGCAGCAGTACGCGGCTCTGATGCTCGAGGAACTTCGCAAGGTCATCCCGAGTTTCTTGCGGCGTGTCGATCTGGCCGACCGCGGAGGGCGATGGAGCGACTACTTGTCGACGACTCGTCTCGAGACGTCCGAACTCGTGGGCGAACTCTTCGCCGAGACACCGGTCGAACACAGTGCGCCGGTGGTGCTCACCGACTGGGACCCCGACGGCGAGAACAAGCTGATTGCCGCGGTGTGCTATTCGCACACCAGCCTTCCCGAGTCGCAGATCCTGGCCCGGGTCGAGAAGATGAGTCACGCCGAGAAGGTCGCGATCCTGCGTTCGTACGTCGGAGATCGCGAGAATCGCCGGCATCGCCCGGGCCGAGCGTTCGAGCGCATCGATTACCGGTTCGACGTGCTCTCCGATTACGGCGCATTCCGAGATCTGCAGCGGCACCGCCTGCTCACGATCGAGTGGCAGGCGCTGACGCCCAATCACGGCTACACCCGCCCCGATCTCGTGGACGAGGCGGGAATGGCGGCGGTGTTCGACGAAGTCATGGGACGATCGGCGGGCTTGTACGACGCTCTGCGCGCCGAGTTCCCCCACCAGGCGAGTTACGCGGTGTCGATGGCGTATCGCGTCCGATACGTGATGCAGTTCAACGCCCGAGAAGCCATGCACATGCTGGAGTTGCGGTCGTCTCCTCAGGGGCATCCGGCGTATCGCCGCGTGGCTCTGGAGATGCATCGTCTGATCGCCGAACAGGCCGGGCATCGCGCTGTTGCCGATGCGATGAACCACATGACCGTGGAAGCCCCCGAACTCGAGCGTTTGGCCGCCGAACGCCGCGCCGAGGCCAAACGTTCGGGCCGGTGACTGCTGTCACCAGGGGATCCAGGCTCCGTGTGACGGGATGTGCCTATTATCCGCCCCCAAGAAGGAGGCGGGCCCATGGCATCTGACGAAGAAATCGACGCCGAAGACCTCGACGCCGACGGTTTTCTTGAAGAAGGCGAAGACGAGGACGATGTCGACATCGACCTGCTCGACGAGGACGACCTCGAAGAGGAGGGTCTCGACGACGTCGACATCGAGGACGAAGCCGCTCCCGACGAAGAAGAGGACGAATCGGCGGCGGTGGCCCGCCCCAAGCGGGCCGCGGACGACGAGGACGAAGACCTCACGACGGCCGATGACGTGGAGGCCGACCTGGCCCACATCCTGGACGAGCGCCTCCGCGAGCGCAGCGAGGACGAAGAGGCCGAAGAGGAAGAGGAGCTTCCGTCCAACGTCGACCCGGAAACGAGTATTCAGCCCAAGCGCCCCGACGAACGCATGTGCCCGCAGTGCTTCTTGTTGGTCCGCAAGGGAGCGCCGAGTTGTCCGGTCGGCGACGACACCTGTCCGCTGATTCCGTCATGACGAAATGAGCGTCGAGCCGGTCGTGCGCCCAGGCGTGGTGGCCGACGCCGAGATCTGTCGGCGTATCGATGCGCAGGCTCGGATCGGCCTCGGCGTTCAGCGTGGCGGCGCGGCTTGGCTCGCCGAACATTCGGCTCTCGAGGGCGACACGTGGATCGCCGACACCCTCGTGGCCACCATCGACGACGCGGTCGTCGGCTTCCTCGTCGGCCGTCGCGAGAGCCGGCGCCATCGTGGAGAGGTGTTCGTGGTCGATCGGGTGTACGTGGTCGAGGACGCTCGCGAGTTGGGCTGTGGAGACGCACTGGTCGCCGCCGCCATCGACCGCGCCCACGCCCACGGGTGCGCGTTCTTCGAGGCGGTTGCTCTTCCTGGGGACCGCGAGACCAAGAACCTTTACGAGAGGGCTGGGATCACGGCGCGTTCGATCGTGGTGTCGAAGCAACTCGACAGCTGAGTCTCAGCGACTGTTCACCCTCACGGTCGCCTCAGCGAC
>CAYNKE010000015.1:0-24243 GCA_964397715.1 uncultured Bifidobacterium sp. | reverse complement strand
CCCTACGTGGTGGTGGCCAACCACGAGAGTTTCGTCGACATCCTCCTCATCAGCCATCTGCCCATCGAGATGAAGTGGATGTCGAAGGAGACCTTCTTCAAGTTTCCACTCGTCGGATGGATGATGCGCATGGCCGGCGACATCCGTTTGGTGCGCGGCGATCGCGCGAGTGGTGCGGCGGCCATCGCCGCGTGCCACGACCGGCTGCGCAAGAAAGTCTCGGTGATGATCTTCCCCGAAGGCACGCGTTCTGCCGACGGATCGCTCGGCGCGTTCAAGGATGGTGCGTTCCGCCTCGCGATCGAGGCCGGCGCTCCGATCCTTCCTCTCGTCGTCCACGGCACGCGCACCGCGCTACGCAAGCACGACTGGCGACTCGGTGATTCGCGCGCGGTCGTTCGCGTCCTCGCACCGATCTCCACCGACGGAATGACCGTCGACGACGTGCCGAAGCTGCGCGACGACGTTCGCGATCTCATCGCGCGCGAACTCGCGAGTATGGATACCGCGGCCTAACGGCCGGAGTGTCCGAAGCCGCCGCCCCGGTCGTCACCCTCGAGTGATTCGACTTCGCGCCACTGCACCTCGAGGACCGATTGCACCACCAACTGCGCGATGCGATCACCCCGTCGAACCTGATAGTCGGTCGTGGGGTCGGTGTTGAGGAGCACCACCTTGATCTCGCCGCGATACGCGCAGTCGATGAGGCCCGGGCTGTTGACCACGGTCAGACCGTGCTTGAGGGCCAGACCGCTGCGCGGAAGAACGAATGCTGCGGTACCCCGCGGAAGAGCGAGTGCGATGCCGGTCGGAACCAGTACCCGACCACCACCAGCACTGACGAGCGCATCCTCGCGCGCCAACAAGTCGAGTCCGGCGTCGCCGGCGTGTGCATAGGCGGGCAGCGGAAGATCGGCGTCGAGACGCACGACCGGAACGGAGACTCGGAGCCAGGACGCGTCGGACACGCTTCGACGATAGGCCGTGTCGCCCACCGTCTTCGATCCGCACCACATGGATGACGTATGGTCTCCGACGTGCTGGTGTGGATGGATCTCGAAATGACCGGGCTCGACCCGGCCAAAGAGGTCATCGTCGAGATCGCCACCATCGTCACCGACGATCAACTGCAGATCGTGGCCGAGGGACCCGACCTGGTCGTTCCAGCGCCGGCCGACGTCGTGGCGGCCATGGATCCGTTCGTCATCGACATGCACACGAAGTCGGGACTGCTCGAATTGATGAAAGCATCGACTCTCACGCTCGAAGAAGCGGGACGCCTCACGCTCGAATTCATCAAGACGCACGTTCCCGAACCGCGTTCCGTGCCGCTCTGCGGCAATTCCATCGGCACCGACCGTCGTTTTCTGGCGAAGTACCTTCCCGACATCGAGAACTACCTGCACTACCGCTCGGTCGATGTCAGCTCCATCAAGGAACTCGTGAAGCGCTGGTATCCCGGGACCGACAGCGTTCGCCCCTTCAAGGCCGGCACTCACCGTGCTCTCGACGACGTGCGACAGAGCATCGACGAGCTCCGCTTCTATCGGGAGCGAGTATTCGTCTCCGGCGGGGGTCCGCAAGTACCCTCGTCGTCGTGACCGACACCCACGCCCATCAGCCATCGTCGGCACCACGGCCGCCCAAACAGGAGCAGATGCCGGCCACCGAGCAGATCGACGAGATCGCCCCCGGAGTTCTGCGCACCCAATTGCCGATCGACATGCCCGGTCTCGGGCACGTGAACATGTACGTACTCGAGGACGACCGCGGAGTCACGGTCGTCGACCCTGGTCTGGCCACCCCGTCCAACTACAAGGCCATCAGTCATCGTCTCGATCAGATCGGCGTGCCTCTCAAGCGAGTGCACTCGATCGTCGTGACCCACAGCCATCCCGATCACTACGGCGGTGCTTACTGGCTCCAGAAGGAGACCGGGAGCGAAATCATCACGAGCCGTCGGTTCCGGATGTTCTGGGATCCGACCGAGGCCCCGGACATCGACGTGGAAGACGCCGCCGACATTCCGATCCAGCGCCGACCGTGGGATGCCACGCCCTGGGGCGGACCGGGTTACGAGATTCCCTGGCGACGCAAGATGAGATACGCCGTGGCGCGACGAGTACCAGGTCTCATCAAGACTCCCAAACCCACCGTTCGACTCGACGACAGCGAGCACGTCCGCTTCGCCCGTCGTGAGTGGATCGCGCTCCACACGCCGGGTCACACCGACGATCATCTCTGTCTCTTCGATCCCGAACACGGCCTCATGCTCTGTGGCGACCACGTGCTGCCCACCATCACCCCGCACATCAGCGGGCTCATCGGCGCGCGCGATCCTCTCAAGAAGTTCTTCCACTCACTCGACAAAGTCGCTGAGTTCGGATCGCAGGTGACGATGGCCCTGCCCGCACACGGCAGTCCGTTCACCGACCTGGCTGGTCGCGCCCGCGCCATCAAGGAGCATCACGAGGGTCGCCTTCAGAAGTTGCGTGACGCCGCCAACGAGCTCGATCGCCCGGCCACGGTCATGGAGATGAGCACACACCTCTTCTCACCGCGGGCGCTGGGCGGCATGGCCGACAGCGAAACCTTCGCCCACCTCGAGCACCTGCGCCTGGCCGGTGAGTTCGTCCGCATCGAACACACCGACCGCTTCGAATACGCCCTCGCCGAGTGAGTGGCACAATCGGACCATGACGGTCTCACCACCGCCCAACGTCCTGTTCATCACGCTCGATCAGTTCCGCGGCGACGCCCTGTCCTGTGCCGGGCACCCACTGGTTCGCACACCCCATCTCGACGCCCTGGCCGCCGAAGGTGTCCGCTTCACCCGGCACTACACGCAATCGACACCGTGCGCTCCGGGCCGGGCCGGCTTGTACACCGGCATGTATCAGATGAACCATCGAGTCGTCGCCAACGGCACTCCTCTCGATTCTCGGTTCGACAACGTCGCGCTCCTGGCTCGCCGCGCCGGACGTCGTGCGGTTCTCTTCGGCTACACCGATCAGGCCGTCGATCCACGCGTCACGACCGGACCCGACGATCCGCGCCTGCAGTCGTACGAGGGTGTCCTCCCGGGATTCGATTGCGTCGTCGACCTCGCCATTCCCCATCAACCATGGGTCGACTTCCTCGCCCGGGCTGGTGTCGACGTCTCTGTCGGCTACGACACACTTCTCGCCACCGAGAACGAGCGACACGAGGAACTCTCGATGGCGTCGTTCACGACCGACTGCGTCCTTCGGTGGCTCGACGCCCACGGAGACGAGCCGTGGTTCCTTCACGCGTCGTACCTGCGGCCGCACCCGCCCTATTCGGCACCAGGTCGGTTCGCCACCATGTATTCACCCGACGATGCCGGAGATCCCATTCCGCCGGCTGACGATCGCCACCCGTTCCACGACGTCTTGATGGGTCTCGACATCGTGAAAGTTCCCGGCGACGACTCGGCGATGCGTCGACTCCGAGCCCAGTACTTCGGAATGATCTCGTCGGTCGATCACGAAGTCGGACGACTGTGCGACGCCCTACGCGCGTCCGGTCGCTGGGAAGACACCGTCGTCATCGTGACGTCCGATCATGGCGAACAACTCGGTGATCACGGACTCCTGCAGAAAGTCGGCTGGTTCGAGGAGAGCCATCACATTCCGCTCATCTGGCGCGATCCACGCCATCGAGGCGGGAAAGTTGTCGAGTCCTTCACCGAGAGCGTCGACGTCATGCCGACTCTCGCCGAGACATGGGGAGCTCCGGTTCCTCTCCAATGCGACGGACTGCCGCTCACACCCTTCGTCGAGGGAGCCTCTCCGCCATGGTGGCGCGAGGCCGCCACGTGGGAGTTCGACTGGCGCTTCGCGCTCATCGCGTGGGGCGAGTACCCATGGCCGTGGGATCGCCGTCTCGAACGTCAGCACCTCACGGTTCGGCGAACATCCGATGCCGCCTACGTGCAGTTCGGTGACGGCTCGTGGATGTGCTTCGACATCGCGGCCGACCCCACCTGGCGCACACCGATCACCGACCCGGCCCGAGTCCTCGGCCTGGCCCAGGACATGCTCGTCTGGCGAAGCACTCATAGTGATCGGGCCCACACCGGGCTGCTCGTCGACAACGGTGGAGTCGGACGCTGGCCCGACGGAATTCCGTGGCGTTCGGAGATGCCAAGATCGATGACATGACTCACCCGCGTCGCGACATCGACCAGCTCGTCAGGGACATGACACTCGACGAGAAGGCTCGTCTCACGTCGGGCGCGACGTTGTGGTCGACGGTTGCGATCGAGCGGGTCGGCATTCCCTCCGTCGTCGTCACCGACGGCCCGGCCGGTGCGCGTGGTCCGTTCACTCCCGGTCTCGGTAAACAGAGCGCGTCACTCTGTGTTCCGTGCGGATCGGCTCTTGGCGCCACCTTCGACGTCGAGTTACTCGAGCGCATCGGGACCGCGGTCGGCCACCAGGCGCGATCCAAGACGGCTCGAGTTCTCCTCGCTCCCACGATCAACCTCCACCGCTCTCCGCTCGCCGGACGCAATTTCGAGTGCTACTCCGAAGATCCGCTCCTGAGCGGTCGTCTCGCCGCGGCGTACATCCGCGGTGTTCAGTCCAATGGTGTCGCCACGACCGTCAAGCACTTCGTCGGCAACGATGCCGAGTTCGAGCGCCTCACCATCGACAGCGTCATCGACGAGCGAACGCTACGCGAGGTCTATCTCGTGCCGTTCGAGCACGCGGTCCGCGACGGCGGATCACTCGGGATCATGACGTCCTACAACCGGCTCAACGGCCGCTACAACGCCGAGAACCGCTGGCTCCTTCACGACCTTCTCCGAGGTGAGTGGGGTTTCGAGGGTTTCGTCATCACCGACTGGTACGCCGGCTTCACCACCGAAGGCGCCGCCGAGGCCGGTCTCGATCTCGAGATGCCCGCACCAGCGCGCTACTACGGGAAACACTTGGTCGACGCCGTGAAGGAAGGACGTGTCGACGAGTCGCAGGTCGATCGAGCGGTGCGAACACTGCTCGACGTGTTCGATCGACTGGGTGCGCTCGACGACCCGGCGGCTGAGCCGCAGGCCATCGACCTCGACGAACACCGGGACGTCGTGCGCCGCGCATCGGCCGCATCGATGGTCCTTCTCCGCAACGAACCGGTGGGTTCGAGGCCGCTCCTCCCGATCGACGCCGGCTCCATGACGCGCCTGGCCGTGATCGGCCCCAACGCCGCACGGGCGAGAATCATGGGCGGTGGGTCGGCCGAGGTCATGCCCCATCCGCATCTCACGATCATGGACGCGCTGCGTGAGCGGTTCGCTGGTGTCGAGATCGTGCACGAACACGGCTGCTCGATCGATCGATCGACACCGCTCATCCCTGGCGACATGGTCGAGTCGCCGAGCGGCGATGCTGGTTTCGCGGTCACGATCGTGGACGGCGACCGCGAGATCACGACGATCCAGCGTCCCGACGGCCGAGTTCTCGTCGTCGCGCGACAAGAAGAAGGTGTCCCGGTGTCAGGCTTCCGCTTCACCGCCACGGGCCACCTCCGAGTGGATGCCACCGCCGAATACACGCTCTCGATCTCCGAGACCAGCCCGTGTCGGCTCTACCTCGACGACGAGTGCGTCATCGACGGCACCGAACTTCCGCCGCCCGGGCACCGTTTCTTCGGACTGTTCCGCGAGGAGATCGCCGCCACCGTTCGCCTCCACGCCGATCGTCGACACGTCGTACGACTCGAATGCGAGGCGACGTCTCGTCAATGGGCGCACGGCGCACAGATCGGATTGGCCCGCGTCGACGACAGCGATCCCATCGCCGCCGCGGTGGAGGTCGCCCGGTCAGCCGACGTCGCACTCGTAGTGGTCGGTACCAACAACGAGTGGGAGAGCGAAGGTCACGACCGCGACACCCTCGACTTGCCTGGACGTCAAGTCGAACTCATCCGACGCGTCGCCGCGGTCAACTCGAAGACCGTCGTTCTTGTCAACACCGGTGCTCCCGTCGACATGAGTTGGGTCGATGCGGTTCCCGCTGTGGTTCAGGTGTGGTTCGGGGGCCAAGAGATGGGTCCAGCCGTCGCCGATGTCCTCTCCGGCGACGCCGAACCTGGTGGCCGCCTGCCGACGACGATTCCCGTGCGTATCGAGCACACTCCCGCCTTCGGCAACTTCCCGGGCGAGCATCACCAGATCCGCTACGGCGAAGGCGTCTTCATCGGTCACCGGTGGTACGACTCGCGACACCTACCCGTCGCGTTCCCCTTCGGTTTCGGCCTGTCGTACACGACGTTCGATATCGGAGCGCCCGATCTCGACCGTTACGAGATGGCGTCGGCCGACACGGTCACGGTCCGCGTCCCGGTGACCAACACCGGCTCACGAGCCGGTTCGCACGTCGTGCAGATCTACGTCGCACCCCCGAAGTCGGCGGTCACGCGGCCGGTGCAGGAGTTGAAGCAGTTCGCCAAGGTCCACCTGCAGCCGGGTGAGACGCGAATCGTCGAACTCGAACTGACACCACGAGCTTTCGCACACTGGGATCCGGGTGATGCCTACGCGAACCCGCTGCGGCCCCACGCGACCGGACTCAGTACGACCGTCGAACTCGGTCGTGTCGGCGAGTGGCGCGTGGCGCCCGGGGTCTACGAGATCCGAGTCGCTTCGTCGTCGCGACACATCGACGGTACCGCGACGCTCACGATCTCCGATTGATCAGCGTTCGATTCGCAGCGTCCAGACCGGGGTGTCGTCCGGACGCACCGGAAGTACCACGGTGTCACCGCGGCGGACGATCGGATGACGCCATCCCAGAACGCTGACCTGACCCTGCGGAAGTCCACTGATCGTGACGGTCGCACTCGACGGACGCCCGCACACCATGGCGTACACCGCACCGTCCGCTCCCGCGGTCAGCCGGACCGTCGCACCTTCGTCCGTGGTGAGAGTCGAGGTCTGGAAGGGACGACTCCCGTAGATCGCGGCTCCATTGGTCTCGAGCCACTGACCCATCCCGATGATGCGGATCTGCTGGGCCCAGGGAATGTAACCACCCGGCATCGCGCCGAAGTTCAAGAGCAGATTGCCGCCGTCGGCCACGATGTTCACGAGCATCCGAATCAGCTCGTCAGTGGCCATGTACGTGCTGTCGTCCTCGAACTGCATGTAGCCGAAACTCGTTCCGATGCCGCGACACACCTCGAACTTCTTGTTCGCGTCCATGGGCCGTGTCGTGTACTCGGGAGTCGTGAAGTCGGTGTGGTGTTTGCCCTGAATGACACCGAGCATGTCGAAGCGGTCGTTCACCACTCCGTCGGGATTGCCGTTGTAGAAATCGGCGATCAGTGGATTCGCTCCGTTGGCGAACTTCGGATAGCCGATGTCGTTCCACAGAACATCGGGCTGGTAGCGCGTGATCAACTCGCGGTAGTGGGCGTCGGCGTACTCGAGGTACGCGTCGTCCTGCGGAATCGCCGCGAAGAGCGTCGCCCAACTCTTGATCCCGAGGCCCTGGAACGTCCAGTCGATGCCACCCGAGTAATACACGCCGAATCGCATGCCCGCATCGCGGGCCGCCTGCGCGCATTCGCCCACCAGGTCGCGTTTCGACTGCCATTTCTCGCCGTGCACGGGATTGGGCGTGTGCGACGGCCACATGAGAACACCGTCGTGATGCTTGGTCACGAAAACGCAGTACTTCGCGCCGGAGCGGCGAAAAACGTCGCGCCAGTGATTCGCATCCCAGTCGCCCGCTCGATTCAGGAACGTCTCCACGAACGTGGAGTAGTCGGGATTTCCGAGAACCTCGCGGTGATACTTCTCGGCCGGTGATCCCGGAATGCTGATCGAGTTCCAGTACCACTCCGCATAGGGCGTGTGACTGAACGCGACTTCTTCACCCTCCTCGCGCGCAAGCGTGAACGGATCACGGCCCATCGGTGCGAACGAGGGCACCGAACCGACGGTCCAGTGGGCGAAGAGGCCGAACTTCGCGTCGTCGTACCACTGGGGAACTCGGTGCGTGCGCAAAGACTCGTACGTCGGCTCGAACATCACATCTCCCTCGACCTTTCCGACCCTAATCGCTCGGGCTGGTCACGAATCCTGCGCGCTCAATCGCTCTTCGGTGCGGCGTACCAACGTCTCACGCTCGGCGGGCGACAACGGCTTGGCGGTCTTCACCTTGATCTCGAGCTGGTCGACACCTTCGACCGGAGTCGCCAAGGCGATGTCGTCCACCAGGACGACTTCGGTGAGCCGAGGAGTTCCGGCGAGTTCACGGATGGTCTCGGCGGCTCGCGATGCCACTTCGTTCGGTTCGGCATCGGTCGGCATCTGGATGGACAAACGTGTCTCGACGGGTTCCTGGCTCAGATTGCGGACCGTGGCCAGGGCGCTATGGGGTAGATGAACGGTGCTGATGCCATCGCGCAAACGCGTGGACACGAGGCCGATGTGCTCGACGATGCCACGGACGCCCGTGGGAAGGCCGGCGTTGGCTTCGATCTCGTCACCGATGCCGTAGCGGTCCTCGAGGAGAACCGACAGACCAGTGAGGTAATCGTTCACCTTGTGCTGCCCGCCGATGGCGAGTCCGGCTCCGAGGAAGCCCGCACTCGACAGGAAGAACGCGGCGTCGACGTCGAGGATGTGGAACACCGCGATGAGCACGCCGATCCAGACCACGACGGCGAACAAGTGGTGAATCATGCGGGCCGCGGCATCGGCTCGCTGCTGACGCCGATTCTCTCCGACCTCGCCGGTCTCGAAATCGCTGTAGCGCGCACGTGTTCGCCACCAGCGCGAGGGGCGCGCCACTGCTCTGACCGACAGCCGTCGAACGACACGTCGGACCACGAGGTGCGTCACACGCGTGAGAATCGCCGCGCCCACGACGATGATCACGACGACGAGAGGCTTCGACAAGGCCTCCCCGGCGGAGGTCTCCGACGGACTCGGAGCCAAGGTGGAGATCCAGGGAGCAATCATGACATCTCTAGTCTGCCCGGATTCCGAGCCACGACGGGACCTGATCGATCGACGAAAGCTCGGCGAATCGCGGCCCAGTCGGCAGGGTTTCCACACGCTCGAGTTCCCAGAGGAGCGGGTAGGGCACGTGAACGGCGTAGCCACCCAGGTCGAGGACGGGGAGGATGTCGCTGCGAACCGAATTGCCGATCATGCAGAAACGCTGCGGTTCGACTCCTTGCTCGGCGATGATTCGCTCGTACGTGGCGACGTCCTTCTCGAGGACGATCTCCACGTGGTCGAAGTGATGTTCGAGACCACTCGTCCCGACCTTGCGCGACTGGTGGATCAAGTCGCCCTTGGTCACGAGGATGACGCGATAGTGCTCGCTCACCGAGCGCAGAGTCTCGGCAACGTGAGGCAGCAGGCGAACCGGTCCGAGGAGTAGATCTCGCGTGATGTCGACGATCTGGCCGAAGACCGTGGCCGGAACGCGGTCTTCGCCGATCGCGATCGCGGCTTCGACCATCGACAGTCCGAAAGCCTTGACGCCGTAGCCGTACAGCGGGAGATTCGCCCGTTCCATGGCCGTCAAACCAGCCATCACATCGACTCCGGGGGCCGCAAAGGGCTCGAGCAGTTCGACGAATCGCTTCTCCGCGGCATGGAACGTGTCCTCGCTGTGCCACAACGTGTCGTCGGCATCGAACGCGACCACGTCGACAGGTTTCACGTCGCCCTCAGCGGTGAATTGCGTTCAGGTAGTTGTAGACCGTGATGCGCGAAACACCCATCGCATCGGCAACGTCTTCCACAGCCCGACGAAGGATGAACGCTCCGCGATCGTCGAGCAAGCGGATGGCCAACTGCTTCTGCTCGCGATTCATCTCGATGACCGGTGTTCCGATCTCGCGCTCGACCGAGTCGATCAAACGATCGAGGGCACCATGAAGCGCCGGGGGTCGAACGACGGCGACGACTTCATCGTCGATCGTCAAGGGGATATCGGAACCCTCGCGCTCGTCGACGGACACCACCCGACACCCGAGTACGTCGAGCAGCGGGCGAAGCATCGTGACGATCGACTGGCGATCGACGCTCATCCCTCGACCCGCTCGATGTGGAGATTCACGTGTGTCGCACCATTCGAATACGCCGCACCCACCAGGGCCGAGACCGCCGCCACGGCGACGTCGTCGAGCGCGGTGAACTCGGAGCCGAACGGGCCGAACTCGATCTCCGGACCGAGGTGGCGGACCGCGTCGACCGCCGCCATCACGTGGCGGCCGGGATTGCCTTCGACGAACGGCTCGACGGTGAACTCGACGCGCAACATGTCTCCAGCGTAGGTGTTCCCCGCCGGATCACCATCTCACCAGCGAACGAGCGGCAGGACGAGGTCGACGCTGTCGGGAAGAAAGTTTTCCCCGCCAATGGCATCGGTCATCGCGTCGCGGGCGACCCACCACGCGTCCACGATCTCGCCGTCGGCGAACGTGAAGGGCCCGGTGCTCATCACTTGGTAACAACGGCCGAGCAAGGACACGGTCTCGTCGTCGTAGGGTCGCGGCACTCCGCCGTCGATCGGCTCGGGCTCGATGCCCACGAGACCGATCTCTTCGGCGAGTTCGCGCCGAGCCGCCTCGTCGTACGACTCGTCGGCGGTCACGACCCCTCCGACCGCGATGTCGCACCATCCCGGCCAAACGTCCTTGGCCGGTGAACGACGATGCACCAGGATTCGTCCCGACCCATCAGTGACCGCCACGAACACCGCGCGATGGCGCAGTCTCTCGGCGCGCATGCGACTTCGGGGGACGAACTCGATGACATTGTCGTGCTCGTCGATCCAGGCGACCGATTCGGGTTCGTCGGGGCGATCCGGATGACTCGTCGTGTCCACCGCGCGCCACTCTAGGAGGCGGCTCGACACGTCATTCGAAGTGTCTAAGGTGAAGACATGACAGCAGAGGGGATCCTGGCGACACTCGCCGAAGAGGCACACGATCAACAGAGCGGAGCCGTTGCACTACGACGCGAGTTGCATCAGTGGCCCGAGATCGGCAATCACCTTCCGATCACTCGTGAGAAGGTGCTCGAGGCTCTCGAGGGTCTGCCGCTCGGCATCACGCTGCACGAAACGACGTCCGGGATCGCAGCGACCCTCGAAGGCGCTCACGACGGGCCCACGGTCCTCCTCCGCGGCGACATGGACGCACTCCCCATGCCCGAAGACACCGGTCTCGACTTCAGTTCGCGTGTCGACGGAGCAATGCACGCGTGCGGCCACGACACCCACGTGGCGATGCTCGTCGGCGCCGCCAAATTGCTCTCGCACCGTCGTTCCGACCTCCACGGACGAGTTCTCTTCATGTTCCAACCCGGCGAAGAGGGACACCACGGCGCGCAGCACATGATCGACGAAGGACTACTCGACATCGGACCGCGTTCCAACGGCAGCGAATCCCCGATCACGCGAGCCTTCGCCATTCACGCCACGTCATCGCTCCCCACCGGATTCGTCAGCAGCAAGGGAGGTCCGTTGATGGCCTCCAGCGATTCGTTCACTATCCGCGTCGTCGGCAAGGGCGGTCATGGAAGCGAGCCGTTCCGAACCCTCGATCCGGTTCCGGCCGCCTGCGAGATCGTTCAAGCCCTCCAAGCGATGGTGACCCGGCGCATCAATGTCTTCAATCCATCGGTCCTTACGGTCACTCGCCTCAACGCCGGCACCGCGTTCAACGTCATTCCCGAACATGCCGAGATCGGGGGCACCATCCGGGCGATCAGCGAATCGACGCGCAAGACCGTGCACGACGGCATCAAGCGAGTAGCCGAAGGAATCGCGGCGGCCCACGATCTGAACGTCGAGGTCGACATCAAGATCGGCTACGACGTCACGGTCAACGACGCGGCCAACGCCCAGAACGCTGCCCGTCTGGCACGGGCCGTCGCCGGGGCCGACCGATTCATCGAACTGCCCAATCCGGTGATGGGAGCCGAGGACTTCGGCGTGGTCCTCAATCGGATTCCGGGAGCCATGGTCTTCCTCGGGGCCACTCCCGCCGATCGCAACCCGGCGACCGCCGCTCCCAATCATTCGAATCGCGTCTACTACGACGAGGACACCATGTCGACGGGCATCGCGCTCTACAGCGCGGCGGCCATCGATCATCTCGTTAAGTAGGCGAACCTCACACGATCGCGAGAGCGTTGGGCGGACTCGCCACTCCGTGCGGCAGGTTGAGCGGAGCCGACGCGAAGAAGCACTCGTAGCGTCCAGTGCGCGCGCAATGCTCAGCCAGTGCTTCGAGATTCCACATCTCACCGAGAGGAATACCGAGCATCGGGAGAAGCAGTGTGTGAGTGAAGATTTCGTGGAGTCGGGAGCGATCGGCTCGCACTTCGGCTTCGTGCTCGGGTGTGGTGGCCGAGCCTGGAGGCCACACTTCGACCGCCGGGTTGTCGCAACCGACAGCAGCGACGTGCAGATTCCAGAGAGTCCGCGCCAACTCTTCACCCGACCGCAGTCCCGGAGTCCGCAACGACGAGACATCGGCGATGCGTTCGCGCACGTCGATCGGCTGACGTTCGTACCACTCGATCCAGCCGAAGCGAATCAGGAGCACGTCGCCTTCGCGCAGCTCGGTTCCCTGCGCGGTGAGACATTCGGCGATCTCCGATGGTTCGATCGGGTCGGCCGCGGCGCAGTCGATCGGGCGTCCGATTTCGGCGCGCCAACGACCGATGTCGGCCAGGACCGCTCGTCCGACGATGCCGCGGCGAGCCCAGTGATCGATGCCGTGATCGTCGTCGTCGACACCGCCGAAGTGGCCGGTGCCCGGTAGCGACTCGTCGGTCAGCGCCGCGTGATTGCGAATGTGGCGGAATCCGTCCCACTGACTGCTCGACTGCGTGTTCCAGCCGTGCAGCACATCGTCATGACTCGTCCCGGTGGCTCCTCCGGTGACTTCGTGTCCGAACGGCTGGCGGCCGAAGAGGGGCGGATCAGGAAGTCCCATGCTCCAGTTGAGGGCGAACACGAGACCTTCGCGCACGAGCCGCGCGGCGTCGACGATCCGATCCGGCGTGAGCAGGTTGAGGCAGCCGAACAGTGGGCCGTCGGGCTCCTGCCACACGTCCCAGCTCGCCGGAAGTCCGGCCCGGCGCGGCAACTGGTCGTAGGCAGGGAGCGCTGATCGCGAGGTGTTCATGGCCCGACCGTAGTGCTGACGACACGGTCTCTCACCCGACGATGCGGATTCCGTCCCCCGAGCCGACCATCATGGCGACGTGAGCAACGCCCCCGGACCTCTGCAGGGAATTCGAGTCCTCGACCTCACACGCGTGCTCGCGGGACCGCACTGCGGTCGGATGATGGTCGACCTCGGCGCCGATGTCATCAAGATCGAACCTCCCGACGGAGATCTCACCCGCTTCGCGAGTCCGCGAGTTGGTTCGATCTCCACCTACTTCGCCCAACAGAACGCCGGCAAGCGTTGCATCAGCATCGACCTCGCCGCACCGGACGGTGCCGACATCCTGCGCCAGCTCGTCGCCAAGAGCGACGTGCTCCTCGAGAACTACCGAGCAGGAGTCATGGACCGTCTCGGTCTCGGCTACGACGCTCTCGCCACCGTGAATCCGCGCCTGATCTACGCGTCGATCAGCGGCTACGGAGCCGATGGTCCCTGGGTGCACCGTCGCGCCTACGCACCCGTGATCGGAGTGGAGAGCGGTCTGACGAAGATGCAGGGCGACGCACGTGGAGGCAACTACGCCAACGACCCGTGGTCGCACGCCGACACCTACACCGCGCTCGAGACAGCGTCGGCGATCCTGGCCGCTCTCTTCCAACGCGAGAGAACCGGACGTGGTGAGCGCATCGACGTGTCGATGGCCGAGACGATGCTGTACGTCAACGAGCACGCACACGATCAACTCTTCGATGGCGACATCGATCCGGCTTGGATTCGCTCGTACCAACCGGGCGATTACCCGATTCTCACGGTGGGCGACGGAACCCGCATGCTCATTGCCGGCCACCCGGCCGAGCGCGGCACGTTCGATCTCATCGCCGTCGCCATGGGTCGGCCTGAACTCGGTACCGATCCGCGCTTCACCGACGTCCCGTCACGGCGACAGAACTTCGCCGCGTTGCTCGCGGCGATGCAGGAGTGGGCCTCCGGCTATCCCGATCCGCTGTCCTTCGAGGAACGGTGTTCCGAGAGCGGTCTCGCGGTCGGGGTGCTGCGCAGTGTTCGCGAACTAGCCGAATCCGATTGGGCCGAGGCGCGAGGGGCCGTCGTCCGCATCGACGACCGCCTCGGTGGAACGTTGCGCGTGCCGAATTCACCCTGGCACTTTCGAGGTGCCACGACCGGAGTTCGTGGTGAGCCGCGGTACCGCGGAGAAGACAACCGCACGGTGCTGAGCGAACTACTCGGACTGGATTCGTCGCACCTCGACGACCTCGAGGCGCGTTCGATCATCTCGAGTCGTCTACCTCGATCGAAGTAACCGGGCGCGCCTCCAGAACCGCGGTTCCCATGAAGCGCGCGACCGGAGGAAGTGTGCGCGCCAGAACGGGTCCGGTGAGCACCACGAACAACAAAGTTCCAACACCGATCTGGCCGCCCAGCAGCACTCCGATCACGAACACCACCGCCTCGATCAACCAGCGGGCGACCTGCATCTTCATGCCACGGTCGGCGAGGCCGAGCATCATCAACTCGATCGGACCGGTGCCGAGCATCGTCGACACACCCACCGAAATAGCGGTGTAGAGAAGGGCGAGTCCGGCGAACATCATCGGAATGCGCCAGCCGAGCGCATCGGGCTCGGGAATCGCTTCGAGTGACAAGTTCACCGACACTCCGACGAGTACCGCACCGAGAAGGGTTCCCCATTGCGGCGGACGGCGAAGTGCGATCGCGAGAAGAGTGAAGACTCCACCCGATATCCAGCCCATCGTCCCGACACCGATGTCGAGTTGTTCGGCCCCACCCGTGCTCAGGACGTCAGCCGGTGCGACACCGAGGTGTGCCGACACCATCAAGGCGATGCCGACGCCCACGACGCCGATGCTCGCGAGCAGACACGTGAACCGAAATCCGAACGACTTCATCGGGCGAACGCTCGCGGCCGTCGAAGTCACCGGGCCACCCTAGATGGCCGATGCCCGGGCGAACCGTTTCTCGTCAGGTGGTGCGCTTGGGTGGACGCGGAACGAACGGGCTCGTTCGTGCGATGTACTCGGTGTAGCCCTCACGGCGCTTCTTGAGCGAACGCTCGAGCAGTGTCACTCCGGAGATGCGGCGCAACAGAATTGTCATGACCAGAGCACCGACTAGTCCCCACGCCCCGCCTCCCGATTCGGCCGCGATGATCGCCAGTCCCCACCACACGCACGCATCGCCGAAGTAGTTCGGATGTCGCGTGTACTTCCAGAGTCCACGGTCCATCACCTTGCCCGCCGAAGACGGATCGGCCTTGAAGCGGGTGAGTTGAGCATCGCCGACGACTTCGAAGAACAACCCGATCGTCCAGACGACGATGCCGACGACAGCGAGCGGACCGATCGACGGCGTGTCGTCGGCCTGGCCGAGCTGCACGCCGAGCGACACGATCCACATGAGCGTGCCTTGCAATCCGAACACGGTGGCGAGGCTGATGATCGGGAATCGGGGTCCCCATCGTTTGCGCATGGCGCGGTACCGATAGTCCTCGCCGTGGCCCGTGTTGCGCCATCCGAGGTAGATCCCGAGGCGCAGTCCCCAGATCGTGGTCAGGATCGTGAGCAACCATTGCCGCGTGTCGTCGCCTTCGCCGACTATCCGTGCGACCCACGCCACGACCACGAATCCGAGACCCCACACGATGTCGACGATCGACGCGTTGCGAATGATCACACTCACGATCCAGGTCGAGACCATCAGGACCGCGATCGCCACGGCCGACCACATCATCACGTCACCCATGGCGACTCCTCTCGTCGAGTGCTCGGCCGACTTCGACATCGAGGGCGAGCCATTGCCGATCGAGCCATTCGGTGAACGCCTTCATGTTCGCCTCGTCGGCCGGCGGAACCTCCGACCGAGCGACACGATTCATGACGAATCGGACTGGTTGAAGTGGACTCCCCACCCCGCGCAGGATCCCACCGAAGGTGTCGAATCCCTCGAACCCGACGTGCCAGGCGAACACCACGTCGGCCGACGCGTTGCCCCGCAGAAGGGCGGCCGCCCCAGCCGGACGTGGGGGCAGAAGGTGCTGCAGGACCGACAAGCGCTCGGCCCGAGCCGGATCGATCGTGGCGATCTTCTCGAGAGCCGAGGCCCGCTTCTTGGGGTTGGCTCGTGTGCCTTCGGGGAAGATCACCCCCGTGCCGTTCGGACCGAGGTCGGACACCAGCCGCTCGAGCGCGGCCAGTTCGGGGCCGGAGTCATTGGCACCACGGTCGAGGAAATGATTCGGGAGGCGATTCCCGACGATGTCGAGACACGGATCGGCCAGCAGTTCCTTCTTCAAGACGTAGCGCGGGTCGACCCCGGCGCCCGTGGTGATCGCGTAGGCCGAGACCAGCGAGTCGGCCAGGCTGGCGTGGCGCGCGAACAGCAGGGTCGGACCAGGCACCAGGGCCTGGGCGTTCTCGACCTCGATCCGCACCCCGCAGGTCGCTCGCAGGGCACCGATCAATCGGGCCGCCCACCACCGTTGCAACCAGTAGTGGGACGGGAGGTGACGGGCCCGGCCGACCACCCAGAAGATCCCGGTGATCAGAACGCCCGTGGTCTCGATCCAGGCCCAGGCCACCGCGAAGGACAACAGCCGAACCGTCGGGAGCCGGCGGCGGCCCCGAAGCAGGTCGGCGAGGAGGGCACTCGGGAGCCAGACCGGAACGAGCGCGAGCAGCAAGACCGCCCCGAGGATCAGGGCCGGGACCGAACGAAGTCGCCTCGCCATGTCCGAATCGTAGAGCCCCGCGAGAAGGGACTTTCTCAAGTCGCTCCGGTTCTCGACCGATACCCACTCGTGCTCTGGCTCATGGCTGCCGCGATCTCGGGACTCGGTGCGGGTCTGGTCGTCCACCGCCAGCGTCTCGTCCGCGCCGTCGACGAGCAGCAGCAACTTCGCGACGATCTACGCCACTGGGAGCACCGCGCGACCCACGACTCGCTGACCGGACTTCTCAACCGGACCGCGGTTCTCGCGAGCATCGAGCAACGACTCGTCTCGGGTTCGAACTTCGCGGTTCTCTTCTGCGACATCGATCGGTTCAAAGCTTTCAACGACGGCTTCGGACATCACGCCGGCGACATGTTGATCGCTGAGGTGGCCAGCCGACTCGAGGGTCTCGCCGATGGCTCGGTGGTCGTGGCTCGTCTCGGTGGGGACGAGTTCGTCGTGGTCATCGACTCCGAACGTTCCGACGTGTTCGCCCGCGCGATCATCGGCGTGATGAACGCGCCGTGCGCCGTGGATGATCGACTCGTCCGTGTCTCGTTGAGTGTCGGCCTGGCGAAGGGTCCATGGAACTCGAACTCCCCGACCGACGTGCTGGCCGCCGCCGATGGGGCCATGCGTACGGCCAAACACAAGGGGGGCGACTGCATCGAGCTGACCACGGGAGACGCACAGATCGGCGAAGCGCACCGCCGTGAGAGTCGGATTCGACGGGCGATCGCCGACGACTCGACCATCGCCTTCTTCCAACCGGAGGTCGACGTCGAACGTCGACTCCTCGTCGGAGCCGAAGTATTGGCGCGATGGAAGGCCGACGACGGATCGCTGATGGAAGCCGGCGAGTACTTGCAGACAGTCGTCGACGCTCATTCGTACGAACGACTCACGGAGTCCACGGTACGTCGAGCCCAGCCGCTCATCGATTCGGTCTTGTCGTCGGCCGTCGGAGCCGGTTTCCGCTTCCGCATCAATCTTCCGCAGCACTGCGCCCCACGGGCCTGGCGCGACGGCCGAATCGTTCAGATGTTCGGCCGAGGATCGCTCGAGTGGTTGGCGATCGATCTGCACACGTCCGCAGTCGTCGACGACCTCGCGGCGGCCTGCACCGCTCTCGACGAACTCCGCGCCCGCGGAGCACTCGTCAGCATCGTCGACGTGTTCTCGGTCGATCCCACGGTTCTCGACCGGATCACGATCGACGACGTCCGCGTCGACGCTCGCACCATCGACTCCACCCGACCGTCTGATCATCTGCACGTCACGAGTGCGCGGATCCTCGCCGAACGCCTCGGCGTGTCGTTGTCCGCGGTGTGCGTGGAAACACTCGAGCAGAGCCGCGAACTCGTGTCGATGGGATGTGTCCGCCAGCAGGGCCGCTTCTTCCACCACGAGGTCGGTGCGGACGAGTTCGAGGATCTGCTGTCGGTCGATTCGACGAAACGCATCTTCGACCGTCAGATGGCCTAGCGTTCAACCTTCGTGTCGCCGAAACAACGGGGAATCGTGTGGATGTTGGTGAGCGCGCTCGCCTATTCGCTCTTCACGGTGTTCGGCAAGAACGTCCTCGAGCAACTGGGCACTGTCGACGTGTTGTTCTGGCGATTCGCGATAGCCGCGCCGGTCGCGTGGCTCGTCGTCATCGCCCGCCGTTCACTCGGCTTCGGCCCATCGCCGTTCGCCGTCGATTGGAAACCGCGATTCTTCGCCGGTCTCGTCTTCGGCTTTCTCGCTTACCTCGCGTTCGCCTCGCTCGATCGACTCCCCGGAGCTCTCTACATCGTCATCTGCTACACCTACCCGGCCATGGTCGCCGTCGGTGCGCGAGTCATGGGCAAGCCGACATCACGTCACATCTGGCTGGCCGTGTTCATCACGTTGCTCGGCATCGCCTTCACGGTTCCCGAGGTGGTGGACGGAGCCGGCGACTCGGCGGTGATCGGCATGCTCATCACTCTGGGGAATGCGTTCATGTACGCCTGCTACATCCTGTTCAGCGAACGCATCGTGGCGGCGACACCCACGAACGACGGAGCGCACCACGACAGCGGTGACGGTTTCGTCGCCGCCGCGTGGGGACTGGCCGGCTCGTTCGTCTTCGCCGCGATCTTCGCTCTCGGAGCGGGAGGAGTCGAGGCGCCGTCGGGAGCGAAGTACGTGTGGTCGATGATCGGTCTCGGTGTCGTGAGCACCGTCGTGTCGGGTACCGCGTTCTTCCTCGGGGTTCGGCGACTCGGACCGACACCAGCCGCCCTCGTCGCCTCGACCGAACCCGTTCTCACCTTGATCTGGGTCGTGCTGATCCTCGGCGAGACACTCGTTCCGATTCAGATCGTCGGCGCCGCACTCGTGATCATTGGTGTGATCTGGTCGCAGCGGGTTCCGACGGTCAGCGAACCAGCGCGTGCAGTTCCTGCACCCTGACCGAAATCGGCAGAGACAGCGTGACGTCGGGGAGTTGGCCTCCGAGTCCGACGTTCGACGTCCAGGAGATCGACCACGTCACCGACACACGTGCCTCGAACCAACCACTCGGCTGAGTGGTCGACGCGTGCCGATAGCGGTACGAACAGGGCGACTCGAGATCGTCGCCCCACCCGAGGTTCCAGTCGGGACCAGGTCCGTCGCACGACACCGACTCGGTGATTCCGGTGTTCGCCACCGCATCTTCGGTTGCGAAGGTGATGGTTTCGGGTGTCGCGGTGACCGTCGCCGAGATCACGCCCGTCGGTGTCGGGATCCACGCCGTCGCTGACACCGGACGCCACCACGTCGAGTCGGCCCAGAACCACGTGGAAACCAGGACCACCGCCGACGACGGATTCGGTGCCATCTGCAGCAACGGCGCGGGCAAGCGCGAGCGAACGAGGACCGATGCCTGTTGACCGAGTTGTTCGGCGGACATCTGCGGAACCCAGACCGATGACCACATCGATCCACACGTACGTGTGTAGAGGATGTAGTCGACGCCGTCGAGGTTCATGGAAATCTCCCCTCCCGATCCCGTCCCCGTGCTCGAGTCGTACGCCGTCTCGACTCTCCACGAACACGGCACGCCGTTCCACGAGCCGGCCGACTCCGGTGATCCGGTCTGAACCCCGGCCCAAATGACGTCGTTGTCGGCTCCACCCCACGCCTGTTGGCCGGCCCACGCGGTTCGTGCACTCGGTGCGATCACCACGGCCACCAGAACCGACAGCGTCATCATCCAACGCTTCACGACAGCGCGCATACGTCTTCTCCCATCCGGTTCTCGATCGTCTCCTGTGTGGTCCACCGCCAACCGGCGCTCGTCTCACGCATCTCCACGACTGATCGCGAGCTCGTCATGGACTCGTCATAAATCGCCCTCGGCCCTCCACCCGGTGGCGCCATGGTCAACACGGTGTCGTCGGTGATACACACCGAGACCTGGGCGACGCCCGGCGCGACGACGTCGATGGCGTCGAGTCGATAACGAGTCGATCCTCGATCGGACGCCACGATGCCGTACCGCCGACGTCGTTGCATGAGTTCATCGAGCGACGAATGGATGGCCGATCCCGGAACCGCCAGGGCGTCGACATCGCATTTCCACGGATCGTGGCTGCACTCGCGGCGCGTCTCCATCAATCCGGCGAACGCCCACGCGACCCGGTCGGCGTCGGACACCATGGCGGTCTCGCCGGGCTCGGTGGTCTCGGTCGGCCGCGGGTCGAAGCCCGGGGCCGCGCCGGTGACGAGGTCGGTCGCGAGTTCGTTCAGGATCGAGGCGACCGGCTGCTCACGCGGTGACTCGATTCGTCCGACCGGGGCCGGTGTGTCCGAACCGCAACTCGTGAGGCAGATCACGCCGATCGTGCCGATGAACGCCCTCGTGGCGATGCGCTTGTTCATGGAATCTCCCGTCTCGGGTCGACCCTCGGTGGGCCCCGCAGGAGAATGTGGTCACGAGACCTTGAAGATGTATGGGCCGTTCGCCCCAGTCGGTCGGACTCTGGGAAACTCGAACCGTGTCGGCCACCGAACCCCGCGTGATGCAGCTCGAGCGTGATGCGGCCTCGGCCATCCGCCAGATCCTCGGGATCATGACCGACCAGCTCGTGATGTTCGGCGGTGACGACACCGGATGGGGACCGCGTTCGTGGCGGCTCGACGAGATCGTCGCTCTCGAGGGCCGGATTGAACATCTGTGGCCCGACGAGAGCCTGGGCATGACCGAAGCCGATCCACTCTCGGCCTCGGACCGGTCTCAACCAGCCCGAGACTTCGTTCTGCACATCGAAGACGCCGAGCTCATCCTCGCCGGTATGGCGTTCACCGAGATGGCCAGCGCTGAATTCCCGTGGGCCGACATGGTGCGTTGGACGAGCGACTTCATCGCCGGTGAACTACGCGCGCTGTGGTCGGACGAGATCTGGCGATCGCGCGGTTGACGAACGATGGTCAGGCCACCGCTGCGGCTTCGGCCTTCTCGCGTTCCTTCTTGGCCTTGGCCATCGCGGTCTGTTGACGGATCGCACCGGCGATTCCTTCGGGATTGGCGATGGCGGTGAAGATCAGCAGGACGCCGCCGATGAACGCTTCCCAGGTGCCGAGCGATCCGATCACTTGCGACATGCCGTAGAACGCAAGCCCCGCCGTGGCGGTGATGCCGGCGGCCACGGCTCCACTCACGCTCGTGATACCGCCGAGGTAGGCGACCGACAGCGCGGTGAGTGACGCCATGGTGCCGTACGACAGATCGGACACCGCACCGAAGCGATAGGCGATGAGCGTGCCGCCGACGCCGGCGATGAACGACGAGAGCCCGAAGGTGAGCATCTTCACGCCGGTGACGTTGATGCCGATGGCCGCTGCTGCTCGTTCGTTGCCGCGCACCGCGAGCATGATGCGTCCCGAACTCGAACGGCGAACATTGGCCACCGTCAACGCGAGGACGAGCAGGATGATCACGAGAAAGATGCCGAAGATCGGCCGTGAAGTCTTTGTTCCGAACACGAGTCCGAAGTCCCAGCCGCCCAATTTCGGATTCGGAACCTTGGCGCCGCCACTCTCGATGTCGCCGATCAGACTCGGGTTCTTGAACACGAACTCGGCGATCGTCACACCTCCGGCGAGTGTGACGATGGCGAGATTCGTTCCGCGCACACGAAGTGCCGGAAGACCGACCAGTAGTCCGAGCACCGTCGCGCCGAGAGCGGCCAGGATCGGCGCAATCGGGAACGGGATGTCGTACTGGGAAGCGAACTTGGAGAGAAGAAAGCCGGCCAGGCCGGCAAAGGCCATCTGGGCGAGCGAGGTCTGGCCGCCGAAACCGGTGAGGATCACGAGCGAGAGGGCCAGGACTGCAGCAACGATGGTGGTCATGAGGGCGGCGCGCCACAGCGGCCCGAGGAAGACGAGACCCGCGACCGCGAGCACGAACGGCGCGCCCACCGACACCACCGACAACTTCGCGACGGGCACCGACGGCAGACGCCAATTGTTCACCGCACCACGTTCGGGTAGTCGTTCGCCGAGAACGACCATGGTGATGATGATGATGAGGAAGGGAAGACCTTCGCGAGCGCCGTACTCGGGCCACCAACTGATGTCGTTCTGCAGTTTGGTGAACATCGACTGCACCATGCCGATGAGCAGCCCCGTGATGAGCGTTGGCCAGAACAACCGGAAGCGACCGATCAGGGCGGCTCCGAGCGCCGGAATCAGGAATCCGAAGGTGAGGATGCTCGGATTCAGCTGGATCATCGGCGACGCGAGGATCGCCACGATGGCCCCCACGACCGATGCCACGACCGAGCCGAGTCCGGCCAAGAAGTCAGGTGAGTAACCGAGAAGGACCGCGCCTTTCTCGTTCTCGGCGGCAGCCTTGGTGGCCAAGCCGACGCGAAGGAACTTGCCGGCCGCCCACAGAACCGTGGTGAGAATCACCGCGATGAAAGCGAGCCACAATCCGTCGCGGGGAATGGTGAGGTCTCCGGTGATCGTGACAGGCTCGCGGGGCAGGATTGGGTCCACGCGAATCGCGGTCATGTCTTCGAAGCGTCGTTCGATGAGGCTGATGAACACGATGATGAGGCCGATGCTCGCGACCACGTTCGCCAGAGCTGGCGCCCGCCGAAGAGGTTTGAACACCAGCGCGTACAAGATGAGGCTCATCGCCACGGCCGTGAGCAAGGCCAGGATCAGAGCCCAGCGGAATCCGACGTCGTCGTTGAAGTGGTAGCGATCGGGCAAACCCGGAATCGGGAAGATGTACGCACCATTACGAAGTTCGGCGTACGTGTACGCACTCCACATGGCGACGGCGCCATACGCGAAATTGACGACCCCGGAACCCTGATACGTGACGACCAGGCCGAGGCCGAAGGTGGCGATGATCGCCCCGGCGCCACTGCCGAGCAGCAAATAGAAGAGATAGTCAGTCATGTCCGTTCCATCTCCTCCGTGCTACTCGACAGTGGCTAGTGCCGATCAGGGCAAGTACTTCTTGCTGTCGACCAGGTAGAAGGGCTCCTCCTGCGGAGCGACCACACCGTCACCGGCGTAGTACGCCCACGGCGAAGTGAAGGCGCAGACAGAGCTGTAGGCCGGAACGGCTCCACACTCGATCGGTGTCTCGCCTCCGAGCAGGAACAGGCCCGTCGAGTTCTTCAAGAAGTCGAACAGATTCGGGCCGGTCATCTCGGTGCCTTCGGCAACCATCTGGTTGGCGTAGTCGCGCAGCGACATGACGAGGATGTATCCGAGGCCACCGAGTCCGAGACCATTGGCCTTCACTTCGTCCTCGCTCACGCCGATCACGGGAGCCAAGATCTTGCGCAGCAGAGCGCGCTCCGGTGTCTCGGTGTCCTTGCCCACGCCCTGGAAGTACCAATTGGAGGCTTCGTCACCGACCACACCGATCACGTCGTCGTCGGCGCAGATACCGGTGGTGAGAACCGGGATGTCGAGACCGAGCGTCGCGTAGCCGCGCATGGTGCCGATGCAGCCGGCGTCGGAGTACAGCGAGATGAGCAGGTCGGGGTTGTCCTTCGACGCTTCACGCATCAGACCCTGGTATCCGGCGTCGGTCTCGTTGTCGCCACCCTTGACGGTCTTGAACGTGATTCCGGCCTTGGTGAGCGCCGCCTCAAGTCCGGCCGCCACCTGGTTGGCGCCCGCGTTGTCGGCGCTGACGATGCCGACCGACGAAGCGTTGAACTTCTCCTTGGCGACCGTGGCCATCTGACCCACCGACGTAGCAGTGCCACCCGACAGGTAGAGAGCATTCGCGGTGTAGTCACCGGGAAGGATCGGCAGGATGCCGATCACCGGGACGCCCGCTGCTT
>CAYNKE010000014.1:20629-25958 GCA_964397715.1 uncultured Bifidobacterium sp. | reverse complement strand
GCGATGGCCTGATCGAAGTCGTCGTAGGCCATCACGTAGAGGATCGGGGCGAAGGTCTCGGTACGCACGATGTCGGTCTGGGCCGGCATGCGCACGACGGCGGGAGACACGTAGGCGGCATCCGGTGATTCGGTCGCATGCACCCGTTCGCCCCCGATGACCGAACCGCCGTCACGGCGGGCCAGATCGAGCGACGCGTGCATCGTGTGGAGCGACGACATCGAGATGAGGGGACCGACGAGCGGCTCGTCGACGAGTGGATTCCCGATGCGCAGCGATGCGAACGCCCGCGAGACGCGATCGGCTACTTCGTCGACGCGCGAGCGGTGAACGATCAGACGGCGCAGCGTGGTGCACCGCTGTCCCGCGGTTCCGGCGGCCGCGAACGTGATGCCGCGCACCGCCAGATCGAGATCGGCACTCGGTGTGACGATCGCGGCGTTGTTGCCACCCAGTTCGAGGATCGCGCGGCCGAACCGTGCGGCGACGACGGGAGCGACTTCACGGCCCATGCGGGTGGATCCGGTGGCCGACACGAGAGGTGCACGCCGATCAGCCACGAGCGCCTTGCCCACTTCGGCGTCGCCCGACACGATCTGGAAGATCTCCTCGGGTGCGCCGGCGGCTCGGGCGGCGCGGCGAGCCAGAACGTTGGTTGCCACCGCGGTGACGGTCGAGACATCGGAGGGCTTCCAGACGACGGGGTCGCCGCAGATCACCGCGAGCGCGGCGTTCCAGGACCAGACCGCCACCGGAAAATTGAACGCCGTGATGACCGCGATCGGTCCGTACGGATGCCAGGTTTCGGTGAGGCGATGGCCCGGGCGCTCGGTGGCGATGCTGAGGCCGTGCAACTGGCGCGAGAGTCCGACCGCGAAGTCGCAGATGTCGATCATCTCTTGCACTTCACCCAGCGCCTCGGAGCGGATCTTGCCAGCCTCGATCTGGACGAGAGTTGCGAGATCGTCCTTGTGCCGGCGGAGTTCTTCGCCGAGGAGGCGGATCACCTCGCCACGGCGCGGAGCGGGAACACCACGCCACGACGCGAAGACGTCGGACGCGAGGGCGAGCGCGGTGTCGACGTTCGGTGCGGCGAAGCGCTCGGCCAACCGGTCGTACTCGAGACCGTTGATCGGTGATCGCGCTGACGGTCCCGAACCGCCGAGTGCTTCGGCGGCCCCGATGTTCGCGAGCGCGAGTGACGCGATGGAACGAATGTCGTCGGCGGTCGACGGTGTGAATGACGGGCGAGACATGCGATCGTTCTCAGTCGACGACGAGCGACGGGACGAACAGACGCGCCGCAGGTGAACCCGAGTCGATCGCATCGGCGGCCAGGATCACGGCCGCTCCGGTGTAGGCGGTGCGCTCACCGGCCGGGAAGTTCTCACGGCTCGGGTAGACGACGCCAGTCCAATATGAACCGTCGTCGTGTCGGTGGGCCCGCGTCCAGTAGAGGAGGTCGGTCGCCGTGCTCAGATCGCCGACCGCGGTGTGGGCGAGCGAGCATTCGGCGGTCTCGGCGGCGGTGACCCACGGTTCGTCGCTCACGCACCGGATGCCGCGACCCTCGAGTGCGAAGGTCGACCAACTCTCGGCCAGACGAGCCTTGGCCGCCTCACCCTCCAACGCGTTGGTCAGGACGGGGTAGTACCAGTCCATGGCCCAGCGTTCCTTGGGCTCGAAGGCGTGCGGTCGATCGGCGATGGCGGCGCGCAGTGCGTCGGCGGTGTCGATCCAGTGCGGACGCTCGGCATTCACGAGGTCGGCCAGTGCGATGGCGCACGTGAGCGAGTGCCAGATGGACGAGGATCCGGTGAGGAGCGCGTAGTCCCACGGCGACGCGTGTTCTTCGCGAGCCCACAAGATGGTGCCGTCGTGACGGCGCATCGACACGACCCATTCGATGGCACGATCAACCGTGGGCCAGAGGTGATCGACGAAACCTCGGTCACCCGTGCAGAGCCAGTGATGCCACACGCCCGCGGCCACGTATGCACAGACATTGGTGTCGAGTTTCGGCTCTTCGACGAATCCGCCGGGGAGGTAGTAGTTGAACCACCAGCCGTCGCGGTGCTGGATGTCCTTCAACCACCCGTACGCACGCTCGGCCTCGCTGTGCAGGCCGGCGATGTCGAGCGCCATGGCGGTCTCGACGTGGTTCCACGGGTCGCAGTGGCCGCCTTCGAACCACGGAATCATTCCGGAAGGAAGCTGGAGTTGGGCAATGGACTCGGCGGTCTGCACGACTTCGTCGGCGCTGAGTACCCCGGGAAGGTTCGGGATGCGGCTCATGCGTTCACCAGCTCTCGGACGGGCGCGGAGCGGAGAGCCGGGACCGGGCGCTTGGTGGCGTAGACGATGAGGCTCTTGCCCATGACGGGGGAGAGGACCTTCTCGACAATTCGTACCGAGCGGGGCTGCGTGACGATGTCCCACTCGAGAAACTTCTTGTAGCCGTTGACGAGACGATGATCGTCGCGACGTGGGCCGACCGCGCACTTGAGCCACCAGTACGGCGAGTGCAGCGCGTGGGCGTGGTGGTGTCCGCGAACATCGAGGCCGGCGGCGCGCAACTTGGCCTCGAGTTCGGTGCGGCTGTAGATGCGGACGTGGCCACCCACCGACTTGGGAGCGTGGTACTCGTCGGACAACTTCCAGTTGATCTTCTCGGGCCACCACGACGGAACCGTGCACGCGAACGTCCCGCCGGGCCGCAGGACGCGAGCGAGTTCGGCGATGGCGGACACGTCGTCCTGGATGTGCTCGAGGACTTCGGACGTGATGACGCGATCGAACGTTCCGTCGTCGAAGGGCAGACGGGTGGCGTCTCCGCGCATGACCCCGACGTAAGAATCGCGCTCGATCTCGCCGGCCTGGATCATGGCCGCGAACGTGGCCCGAGTGGTGCGCACTTCGTCGTCGGCGTAGTCGAGCGCGACGATGCGTCCGCCCCGCCGCGCCACTTCGTACGCGTGACGGCCGAAGCCGGCTCCGGCGTCGAGGACCAAGTCGCCCGGAGTGAGGCCGAGGCGTTCGAAGCGAACGGTGAGCACGGTGTCAGTCCTTCAGCCGTCCGTTGCGGCGCAACTTCTCGACGTTGGCCGGCATGGCCAGCACTTCGCGGTACTGCTCGACGGTCATCTCGGCGCAACGGCGCCAGGTCCAGCGGTCGACCACGCGCTGGCGGCCGTTGGCGCCGACGCGGGTCCGCAGGTCGGCATCATCGAGTCCGCGACGAATCGTGGATGCGAGAGCCTCGGCATCGCCGGCCTTGCACTGCAGCACGGTGTCGCCGTCGCGCCCCGTGACCTCGGGGAGGGCGCCGCCATCGGTGGCGACCAATGCGATCCCCGTGCACATCGCTTCGATGGCGGGAAGGCTGAAGCCTTCGTAGAGCGACGGCACGACCGCGAGCTCGGCCTCGGCGTACAACTCGACGATTCGCTCGTCGGGAACACCCGACACGAACTGGATGTGCGGACGCAGGCCCAGTTTGTCGATGAGGTCCATGCTCTTGCCGGGTTTGGGCTTGCCGATGATCGTGAGTGTGACGTCGCGTTCGGTGCGCAGTTTGGCCATGGCTTCGAGCAGGTACGCGAGACCCTTGAGAGCGACGTCGGCCGATGCCGTGGTGATGAGTCGACCCGGGATGCGGTTCACGTGAGGAAGCGGCTTGAAGAGGTCGGGGTCGACACCCACCGGCACGAGTCGCATCCGATCGAAGGAGACGCCCATGTCGTCGTGGATGTCCTTGATGCTGTTCTCGCTCACGACCACGATGCGCGGCATACGACTCGCGACGCGACCTTGCATCTTCACGAACGAATAGAAGCGGCTGACACCGAACTTCTTGCGCCAGTTCGGCGAGTGTTCCATCTCGAGTGCGCGATCGCGCGTGATCGGGTGGTGGAGAGTGACGATGGTCGGGATGATTTTCTCGAGGCCGAGAATCCCGTAACCGAGGCACTGGTTGTCGTGGACGAGGTCGAATTCGTGCACGCGCTTTGCGAGGTGGCGCTTGACGCGCGCGCTGAACGCGGCCGGCTCGGCGAACTGACCGGTCATGAACAGGCCGACTTCGAGCCAGTCCTCGCGAGTCTTGAGTTCCCAGATGGCCGGGAACCGAAAGGGGTAGTGGTCGTTCACGAGATCGAGGCTCGGGAGTTTGGTGAGGGTGATGCGATCGTCGAGCACCGGATAGGGCTGGCCCCCGAACACCTCGACCGAGTGGCCGAGGTCGACCAGAGCCTTGGTGAGGTGCCGCGTGTAGACGCCCTGGCCGCCCACGTGCGGTTTGCCGCGGTACGTGAGGTACGCGAGGCGAAGGGGACCGTTCGGGTCCGGCGCTACGGGCATGAGAGCCGAGGCTACCGGCGGGTCACTTTCAGCACTTGTTGGTCTGGGTGGCCGATCCGGTCGCTGTGCTGGTTAAACCCGATGTCGAACGGGCCGTGAGGCGGATCTGGGCGCTGACCGCGCCGTTGGGGGTGTCGGACACGGATCCGCGCCACGTGGATCCGGTCGCGAGAGCCAACTTCACGGTGCGGACACCGAGGGTCTTGTTGTTGCCGTTGAAGAATTCGACGTCACCGAACACTTGCACGCCGGTTTCGGTGGTGGTGACGGCGGCTTGTACGCCGAGGGTGACGCAGTTGGCGAACGTGCCGGCCACCTTGCCCAGGATGAGAGTGCGCGGCGTGGTCGTCGTGGTCGTCACCTGCGGCGCCGTCGTCGTTGTCGTGCGTTGTGTGGGAGCCGTTGTCGTTGTCGTGCGCTGTGTGGGTGCCGTTGTCGTTGTCGTGCGTTGTGTGGGTGCCGTCGTCGTTGTCGTCCGCGGTGTCGTCGTTGCAACGGCGGTCGTCGTTGACGGTGTCGTTGCTGGCGCCGGTGTCGTTGTCGTTGTTGTCGTTGTCGTCGTCGGATTCCCGGCCGGGGCAAGAGGTGTGTTGGTGTCGGTCGGCGCGCCTGGCGGACCACTGACCCCACCGCTTCCCGAACTTCCCGACGAGCCTGAACTTCCCGATCCCCCCGACGCCAGTGGCACGGTCGTCGGAACTGCGGGTGACACGATTCCTGGTGCAGTCGTGGCGGGCGTCGTCGAGGCGGTGGCGTTGCCGGTGTCCGTCGGGCCCATGGAATCGGTCGTGACGACGGTCGAATCGTCCGATGCGACCGTCGCGCTGTCGTCGGCCTGTTGGGCCACCAACACTCCGCCGACCACGGCGAGGACGACAGCGGTCGCTCCGAAGAATGACAAGAGCGTGCGCCGTCCGAATCGAGCCGCCCTCGGGAATCCGTGTCGCGCGTCGAAGCGAACGTGGGCCGA
>CAYNKE010000014.1:16196-20529 GCA_964397715.1 uncultured Bifidobacterium sp. | reverse complement strand
CGAATCGAGCCGCCCTCGGGAATCCGTGTCGCGCGTCGAAGCGAACGTGGGCCGAACTCGAGCCAGAGCCAGAGCCAGAGCCCGAACTCGAGCCCGGTCCGACGTTCGCGGTGGCGGCGAGCACACGGTCGCGCAGGCCGAGCGGGAGCACGAACGCCGGAGCCGCGCCGAAGAGGGCCAACGGGGCGAGGGTCTTGCGGCTGCGATCGCACGTCGCGCAGTCCTCGATGTGCCGATTCACTCGCTTGCGGATCAGGATCGTGAACTCGCCGTCCCACGACGCGAGCAATCGATCGAGATCGGGGCAGTCGCGGCGACCGGCCTTGGCCACCGCATAGGCACCGAGGCTCTTCTCCACGCGTTCGCGCATCCGATGAACGAGTGAGTAGCTCTGGTCGGGCGTGACCCCGAGCGCATCAGCGAGTTCGGACCCGCTCAAACCTTGGCGAACCGAGAGTTCGAGAACGAGACGATCGCGTTCGTCGAGTCCGGCCGAAGCCGAACGCACCATGGTCGCCAACTCTTCGTAGGCGATGGCCTCTCCGGCTTGGCGGGGGTCGAAGGCGGCGGGCACGTCAGGCACCGTCTCGCTCTGGAAGTCGGTTGGTACCGCGCGTTTGCGCTTCTTCGTTCGCCGGTAGACCTCGTTGCGCAGCACCGCGTAGAGCCAAGGCTTCAAGCGATCGGGTTCGCGCAGCTGATCGAGCCGCTCGGCGGCGATCACGAAGACGTCCTGCACCATGTCGGCGGCATCGTGGCGATCGGAGAGCATCGCCGCGGCGGTGTCGTAGAGACCCGGCGCGTAGCGGTCGTAGATCGAGGCCAATGCCGTTCGATCGCCGCTCAGATAGGCGGAGACGAGTTGGGCGTCGGTCGTCGTGGTCATGGGTCGTCGTCTCCACGTCGGGGGAGAGACGTGGTGGGTCGGGTTCTCGCAGAAAGTCTGCCCGATGCTCGCGGCGTTCGCGGGACGTTCGTCACCGGAGCGTCCACGTCACCGTGAACGAGTGGCCCCAGGGCACGTGCGGTCGTGCGACATCGGGTGCGTGGTTCAGGCCGTCGGGCGGGCCCGATTGCGGCTCCACGCAGGTCGCATGACCGGGATGGTCGTACACGACCCAGTATCGACAGGTGCTCGTCAGCTCCAGCGACACGTCGTCGTGGTGGAGTGTCAAGACTTCTTGAGGATCGACGAAACAGTCGTCGATCGTGCCCGGCTCGAGGTGCGGGATCGGCGATTCGAATGGCTCGGCGATGCCGCTGGCATCGCGGCGATGCATCGCACGGAATCGAAGATGGCTCGACCGCGGCTTCACGAACCACGGATGCCAGCCGATCTGGACGGGCATCACCTCGTTGGCGTGGATCGTCAACTCGTGATGAAGCGAGGTCGCAGTCAGAGCGATGGCGTGATCAATGCGTCCGGAGTACGGCCAGTCCGACCCGAACGCGGTGGAGAGCACGCACGATGTGGAGTCGGCCGCGACGACGGTCCAGGAGTTGTCGAGGACCGTCCCGTGAATCGCGTGCGGTGGCATGCGCAACGGAAGTTGAACGGTACGACCCTCGAACGTGAACCGACCGTTTCGAACCCGACCGGCGTACGGAACCATGGGATACGAACCCCAGCCCAGTGAATCGGCCGCCGCGGTGACGAGGACTTCGCGACCGGCGAGGCGTAACGATGCGACACGACCGCCGTGCTCGTCGTCGACCCGAGCAGTATGGGGTCCGCAGACGAGTTCGATCACACGATCATCTTGGCAGGAGTGGCGCTGTGGCACGATCGACGCGTGCGCGCGGTGGTTCAACGAGTGGAGTCGGCGTGGGTCGACTCGACGGTCGACGGCGTGACCGAACGAGTTGGTGAGATCGGCGCCGGGCTGATGGTTCTCCTCGGCGTCACGCACTCCGACGACGAGCGGACGGCGGCCAAGATGGCCGACAAGATCTGGAATCTGCGCATCATCGACGACGAAGCCGGGGTGATGAACCGGTCGGTGGCCGAGACGACCAAGGCTGTGTTGGTGGTGAGTCAGTTCACGCTGTACGGCGAGACGAGTGCCGGTCGACGACCCAGTTGGATCGCGGCCGCCAAACCCGACGTGGCCGAACCTCTCGTGCGCCGAGTAGTCGACGAATTGGCTCGCCTCGGGGCCGACGTGCGCACCGGTCGCTTCCGAACCGACATGAAAGTCGGTCTCGTGAACGATGGTCCGGTCACCGTGACGATCGAGATCTGAACCCCCGCGCGAGAGCGAAGAACAGCGTCAGTCCCACTGCGACGATGAAGGGCCCGTCGCCGATCGAGGTGTAGAGAGTGTCGCCCGACCGCAGCGGAATCGATCGCTCGAGCACCGCCGTTTCACTGACGGACGTGCGGTCGTACACATGGCCGCTCGGCGACACGAACGCGCTGAAGCCGGTGGGGGCCACCTGCACGACCCAGCGTCCGGTCTCGATCGCGCGCAGACGCGACGACGCGACCTGCTGGGACTGCAGGACCGTCCAGGTGTAGCTGGAGCCGTTGGTGGGATTGATGACGATCTCGCCGCCTCGTTTCACGCCCTCGCGGGCGCGACCGCCGAAGAACACCTCCCACGAGATGACCACGGCGGCCTTCAGGTCCTGGCCCCCGACGTCGGGCACGGTGAGAAGCGCTGGACCACGTCCGGCGACGGCATCACGCGGAACCAGATCGACCGGCGCACCGAGTCCATCGAGCAACCCTCGCAGCGGCATGTACTCGCCGAACGGAACACGACGGACCTTGTCGTAGCGATCGGTGACGACCGCCGTGGGCTCGACGACGACTTGCGCATTGGTGAACGAGCGGTTGTCGACGTCCTCGGTGATTCCGACGAGGAACGGCGCATCGAGTCGGGACGCCAGATCGGCGACCTCGGTGAGTTCGACACTCGTCTCGAAGTCGGGAACGTCGATCACGTTCTCGGGCCACACGACGACATCGGGTGTCGCGTTCGATTCCAACAATCGACGGGTAGCGGTCAGATGTCGATCGACGACCTCGCGCGGATCGGTGTCGATGGCGCGCGTGCCCTGTGGCCCACCACCCTGCACGGCGGCGACGTCGATCGATCGCCCGAGATCGGAGCCGCTGGGCGCGTTCTGTGCGACGATCACGACCGCGAGCGTGGCGAGCAGTGCGGTTCGGCGTGCGAAGGTGAACGTGCGCCCCGAGCCCGATCGGCGGACGAACAGGGTGCCGATCTGCCACGTGATCCACGTGAGCAGGATGACGCCACCGATCCGGGCGACCTCGTCGAGGGGGCCGGCCACCTGGGCGATTCCGAGAGTCGCGAGGGGAACTCCACCGAAGGGGAAAGAAAGTCGCAACGCTTCGACGAGCGTGTGCGCGGCCGGGACGGCGACGACTCGCAGGTCTCGATCGGCCCGCCCAGCGACGATCGACGCGACACCGTGGAGGACCGCGAAGATCGCGGCGGCGATCAGATAGCCGGGTGCGGTCAGGAACCACATCCACGAGAGAGCCGGGACGAACCAACCGAAGCCGGCCACCAAGCCGATCACGAACCGGTCGCGGCCCCGCGCGGTCGTGAGCTCGAGTCGCGCGAGCATCGTGATCCCGACGAACGAGAGCGGCCACCATCCCCATGGGGGCATCGATGCCGCGATGAGCAGACCCGCGACGAGGGACCATCCGACGCGGCGGCGAGTGAACGTCTGGTCGTTTCTCATCCGACGAGCACGCTACGTCCGACGATCGAAGACCGCGAACACCACGATGCGTTCTCTGGTGGATCCCGGAGGATGGCACGCGAACAACGTGGCGGTCGCGAGTGGTGTCTGGTCGACGATCCACATCGCGTCGGGTCGAACGACTTGTGTTCCGGTCACTCGGTAGACGAACGATTCGCCCGCGACGTCGAAGATGATTTCGTCGCCGGGTTTCAGGAGATCGAGGTAACGGAACGGCCGCGGGGAACTCGTGCGATGACCGCCGAGCACCACGTTCCCGGGCTCCCCGGGTCGAGCGGTACCGGGCCACCAACCCACACCTTGGTCGAACGTGGAGTCGGTGATTCCTTCGTAGATCGGCGAGGACAGCATGAGCGCCGGGATCTCGATCGTGCCCATCAGCGGACCGACGACACCGGAGTCGTCACTGGGCGGATCGATCGGTGTGGGCAACGTGGCGCCGGGGGCGAGCGTGGGTGGTCCGGTCCAGATCGTGGTGGACGTGCTGCTCGGCGCGGTCGTGGCGACCGATGACGTGGCGACCGATGATGTGGTAGCCGTCTCGGCGAGCGTGGAGGTCGGGGCGGCGTCGTTCGATCGGCAAGCGCTCGTG
>CAYNKE010000014.1:0-16096 GCA_964397715.1 uncultured Bifidobacterium sp. | reverse complement strand
GTGGAGGTCGGGGCGGCGTCGTTCGATCGGCAAGCGCTCGTGCCGATCATGAGGGCGAGGGCGAGGGCGGCGAGTTGTCGACGCGTCACCGGATCATCGTCGCAGATGCGAACGATCGATTCCGATCAGGGACGACGACGGCGCAGTGAGGCTTCGATCCGCGCGATTCGCGTCCGTGCGGGAGGATGCGTCTCGAGAAGTCGCGACCAGCGGGATCGCGGCCGCGAATTCGTGACGTTCGTTCGGCGGAGGGCCTCGGCGAGTTGTCGTCCGTACCCCATGCTGATGACACGTTGATCGGCCCGGAATTCGGCCGAGCGCCCCACCACGTTGCTGAGTGCGCGGCTGGCGATGTTTCCGAGTTCGAAGAACCACGAGAGACCGTTGAACGCTGTGGCGACGACTCGGCCCAACGAGCGAAGTGCACCCGACGAGCGCGCGAAAGTGTCGGACGCGGCGAGCGCCACGTTGCGCAGATACGAACCGAGGCGGGCGAGTGTGGTGACCGGAAGCATGAGCCACTGCTGCATCGTGAGGGCGATGGTGTGCGAACCGAGGTGGTGGCAGAACTCGTGGGCGAGAACTCCGCACAGCGCGTCGTGCTCGAGATGCCGCGCGGCGTACGACGTGACGACCACCAGGTGGCCACCCGATGCGAACGCGTTGACAGCGTCGTCGTCCACCACGCCGAGCGCGAATCCGCGATCGCGCACGTGGAGCGCCTGGGCGACTTCGTCGAACGCTCGTTGTAGGGCGGGGGCCTCCTCCGCGGTCGGGCGGCGCGCTCCGACCAGGCGGGTCAGGACCTGTCGTTGAACGACGGGAACGAATAGCAGAAGGCCAGCCAGCACGTAGAAGGCGGCGGCCAGCGGGTACGAGACATCGACCGCCACACCGAGCAAGAGCCAGAAGGGCACCATGGCGACGGCCCACAACGGGATCACGGCCACCAGCGGAACGGCGGCCAGCAACGCGGCTCGGTCGAATTCCCGCGTCCTTCTTCGGCCCGCCATGAAGTCAGTCTTGCCGTTCGTGGAGTAGAACGGAGCCATGACCAAACACGTCGACAGCGCACCGGTGATCCCGGGTGCCGAAGCCTGGAGTCACCACGGAGACCAGTCGGTCGGTGCACTCTGCATCCATGGATTCACCGGCAACCCGTCATCCATGCGCGGAGTCGCCGAGGCCTTCGCCGCGGCTGGCTATCACGTCGAGTTGCCCCGTCTTCCGGGTCACGGAACCGCGGTGTCCGACATGCTGTCGACGCGGTGGTCGGATTGGTCGGGCGAGGTCGAGGCCGCCTATCAGCGTCTGGCGAGCCGCGTCGACAAGGTCGTGGTGGCCGGACTCTCGATGGGTGGCTCGCTCACGTTGTGGACCGCGCTGCAGCACCCCGAAGTGAGTGGCATCGTGTGCGTGAACCCGGCGGCCCAACCGCAAGCGCAAGAGATGATCGACATGGTCGAGGGTCTGATCGCCGAAGGGACCGAGGTCTTCCCGGGGATCGGATCCGACATCGCCGATCCGAACGTGACGGAGACCGCGTATCCCGAGACGCCGTTGCGTCCGCTCGTGTCGTTGGTGAAAGACGGCATCACGCCGATGGTTCCCCAGTACGGGCAGTGCACCGTCCCACTTCTTCTCATCACCTCGCGGAACGATCACGTCGTCGACCCGGTGCAGAGCGATCAGTTGGCCGAGCAGTGGGGAGGGCCGGTCGAGCGCATTCTTCTCGACCGCAGTTTCCACGTCGCGACACAGGACTTCGACAAGGAACTGATCTTCGAGTCCTCGGTGGCCTTCGCCGCCAAGGTCACGGCGTCGTAGTCGCCGCACGTTCATGCTGGCGTTGATCGGTTCGATCGTCGGGTCGATTCCGAGTCCGGGGAGCAACTCGCTCGAGATCGGACCCGTGAAACTGCGGGCCTACGGACTCGTGATCGCCATTGGCGTGATCGTGGCCGTGCGCTGGTCAGGGCGACGATTCCGAACCGCGGGCATCGGCGACGTCGACACGGTGTCGGCGATGGCCATGTGGGCGGTTCCGGCGGGTGTCATCGGCGCGCGCCTGTATCACGTGGCGACCGAATGGAATCGCTTCTCCGATTCGCCGAGCGAGATCGTGAAGATCTGGAAAGGCGGGCTCGGCATTCCGGGCGGCATTCTCCTCGGCACCGTCGTCGGTGTCTGGTACATCCGCCGACGTGGTGTCTCGATCCCGTTGGCATTGTGGGCGGTCGCACCCACCTTGGCCATCGCCCAGTCGATCGGACGATGGGGCAATTGGTTCAATCAAGAGTTGTTCGGCCGCCCGACCGATCTTCCGTGGGGTCTCGAGATCGATGCCAACAAAGTCGCGTCGGCGGGATACCCCCCGGGCACTCTCTTCCACCCGACCTTCTTGTACGAATCGCTCTGGAATCTGGTGCTGGCGTTCGTCCTCGTGTGGCTCGGTCGCCGGATGCTGGCGTCGCGGCCGGCTCGTCTCCTCGCGTGCTACACGATCGGCTACGGCATCGGGCGATTCTGGATCGAGGGCTTGCGCATCGATCCGGCCAAGGAAGGCGGCGGCCTGCGCCTCAATCAATGGACGGCGATCGTCCTGGTGGTGGGCGGCGTGGCGTACCTCGTGTGGGCCTACCTGCGCCCGGCGTCCGCGTCGGATCTCGGTTCGTCCTCGGCCCCGGGCTCGTCACCCGACGGTGAACTACCGTCGGACGCATGACCGATCGCGACTACGCACTTCTCGACGTTCCCGTTGCCGGCGTGGGCGTCATCACGCTCAACAACCCCGATCGCCTCAACGCATGGAGCGGACTCATCGCCGAGCGATTCTGGGCGCGGATCGACGAGGCCCGGACTCGAGACGACATCCGCGTCGTCGTGATCACCGGAGCCGGTCGTGGTTTCTGTCCGGGCGCCGACATGGACACGCTCAACCAGATTCGCAGCAATCCGAGCGGTGGCTCGGGGGCCGCGGTCGGATCGCGCCGCTATAGCGAACTCGTCGACTATCCGAAGCCGGTCATCGCCGCGATCAACGGTGCCGCGGCTGGTGTCGGTCTGGTGCTCGCGATGTTCTGCGACATCCGCTTCGCGGCATCGGGAGCCAAGTTCACGACGGCGTTCAGTCGCCGTGGTCTCATCGCCGAGTACGGCGCGTCGTGGGCACTTCCGCGTCTGGTCGGTCTGCCGCGCGCGCTCGATCTGCTGTTGTCGGGCCGCGTGTTCACGTCTGATGAGGCGGGCGAGATGGGTCTCGTCAACGCGGTGGTGGCCCCCGACCAGTTGATGAATCACACCCTCGCGTACGCGTCGGACCTCGCGCAGAACTGCAGCCCCACGAGTTGGGCCGTGATGAAGAAGCAGCTCTACGGCGACCACGCGGCGTCGGCCGACGAAGCCACGGCCCGTTCGCTTCCGCTGATGAACGAATCGCTGAAGCGGGCCGACTTCCAAGAAGGCGTGCAGTCGTACCTCGACAAGCGTTCGCCGAACTTCGCGCCTTTCAGCGGCTGAGTTCTCGGAGTCGCCGGGCGAGGTCTTCGGGGACGACCGGATTGAAGTATTCGCCGGCGCCGATCTCGGCGGCGGCGATGAACCGGGCGAGGCCGCGCTGTCGCCAGGGCGAGACGATGTCGATGCTCATCCAGGCATCGCGGCGTGTTCCGTCGAATGGCCGCTGGTTGATCCACATCATGTACGGAAGCGGCTCGTCGAACAGTCGATCGAGGCGCTCGAACACGTCGACGAGCATCGATGCGAGATCGTTTCGCTGACGATCGTCGAGCGAGGGCAAGTCGCCGGTTCGCGTGACGGGAGCGATCGAGAGGGCGAGCGGATATTCGGACGCGACGGGAACGTCGCACGTCCAGGAGGTGTTGGCGACGACGCGACGCTCGGTCTCTTCGGAGGACGGATGCCAGTGCGCGTCGAACGAGCGGCGGGGTCGATCGGGGACGTGATCGTAGGCGTAGATCTGGCCGTGCGGATGCGAGATCGTGGCACCGACCGACGCGCCGCGGTTCTCGAAGACGAGGACGTACGAGACGTCGTCGCGCGCGCCGAGGGCGCTCGAGCGTTCGGCCCACAGGTCGACGACCTTGCGGACTCCCGAAGTGCCGAGTGACCAAAAAGTCGCATCGTGGATCGGGGTGTAGAGCACGACGTCGCAACGTTCGCCCGGCATGGCCGGCCAGCGGTTGGGGAACCAGCGCACGTCGTAGGACTCGGGGGCTTCGAGGCCACCGGGACAGAACGGGCACTCGGAGGAGTCGCGGTTGGTCGGGAGGTTCGGCCGAGTCTGGCGGTGGCCCACCACGTGGACGACGGTGCCGAGGAACGGGTCGGTGCGCACATCAGGTCCGTTCATCGCGCTCATTCTGACACCCGGAGTATCGCGCCGGTTGCCGAAGGGTTGCCGAAACGATCGTCGAGGAGATAGGGAATTGGTGTGATCGAGCACCTGCGCAACGAGCACGTGAGCCTCGTCGTCGACTGCTCGTCCGGCGTCCCGGTGATCCGCCACTGGGGTCGGCCTCTCGATCGCGTTCCCGAGGAGCCAAAGCCGATTCCGGCCCCGCCGGGCACGATCGACGTGCTGGCCCCCATCACTGTCGTCCCGATGCACGGTGACGGCTTTCCCGGCCGACCCGGCCTGGCCGGTCACCGGCGCGGCGGCCGGATGTGGTCACCGCGATTCCGTTACCAATCGCACCACGTGAACCCGGACGAGGCGAGCGGTACCCACCCGAGCATCGTCGTGCGTGGAGTCGACCCGGTGGCCGAGTTGGCTCTCACCACGACCGTCCGACTCACTTCGGGCGGTGCATTCATTGCGTCAGTGAGCGTGGAGAACAGCGGAGACACGCCGTACATGCTCGACGCTTTCGGCGTGTCGATTCCGCTCGCCGCGCACGTGAGCGATCTGGGCACGTTCTCGGGTCGGTGGTCGGACGAGTTCCGATTCGAGCGGTTCATGTGGCCGCGTGGCGCCTGGACCGCCGAGAATCGCCTCGGCCGAACTTCTCACGAACATCCGCCGTTCGTCTTCGCATGCGAGTCGGGGGCCGACGAATGGAACGGCGAGGTCTGGGGTCTGCACCTCGCGTGGAGCGGCAATCACGTCACGTACGCCGAGCGTCTCGCCGATGATCGCCGCTACGTGCAGTTGGGCGAGTTGTTCCATCCCGGCGAGATCTGTGTCTACCCCGGCGAATCGTTCACGACCCCCGACGTCGTGGGTGTGTACTCGGCATCGGGTTTCACCGCCGCGAGTTGGGCGTTCCATCGCGAAGCCCGCCGCCGACTGCCCCGCGAACTCGGTCCGCGGCCAGTCCACCTCAACACGTGGGAAGCCGTCTACTTCGACCACCGCGAAGATCGGTTGAAGGCTCTCGCCGACACCGCGGCCGCGGTCGGTGTCGAGCGCTTCGTGCTCGACGACGGCTGGTTCGGCTCGCGGCGTTCGAGTTCGTCGGGTCTCGGCGATTGGCGCGTGTCGTCCGAGGTGTATCCGCATGGTCTCGGTCCGCTCGTCGACCATGTTCGGAGACTCGGCATGGAATTCGGCATCTGGATCGAACCCGAGATGGTCAATCCCGACTCCGATCTGGCCCGCGAACATCCCGACTGGATCCTCGACACCGATGGGTACGAACCCGTTCTCGGTCGCGAGCAACTGGTCGTCGATCTCACGAACGCCGCCGCCTTCGCGCACATCTCGGCGCAACTCGATGCTCTGCTCGCCGACCACGACATCGCGTACGTCAAGTGGGACATGAATCGCTGGGTCGTCCAGGGGAGCGGTGCCGACGGAAAGTCGGCGGCCCACGAGCAGACCCTCGCGACGTACCGTCTGCTCGACCTTTTGAGATCGCGTCACCCCGCGGTCGAATTCGAGTCGTGCGCGTCGGGGGGAGGTCGCATCGACTTCGGGATCCTCTCGCGAGTCGAGCGCTTCTGGACCAGTGACAACAACGATGCGGCGGTCCGGCAGCGGATTCAGCGTGGCGCGTCGATGGTGATTCCACCCGAAGTCATGGGCTCGCACATCGGTCCGTCGCCGGCGCACAGCACGGGTCGGCGTCACTCGATGGCGTACCGCGTGATCACCGCGTTCTTCGGCCACCTGGGTGTCGAAGCCGACGTCACCGCGATGACGTCGGGAGAACTCGACGAGTTGCGGGTCGGAATCGACGCGTACAAGACGTGGCGTCGGCTCCTTCATCGCGGTGACACCGTTCGCTTCGACGCCGGTTCCGGTCTGGTGGTGCAGGGCGTCTATGCCGTGAACCGTCGCGAAGCTCTGATCTCGATCGCACAAACCGAGACCCCCGATTCTCTGTTGCCGCTCTCGGTTCGACTGCCCGGGCTCCTCGACGACTGCACGTACACGGTCTCGTCGCTGCTCGGCCGATCCATCGACTCGGTACGCCTCACCGGGCGAGAACTCGCGTCGATCGGACTCTCGATTCCGGCCCAATGGCCCGATCGAGCCGTGCTGCTGCACCTGTCCGGCTCGTAGAATCGGACGCTGTGCCCGACGCCGCTCCCGAATCAGTGAACAGTTCTTCTTCGGCTCGCATCACACCGGCGACGGTGGCCAAGGTCGCCCGTCTGGCACGCCTCGACGTCACGTCCGCCGAAGTCGATCGCCTCACCAACCAACTCGCCGGCATGCTCGAGCACTTCGCCGACATCGACTCCCTCGATCTGGCCACGACCGAGCCGATGACCCAGCCGTATCCGCTCGTCAACGTGATGCGCGACGACGTCGTGAAGCCCGGGCTCGACCGTGACGAAGTCCTGGCCGCCGCGCCGGCCGCCGAGGACGGTCGGTTCCGCGTTCCGCCGATCATCGGACTCGAGGGCTGACGTGGCCGCACCGTCCAACGCCGTCGATATTGCCGCCGCGGTACGCAACGGATCGCTGTCAGCGGTCGCTGTCCTCGACGAGTACCTGACTCGTATCGGCGAGCGCGAGTCGCAGATCCACGCGTTCAATCTGGTGACGCGCGATCAGGCGCGGGCCATGGCCGAGAAGGTGGACGCCGACGTGAAAGCTGGGCGTGATCCGGGTCCGCTCGCCGGAGTTCCGATCGCTCTCAAGGACAACATGTGCACGCGCGGTGTTCCCACCACCTGCTCGTCGCGCATTCTCGAAGGCTGGAAGCCCCCGTACGACGCCACGGTCGTCACGCGCCTGGCGCAAGCCGGTGCGGTGTTCGTCGGCAAGACCAACCTCGACGAGTTCGCAATGGGATCGAGTACCGAGAACTCGGCGTTCGGCGTCACCTACAACCCGCACGACACGACACGTGTCTCGGGTGGCTCGAGTGGTGGCAGTGCCGCGGCGGTCGCCGCCGGATTCGCCGCCGCGAGCCTGGGAAGCGACACCGGTGGATCGATCCGCCAGCCAGCGGCCTTGTGCGGAGTCGTGGGTGTCAAGCCCACGTACGGAACCGTGAGTCGCTACGGATTGGTGGCGTTCGCGAGCAGTCTCGATCAGATCGGCCCGTTCTCGGTCGACGTTCGCGACGCCGCGGTGCTGCTCGAAGCGATGAGCGGTCACGATCCGCTCGACAGCACTTCGATTCCGCAGCCTGCACTGTCGCTGCAATCGGCCCTCGGCCGTGACGTGAAGGGACTGCGCGTCGGCCGAATCACCGATCTTCCCGGTGGAAGCGACCCCGAAGTCGAGGCTCGGCTGGCCGAGGCGTTCGACGCTCTCGCCGCCGCGGGCGCCACGATCATCGACGTCGAATTGCCCTCCATGAAGTACGGCCTCACGGCGTACTACCTCATCGCCCCGGCCGAAGCGAGCAGCAATCTCGCTCGATACGACGGAGTGCGTTACGGAATGCGCGTCGAATCGGCCGACACCAACGCGATGTACATGGCCACCCGCGCGGCGGGCTTCGGCGACGAAGTGAAGCGTCGCATCATGCTCGGCACGTACGCGCTGTCGGCGGGCTACTACGACGCCTATTACGGCAAAGCGCTCAAGGTGCGCCGCCTGATCTCCGACGACTTCGCCCGCGCCTATCAGAAGGCCGATGTGTTGCTGACACCCACCTCGCCCATCGTCGCGTTCCCGGTCGGGGCCAAGGTCGACGACCCGTTGTCGATGTACTTGTGCGACGTGTTCACGATTCCGACGAACTTGGCCGGTCATCCCGCCATGAGCGTTCCGTTCGGGACTGGAGCCCACGGACTTCCGGTGGGAGTTCAGATTCTCGCTCCGACGCTCGGAGAATCGGTCATGTTCCAGGTGGCCGCCCATCTCGAGCGTGTCGCACCGGGAGGTGCGAAGTGAGCGACACGCAGTCGAACGGCACGTACATGATCGACGGCTACGAGTTGGTCGTGGGTCTCGAGGTCCACGTCGAGCTCGCGACGGCCACCAAGTTGTTCTCGGCCAGCGCCAATCGATTCGGTGACGAACCCAACACGCACATCGATCCGGTCACCCTCGGCCTGCCCGGTGCCCTCCCCGTTCTCAATCGTCAGGCGGTCGAACTCGCGATGCGGATCGGCCTCGCGCTCAACTGCACGGTTCAGCCGTGCACGTTCCATCGCAAGAACTACTTCTACCCCGACATGCCGAAGGCGTACCAGATCTCCCAGTACGACGTGCCGCTCAACATCGACGGCTGGCTCGAACTGCCGGGCGGCAAGCGCATCGGCGTCGAGCGCGCTCATCTCGAAGAGGACACGGGCAAGAGCACGCACATCGGCGGAAGTGGTGGACGCATTCACGGGTCCGACTACTCGCTGATCGACTTCAACCGTGCCGGAGTCCCGCTGGTCGAGATCGTCGGTCGTCCCGACATCGCCACACCCGACGAAGCGCGGCAATACGTCACCGAACTGCGCCAGATCCTCGTGGCCATCGGGGCCTCCGACGCCAAGATGGAAGAAGGCTCGATGCGCTGCGACGCCAACGTGAGCGTTCGCAAACCCGGCGCCCCCCTCGGTACTCGCTGCGAGATCAAGAACGTCAACTCGGTGCGTTCGCTCGGCCGGGCGATCGAGTACGAGGCGCGCCGTCAGATCGCCCTGATCGAAGGTGGCGAGAAGGTGCGTCAGGAAACTCGCCACTGGGACGAGACCGATGGTCGCACCCACACCTTGCGCACCAAGGAAGACGCCGACGACTATCGCTACTTCCTCGAACCCGACCTCGTGCCCCTCGCTCCTGAGTCGTCCTGGATCGAAGCGGTACGCGCGGCCTTGCCGATGTTGCCCCGCGAGCGTCGGGCGAGGTTGTCGGCGGCCACCGGCGCGCCGGCGGACGGCGAAGCCGTGATGGTCGTGGTCGAGCGTGGGCAGGACGACTACGTGCTCGCGGTCGCCGGGTCGGGGGCCGATGCGTCACGGGCTCTCGTACATGTGAAGGAGGCCTACGCCGAGCAGGGTGCGTCGCCCGCGGTGCCGGCGGCCGATCTCGCCGCGATGATCGTCCTCGAGACGACCGGCAAGCTCACGTCCACACAGGCCAAGACGGTGCTCGCTGAGATCGTCGCCAACGGCGGTGGCGATGCCGCCGCCATTGCCGCGGCCAAGGGATTCGAAGCGATGGACACCGGAGCACTCGAGTCGATGGTCGACGAAGTCATCGCCGCCCAGCCCGATGCCTGGGCCAAGTACTGCGCGGGTGAAGAGAAAGCCATGGGCGCTCTGGTGGGCGCGATCATGAAGGCGTCCAAGGGCAAGGCCGACGGCAAGGCCGTCACCGCGCTACTTCAGTCCAAGCGCGGCTAGTGACTTCGCGCCTCGACTGCTCGGGTCAGATGCGCCCGGAGCGCACGAGTTCGATCGCCCGCCGACAGGTGCGGTCGAACGCGTCGGCCGCCATCACGAGGTGATCACGCGGAGTGTCCTCCTCGGCGGTGTGGCTGAGTCCGTTGGTCGACGACGAGAAGATCATCACGGTCGGGATCGAACGTGCGGTCTCGCTCGCGTCGTGCAACGCGCCACTCGGTAGCTCGACGTCGTGTCCTTCCACCTCGCGCACGCTCTCGCGAGCGGCGTCGAGCAGAAGCGGGTGGAACGGCATCGGCGGAATGCGGAAGATGTGCTCCCATTCGACCGTGCACCCCTCGGCGGCGGCCGCTTCGTCGGCCGCGGCCTTGCTCTCGGCGAACATCGCGGCCAACTCGTCGGCGTCGATGTGGCGCATGTCGAGAGTGATCGCGGTCTCGCCGGCCACCGCGGTGACGACGCCGGGCTTGCAGGCGACCGCGCCGACAGTGGTCACGCCGTCGTGGCGATCGCCGATCTCGGCGACGGCCAGGGCGAAACGCGACGCCGCACGGAACGAATCGCGGCGCATCGGCATCGGCATGGTGCCGGCATGGGCGGCCTGACCACGAAAGACGAGGCGTTCGCGCTCGATGCCCTTGGTTCCGGTCACGGTGCAGATGCCCAGACCCATCGACTCGAGGACCGGGCCCTGTTCGATGTGCACCTCGACGTAAGCCTTCACGTTCTCCTGACGGCGTTGCGCACCGTCGAGACGATCGATGTCGACCCCGTGTTGCGGCAGGACGTCGACGAGTCGATTGCCCTCTTTGTCGACGAGCCCGGCGAGGATCTTCGGGTCGACGGTGCCCATGAACGCGGCCGAACCGAAGAGCGAACGCGAGAAGCGCGCACCTTCCTCGTCGGCCCAGTCGACGAGGGCGACGGTGATCGGGGGAGTGCCCTCGGCGGCCAGAGAGCGGAGCAATTCGAGACCGGCCATCACGCCGAGCGCGCCGTCGAGCCAGCCACCCTTGGGCACGCTGTCGAGGTGGCTTCCGACCACGAGAGTGTCGGTGCTCTCGCCGCGCAAGTAGGCCCACAGGTTTCCGGCTTCGTCGACCTCGACGTCGACGGGAAGGGTGGCCAGATGTTCGCGCAGAAGGTTGCGCGCCTCGACCCATTCGGGTGTCCAGGCCAACCGCCGCGAACCCGCGGGGCCACCGGTGCGAGCGGCCAGGCTTTCGAGATCGGTGATGACGCGCTGCGGATCGAAGGTCGACACGGACGTATCGGTTGCCATGTCTCAACGGTACCGTGTGCCCGGTGACGGATCACATCCTCGTCAACGACCTGCGCGTGATGGCACTCATCGGAGTGCTCGATCACGAGCGCGAGGCTCCTCAGCCGCTGCGCGTCGACATCGACATCCACGCCGATCTCACCGATGCGGGCCAGAGCGACGATCTGACCGAGACGGTGCATTACGGCGAAGTGTGCATGCAGGTCGCCGAAGTCGCCCGCAAGTCGAACGATCAACTGCTCGAACGACTGGCCCAGCGCATGGCCGACATGGTGTTGTCGTTCGCCCACGTGAACGCGGTCGATCTCACGCTCACGAAATTGCGCCCTCCGATTCCCGAAGACGTCGGATCATCGGCGGTTCGTATCCATCGCACCCGTGCTTCGTCGGCGCCGCTGACGGCGCACCGGGCGATCATCGCGCTCGGCACCAACCTGGGTGACCGCGAGTCGTATCTGCGTTTCGCAATCGATCGTCTGGGTGCGTCGGTTCGCCGGATGTCGCAGGTGTTCGAGACCGATCCGGTGGGTGGCCCGGAGAATCAGGGCGCCTACTTGAACATGGTGGTCGAGATCGAGACCGAGATGGATCCGTATGCGGTGCTGCGGTGGTTGCATCGCATCGAGGCCGACGCGGGTCGCGCTCGAACGATCCACTGGGGTCCGCGCACGCTCGATCTCGATCTGCTGTTCTTCGACGACGTGGTGATCAAGGGTGGCAACTTGGCGGTGCCGCATCCGCGTTACGCCGAGCGGCGTTTCGTGCTTGCGCCATTGAGCGAAGTGGCGCCGGAGCGGTGCCCGGCCGGTTGGGAGACCAACCTGCCTCCCGACGCCGTCTATCCCCGTGGCCCTTTGGCCTGAGGCCGACCGATCAGCCGAGGCCGAGTGCGGCCTCGACGCGCCGGATCTTCTCCGGATAATGCGCGCGACCGTACTCGGGACGCTGCTGCAGGACGATCGTCAGCAATTCGTCGTGCTGCGCGGTCTCCTTCCACGGCAGAGCGATGTAGAGCGGCAGCCCGAAGCGACGCAGTTCGCCGAGATTGGAGTAGACGCGCTTCTGGTAGACGAAGCGCTCCTCCCACGGCCAGTTGGACGGCGCGAACCCCGTGCCCGGATCGAGAATGCAGAGATCGCGCAGTCCGTATCGATCGGCGACTCGGAGTTGTTCGTCGAAGAACGAGATCATGACGCCGACCGGATCGTCCACGACGAGTTGCATCTGGCGCGGATTGGGGCCCGACAGGAAGGGAAGCACGATCGGAACCTGGAAGTCGGCGGCCACGCGCCACATCTCGTCGGTCTGCATTCCATCGGCGGCGTTGATGACGGTGCAACCGCTCTCCAGAGCGAGGCGGGTGACCTCGGGTTTCCACGAATCGATACTCAACGGAACTCCGAAGGCGGCCAACGCTTTCACGATGTCGCGCAGGCGATCCCACTCGTCTTGCCAGGGAACGACCGTTGCCGCGTCGGTGGAACCTTGACCACCCAGGTCGATTCCCTGACATCCGTGCGACAGCAGATATTCACCTCGACGAGTAGCGGACGCGGCGTCGGTGGCTATTGAATCGGTGTTGAGCGAGTCGGGAGACGCGTTCACGACGCCGTACAAGAACATGGCGTCAGGCTAGGGCGGCTGAGGAGACGATGAAGACGTTCGATCCGATCGGATGGGATCTGTCCACGGCGATGGCGCTCAAGGGCGACACCACCGTGTCGGTGTGCATTCCGTGCCGCAACGAGGCCGAGACGATTGGCGATCTCGTTCACATGATCAGCGACGCCCTCGTCGGCACGCTCGTCGACGAGTTGATCGTGCTCGACGACGGATCGATCGATGGCACCGCCGAAGTGGCGACCGAAGCCGGCGCGACCGTCGTACCGGTCGACTACGTGCACTTCTTCCACGGTTCGGCGCACGGAAAAGGAAACGCCTTGTGGGCCAGCCTCGTGGCGTCGAAAGGCGACATCGTCGTGTGGTGCGACGGCGACCTCACCAGTTTCACTCCCGAGTGGATCGTGAGGCTCGTCATTCCTCTCCTTCTCGACGATCAGCTCGGCCTCGTGAAGGCGAGTTACGAGCGTCCGTCCCACCTCGGCGGCGGAGGTCGGACCACCGAACTGGTCGCCCGACCGCTGTTGTCGCTCTTCTTCCCCGAATTGGCCGAGATGCAGCAGCCGCTCGCCGGTGAGTACGCCGGTCGGCGCACGATGCTGGAGTCGATCCCGTTCGCGACTGGTTGGGGAGTTGAGATCGGCCTGCTCATCGACATGTATCAGCAGTTCGGCATCGACAGCCTCGGACAAGTCGACCTCGGCGTGCGACTCCACCGCCACCACAAACTCGAGACGCTCGCCATCCAGGCGGCCGAGGTGGCCGCCACGTTGTTGTCGCGCGTGCCCGATGCACCAGTGCTCGCTGAAGCCGTGCCCACGCTTCGTCGCAAGAGCGGCGACGACGTGCAGCTCAACGTGATGGTTCGGCCCCCGGTCAAGACGTTGTCGCGCTTCGGCACGCCCTAGGCGCCGCGCAAGTAGCGCAGGAACACGAAGCCGTCTTCTTCGCACACGTGGGCGAGTTGCCATGGCTCACGCATGGCCCAGGCGCCTTCGGCGACGCGGTCGCTACGACCGGCGATGAAGCGAGGAGCGATGGTGAGGCACACCTCGTCGACGAGATCGGCGGCGAGCATCTGACCGTTGAGCGTGGGGCCTCCCTCGAGCACGCACACCTCGCCTTCGAGCGTTCCGACGACGTCGCGAACGTCTCCGGCCACCACGCGAGTGTTCGGTGCGGCGAGGAGAGCCTCGGAGTTGCGCCCGAGGTCGCCACTCGACGACATGACGACGAGACGCTGATTCGGAGGCAGCGGTGAGTACACGTCGGCTCGGACCGTCTCGGCGCCCACGAACACGGTGTCGGCCGACCGGTGCAGGAACAAGAACACGTCCCGATCGGCGGGTCCGCCCAACAGTGCCGACGAACCCTCCAGGGCGATCGCTCCATCGGCGGTAGCGATCATCGACATGACGATCCAAGGACGGTCGGCGAATGCGCGGCGGTGCGAACCGTCGTACGCCTCGGGGATCGTCACCTCACCCGGTGACGGAAACAGCATGCGCATGGGCCGAGTTCCTACGGCACCAGTGCGATCTTGCCGGCGACCTTGCGATCCTCGAGATCGTGCAGCGCGCGCGCCGCATCGGCGAGGGGATAGGAAATTGGTTCGACCGGCCGCAGGCGGCCGGCAGCGATGAGATCGAGAACCTGGGCGAGCATGCGGTCGTTGAGGCCCGGGTTCTTGCCGGCCCAACCGCCCCAGTCGACGCCAGTGACACGACGGTTGCGCAACAGAACGTGATTGGCCGGTAGTCGCGGAATACCGCCGACGAATCCAATGACGAGATACTGGCCGTCGTCGTTGAGGGCACGCAGCGACACCTCGCCGAGCTCGCCGCCCACCGGGTCGTAGATGTAGTCGACCCCGCCACCGGACAACTCCTTGGCCTTCTCTTTGATCTCGTCGGGCGAGAGTCGGGAATCGATCACTGCCTCGGCGCCGCGTTCGGTCGCGAGCCGTCGCTTCTCGTCGGACGATGCGACGGCGATGACACGCAGACCGAGTGCGTGGCCGACGTCGACGGCACCGAGACCCACACCGCTTCCGGCGCCGATCACGAGAAGCCACTTGCCGGCCTCGACGCGCGCACGTTCGACGAGGGCGAACCAAGCGGTGAGATAACTCTGCATGAACGTCGCGGCCTGACCGTCGGACAGATTGTCGGGCAGGATCATGACCCGCTTGGCCGCGACCATGGCTTCACTCGCGAATCCTCCGAGGCCGACGTTGGCGAAGACCCGCGCGCCCAGTGCCACACCGCTCACATCGGGCGCGACTTCGGTGACCCGGCCGACGACTTCCATGCCGGGCACGAACGGTGTGGGCGGCTTGATCTGGTACTTGCCCTGCACGAAGAGGGCATCGACGAAGTTCACTCCACAGGCGTTCACGGCGACACGCACGCACCCAGGGAAGAGATCGGGCGACGGACGCTCTTCGATCACGAGATCATCGAGCGGACCGAACTGGCGACAGACGACGACGCGCATGGACGAAGAAGGTAGGCGATCGGTCGTCAGTGCGGAGCACCGAACTGACGGTCTCCGGCGTCACCGAGACCGGGAACGATGAACGCGTTCTCGTTCAGACGCTCGTCGATCGACGCGGTGTAGATCTTCAGATTGGATCCCTGCTTGCGCAGGAACTCGATGCCTTCGGGCGCGGCCAGCACGCAGACCACGATGATCGGGCCGGTGGCGTGGCGCTCGAGCAGCAGTTCGACCGCGTGAGCGAGCGAACCACCGGTCGCGAGCATCGGGTCGAGCACGATGCACGTCCGGCCGGCGAGCGATTCGGGCAACTTGTTGACGTACGGCTTGGGTTGGAACGTGTGCTCGTCACGGCTGATGCCGACGAAGCCCACATCGGCGTTGGGCATGAGTTCCTGGGCGGCGTGCACGAAGCCGAGGCCGGCCCGCAACACCGGAACCACGACGGGCTGCGACGACAGTGCGCGTCCGTCGGTCTCGGTGAGCGGAGTCTGCACGCGAACCGCCTTGGTGGCCAGATCGCGGGTGGCCTCGGCGAGAAGAAGAATTCCGACGCGCTCGAGTTCTTGGCGGAAGAGTGCGTTCGGGGTGCTGGCGTCGCGGATTCGGGTGAGCGAATCGGCGATGAGCGGGTGATCGACGACGTGGACTTCGACGGGCATGAGCCCATTGTTCCAGATCAGCGGGCCGCGGCTCCCAACGTCTGCTCGGCACGGAGCAGGGCGTAGCGGGGCTTGATGAGGCCGCTGATGATCCGCAGGCGCTCGGGGAACGGGGCGAAGGCGCTCTTCATGGCGTTGATGGTGAGCCACTCGAAGTCGTCGGTGGCCCAGCCGAAGGCGTCCGACAACTGGGCGAACTCTTTCGACATGCCCGTGTTGCTCATGAGTCGGTTGTCGGTGTTGACCGTGACCCGGAACCGGAGCCGACGCA
>CAYNKE010000013.1:0-26129 GCA_964397715.1 uncultured Bifidobacterium sp. | reverse complement strand
TCGCGCCACCCACGGGGCGAGCATACTGGGAGGTCTATGGACCGCATCGTGGTGCACCGAAGCGGGCCTCTTCACGGAGAGGTCGTGGTGCCCGGCGCCAAGAACTCGGTGCTCAAGTTGATGGTTGGTTCGCTGTACGCGGTCGGCGAGCATCGGCTGTCGAACGTTCCCGACATCTCCGACGTTCGAACCATGGGTTCTCTTCTGGGCTCGCTCGGTATCGATGTCACGTACGTCCCCGATGTCCACGAGTTGATCCTCGTCAATCGCGGACGAGTGCTCGACAGCGCACCATCCGAACAAGTCGAGAGCATTCGCGCGTCCATCAATGTTCTCGGACCTCTTCTCGCGTGTTGCGGCCACGTTCGCCTCGACATGCCCGGGGGTGACGACTTCGGTGCACGGCCGATCGACATGCACATCGCTGGCCTGACCGCGATGGGGGCTTCCTTCGAAACCGCCGTCGATCACATCGAGGCCGTGGCCGAACGCCTTCGAGGCGCCGACATCTCCCTCGATTTTCCATCGGTCGGTGCGACCGAGAACATCGTGTGCGCGGCGGTTCACGCCGAGGGCGTGACGACGGTCCGCAACGCGGCGCGCGAACCCGAAGTCGCCGACCTGTGTCAGCTGCTCGTCGAGATGGGCGCGCGTATCGACGGCATCGGCTCGTCGGTCATCGTCGTCGAGGGGGTCGAGCGTGGTTCGCTGCGGCCGGTCTCGCATGCCGTCGTGAACGATCGAATCCAAGCCGCGACGTACATGGCGGCGGTTGCCGTGGTGGGTGGTGACGTCCTCGTGCGCGGCGCGCGGGCCGATCACATGCAGATGTTCCTCCGGAAGATCTCCGACATGGGGGTCGACGTGATCCCGAGTGCCGATGGTGTCCGGGTGGCGGTGAACGGCCGACTCCGCAACGTCGACGTCCAGACCCTTCCGTATCCGGGGGTGGCGACGGACTACAAACCGCTGCTCGTCACGATGATGGCGGTGGCCGACGGGGTCGGTGTGATGACCGAGAATCTGTATCCCGGCCGTTTTCGCTACGTCGAAGAACTGTCGAAACTCGGTGCCGACATCCGCACCGATGGCCACCACGCCGTGGTCCACGGAGTCGATCAGCTGCGCGGAGCCGCGGTCGTCGCTCCCGACATTCGCGCCGGTGCCGCCCTGGTGGTTGCCGGACTCGCCGCCGATGGGCGCACGATCATCTCGGGTCTCGAACACGTCGAGCGCGGCTACGACGATCTGTTGGGGCGCCTGGTCGCTCTCGGTGCTCGTATCGAGCCCGCAACCTGACGGTCAATTGCCGCGGTCGAGCCGCTTCTTCACGAGGACGAGCAGACCCACGATCACTGCGATCGGACCGGCGACCAAGAGGATTTCGTCCCATCCGCCCTGATGGGCCACGAGGGCGCAGAAGGGAGTCATGACTCACGGCCCGGGTCGGTGGTTCTCACGTCTCCTGACTCTACGATCTACGTCGTCTGGCGCCCCGTTCGGTGTCCGGCGACTCATCATGAGCACGATGCGCGCACAGGTCGAAGAGACCATCGAAGTGATCCGCCCGGCCCTGCAGGCCGATGGGGGAGACATCGAGTTGAAAGAAGTCGACGAGACCACGGGAATCGTCACCGTGACTCTCGTCGGAGCGTGCGGGACCTGCCCGGCCTCGACGCAGACCTTGAAACAGGGCATCGAGCGCATCATGCGCGATCGGGTCGACGGGGTCACCGAAGTGGTGAACGTGTGAACCGGCGCGACCGGAATCCCGAGACTCTCTTCCACGCTGCCCAGGAAGGAGACCGCAGCGCGTTGGCGCGACTGCTGTCTCTCATCGAACAAGGAGGCGAGGCGGCCCGCACGATCGGGCGACTCTCGTATCCGCGCGGCGGGAATGCCTACACCGTGGGTCTCACCGGTGCACCGGGCGCCGGCAAGAGCACGCTCACGTCGGCGCTCATCGGCCATCTGCGTCGCCAGGAGATCGAAGTTGCCGTCCTCGCGATCGATCCGTCGTCACCGTTCACGGGTGGTGCGATCCTCGGCGATCGCGTCCGGATGCAGGATCACGCGACCGACCAAGGTGTGTTCATCCGCTCCATGGCGACTCGTGGTCATCTGGGTGGTTTGTCGCTGGCGGCGCCGGAAGCCATTCGTCTCCTCGACGCCGTCGGCCGCCTGTGGGTCCTCGTCGAAACCGTCGGGGTCGGACAGGTCGAGGTCGAGATCGCGGGGAAGGCCGACACGACGATCGTCGTCGTCAATCCGGGATGGGGCGACTCGGTACAAGCCAACAAGGCTGGTCTCATGGAGATCGCCGATGTCTTCGTGATCAACAAGGCCGATCGCAAGGGCGTCGACGAGACACGGCGCGATCTCGAGCAGATGCTCGATCTCTCCGACATTCCCGACGGATCGTGGCGTCCACCGATCGTGCCCACCATCGGATCGACCGGCGAAGGAGTCCCGGCGTTGTGGGAGAAGGTCCACGAGCATCGGGCATTCATCGCCGCCAATGGCGAGCTCGAAAGGCGCCGTCGCTTCCGTCTCCGTGAGGAGTTGCGCGAAATCGTCGCACGGCGTCTCGAACAGCGGGCGCGCGAGATCTGCACCGGAGAGCGGTGGGATCAACTGACCGATGGCGTCGTCGAACGAACCGTCGATCCGTGGTCGGCCGCCGACGAAATGTTGAAGTCGGTCGGCGCCTGAAACCGATCGTGAAGTCAATCGTCATGCCGAAGGTAGAGGAGCGATCACAATGACCGACACCGATCTGGTTCTCGTCGAGCGCGGCAGCGATGGCGTGGCCGTCGTGACGCTCAACAACCCGAAGGTCAACGCGCTGAGCCTGGCCGTCCTCGCACGGCTCGAAGCAGTGGCGGCCGAACTCACGCTCGATCCGCCGGGGGCGGTTGTGGTCACTGGCGGCGAACGAATCTTCGCCGCCGGCGCCAACATCGCCGAGTTCGGCGGGCCCGACGAAGCCGCGACCATCGGTCCGGCTTTCCATCGCGCGCTCGATGCGATCGCGGCCATCCCGTGTTTCGTCATCGCGGCGGTGAGCGGGTACGCGCTCGGTGGCGGATGCGAACTCGCGCTCTCGTGCGACTACCGCATCGCGAGCGAGAAGGCCGTGTTCGGCCAGCCCGAGATCCTCCTCGGCATCATTCCTGGCGGCGGAGGCACTCAGCGCCTGCCGCGTCTGGTGGGCCCGAGTCGTGCCAAGGAGATGATGATCACCGGTCGGCAGGTGAAGGCCGATGAAGCACTGCGTATCGGTCTCGCCGACGAAGTCGTGCCCCACGACGCTCTCACCGAACGGGCGCGATCGCTGGCGGCCGACGTCGCCCGTGGCGCTTTGGTGTCGCAGTCGCTCGTCAAGCGCGCGGTCGACGACGGTCTGTCGGCGACGTTGACCGATGGACTGTTGCTCGAACGCGAATTGTTCGTCGAGTCGTTCCGCACGCAGGACAGTCGGATCGGCGTGAAGAGCTTCCTCGAGAACGGCCCGGGCAAGGCCGAGTTCACCGGCCGCTGAGAGTTCGCTCGTAGAGCGCGGTCGTCGTCTCGGCGATCGCGTCCCAGGAGTAGTGGGCTTCGAGGAGTCGTTGGGCGCTGGCACGCAGCTGAACGGCGAGTTGCGGATCGGACAGCAGGCCTTCGATGGTCTCGGCGAGGCGCGCCGCGTTACCGGGTTCGAACAGGAGTCCGGCGTCGGTGCCCTCGAGGATCTCGGCGAGTCCGCCCGTGCGCGCGGCGACGAGCGGCGCGTCGGCGGCCATGGCCTCGAGTGCGACGATGCCGAACGGTTCGTACAGCGACGGAATCGCCACGCAACCCGCGCGGCGGAGGAGAGCCCGTAGTTCGGAGTCCGGTACGAATCCCGGAAGTTGAACGATGTCGCCGACTCCCTCGAGATCGACTTGGCTCTGCAGTTCGGCCAGGTACGGACCACGCCCGGCGATGATGCAGTTGATGCGCGGCACTCGCCCGCGGAGGCGCGCCATCGCCTGAGCGAGAACCTGGAATCCTTTTTCGTACTGCACGCGACCCCAGGCGAGTACGAGAGGATCACGCGGCGAGTCCCGATCAGCCGGCCGCCACGAGTCGGTGTCGACGCCGTGCGGGATGAGGTGCACCCGCTCGGAGTCGAGATCGAAACCGTCGAGGACTTCGCGCATCATGAATCGCGAGCAGCACACGACTGCGGTGGCCTGCCATGCGAGCCACCATTCGACCGAGTTGACCGCCGCGGGGATCCCTTGTGGGACGTGGCCGCCGTGGCGTCCGCGTTCGGTGGCGTGGATGGTTGCCACGAGTGGAGCGCCGGTGAGGCCGGCGATCGTGTTCGCGGCCCAGGCGACGTTCCAGTCGTGCGCGTGCACGATGTCGGGTCGCCAATCACCGAGATCGGCGAGCAGTCGCACCATGTGATGATTGGCCGACGCGGTGTTGACGACCACGTCGTCGTCGGGGAGCCACGGTAGATCAGTGGATGTGCGCAGCACTCGGACTCCCGGCATGACTCGCTCGTCGTCCGATTGTCCGTCGTCGCGCCCGAGCACCACGACGTCGTGGCCGGCCCGAGCGAGGGCGCGCGCCAGACCCTCGACGTGTGTCGACACTCCGGTGAGTTGATGTGGTGGCAAGTCCCACGCGAGCATCAGGATCCGCACGAACCACGACCGTAGCAAGTGTCGCGACGTAGTGTCTCGGGCATGTCGAACGGTCGCCAGCGAACGCCGTGGTGGCGCGACGAATCGTTGCGGCCGATGATGATCGCGTGCCTCACGTTGAGCGGTGCGGTGGGTGTGTTCGGTGTGTCCTTCGGCGTCGCGTCGGTCTCGGCCGGATCGTCCGTCGCGCAGACGTGTGTGATTTCGCTCCTCGTGTTCACCGGAGCGTCGCAGTTCTCGGCGGTGTCCGTGATCGGTTCCGGGGGATCGTTCGGCTCGGCGTTGGGTGGCGCACTTCTTCTTGCCGCCCGGAACGGGGTCTACGGCCTGGCGATGTCGCGACGAATCGAGGGTTCGCTCGGCCTGCGCTTGCTCGCGGCGCACCTCACGATCGACGAGACCACCGCGATGTCGGTTGCCCAGCCCGATCCGCGCGCCCAGCGAATCGCCTTCTGGTTCACCGGAGCCACGCTCTACTTCTTCTGGAATCTCGGCACCCTCGTCGGAGCGTTGGCCGGCAGCGCACTCGATCCCACCACCTACGGACTCGACGTCGCCTTCCCCGCCGGATTCGTGGCCATGTTGTGGCCGCTTCTCACCGACTCCCGGGCCCGTGTCGCGGCTGTGCTCGGCGGTGTGGTGTGCCTGGTCGCGATTCCGCTCACACCGGTGGGTGTGCCGATTCTGTTGTCGGCGGTCGCGGTGCTCGTCGGAGTCCGTCGGGACTCGCGATCGGAAACTTCGGGTGCGATGTCATGACGTGGACCCTCGTTCTCGTTCTCGCTGCCGGTGCGTACGCCTTCAAGGTGACGGGTCTCGTGGTCCTTGGTGGTCGCAGTCTTCCCGCGGTGTTCGAACGTTGCCTCGCGTTGATCCCGGCCGCGGTGATCACCGCACTCGTCGTGAAGGACACCTTCTCGTCGGGTCAGGATCTCGTTCTCGATGCCCGTGCGGTCGGAATCGGCGTGGCGGTCGTCGCCGCCTGGCGGCGAGTGCCATTGATCGCGGTGATCGTGCTGGGCGCAACCGCAACAGCGCTCGTTCGTCTGATCGGGTGATCAGACGAGGGTCTGGAGGCGCTTCAAGTTGCGCTTCCAGATGGCCTTCATCACGAGGCCGCCGCCCACGATCTCGCCGAGGCGACCGCCGAGCCACCACGGGAACCGCAGTTCTTCGCTCCAGGTGAACTGGGTGCGGCTTCCGCCATCGAGAGGTGCGAGCGTGAAGATGCCCGAACCGGTGACGAGCCCGGTGTGCTTGACGCCCATCGCCTCACCGGGGATCCACTCGGTGATCTCCATGTGGTCGGTGAGCTTGATGGGTCCGACCTTGGTGTCGCAGAGGAACTTGGTCCCGACTCCACGCTTCTGGTCGGTCTCGAAGCGGATCGCCACGGCGTCGGCCATCCAGTCGACGTGACGTTCGATGGGTTCGACGACTTCCCAGACTCGCGACGGCGGGGCGTCGAGAACGATCGAGACGGTGATGCGAGCCACGTCAGGCGTTCGCGCCGACGTGACGGAGTTCGTCGGCCGCCTGCTCGGGCGGCACGATGTTGATCATCACGCCGGTACCGCGTTCGAAGCCGGCCACCGTGGTGAGTTTGGGCCACAGGTGCGCGTGCCAGTGGAACGGTCCGTCGTGCTGATGTGGCGCGGTGTGGAAGACGAGGTTGAACGACACGTCGGGGAAGACCGCATTCAGGTGAGCGAGCGCGTCGCGAATCGCGCGGCCCACACCGGCCAACGACTCGTCGGAAGCATCGGGCAGGTGCTGGTGATGGTGGCGTGGGATCACGAGGATCTCGTACGGACCGCCACTCCAGAACGGGCACACGACGACCGCGTCGTCGGTCGCGAGGACCACGCGCTCACCGGAGATCAGCTCGGCCTCGACCGTGGCGCACAAGATGCAGCCGCCTTCGAAACGTACGAACGCACGCTCTTCGTCGAGAATTTCGCCCGGCACGAACGGAAGTCCGAGCAACTGGCCGTGCGGGTGGGAGAGCGAGGCTCCGGCTTCACGACCGTGGTTGACGATCGCCTGCGTGTACCGGATGTTGCGCGTGGACGCGTGCTCGAGAAGACGCTGCTTGAGCACCGACATGATCTGTCCGCAGGCCTCGTCGTCGAAGGTGTCGATGCCGCTGCGATGATCACGCGAGAAGACGAAGACCTCGTGGGTTCCGCTGGCTTCGGCCATCACGTGCACGGGGCCGAGGTTGCGAACGGCGAGCGAGTCCTCGCCGTCGAAAGCCGGATACAGGTTCGGGATCACGCGCATCTTCCAGTCGGAGCCCTCGCCGATGGTGAGCATGGCCGGAGCAGCCGGATCTTCGTTGCCGGGGCAGAAGGGGCACGGGCGGCTGGGATCGGACTCGACGGTCTGGACGCGAGTGGCGAAATCGGTGGGGCGCATGGCGCGCTCGGCATTGATGGTGACCCAGCGGCCAGTGAGGGGATTGAGACGCAGTTGACTCACGGTGATCTCAGGATACGGAATCAGCGTGCCCGGTACACCGAGACGTGGGTGACGGAATCGTGACGGAAGTGAGTTCGACGGGCGTCCTCCCAACGTTCCGCCAGGTGGAGACCGGCGTCCGAGGCCATGCGATCGAGTTCGGCTGGTGTGGAGTAGCGGATGCTGAAGGGACGTAGTCGAACGGCCGAGCCGTCGGTGAACTCGATGAACTGACCGTCGACCGTCTGGGTCGACGGGTCGTGCACGTCGGCGACGAGAACCACGCGGTCGACAGCCATCGTGCGCACCCCGACGTTGCCACCCGCGGGCCGGTCGTTCTCCGGGACGAACGCTTCGATGACGAAGCAACCGGTGGGGGTCAAGCGTCGAGCCACCTCGGCGAACAGATCGTGCTGCCGCTCGAAGGACCGCAGTGCGAACAATGTGTTGTACGCGACGAAGACGACGTCGAAGGTCGCGTCGGGCAGCCCGCGGAGCATGTCCCCGGCGATCACGGAGACGCGGCCCGCCGGATCCTTGGCGCGCAGCCTTTCGATCATCGCCTGACTCGCGTCGATGCCGGTGACGGAGGCGCCGGTGTCGGCGAGTGGAAGAGCGATGCGTCCGGTCCCGATTCCCAGTTCCAGGAATCGACCTCGGGGGGCGAGCGACGACAAGAGCTCGACGGTGGCTCCGACATCGCTCACGTCGTGGTACCAGTCGTCGTAGACATCGGCGAATCCGTCTCCGTACGAGGATTCGCCGTAGCCCTGCACGGGCCCAGTCCACCACGCGATTCGCGAAACGCCACTACCGTGACGGCGTGAACCAGCGCCTCGTGTACCTCGATCATGCGGCGACCACGCCCATGCGCGACGAAGCGGTCGAGGCGATGCTCCCGTTCTTGTCGGGGACGTACGCCAACCCGTCCGGTTCGCACCGATTCGCTCGCGAAGCTCGCCGGGCGATCGACGAAGCCCGCGACGTGGTGGCCGCGGTGATCGGATGTCAGCCCGGCGAAGTCGTCTTCAACGGCGGAGGAACCGAAGGCGACAACACGGCGATCCGAGGTGCGGTCGAGCGACGGGGCGGTGTGGCAGTGTGCCCGGCGGCCGAGCATCACGCGGTTCTTCACTGTGTCGAACACGAGAAGGGTGTCGTGGTCGGTGTCGACTCGACCGGGGCGGTCGACCTCGAAGCCCTCGAGCGGGTTCTGCGCGAGACGTCGAACGTCTCGGTGGTCGCCGTCATGGCCGTCAACAACGAGACCGGAACCATCACCGACATGCGGGCGGTCTCGCGCTTGGTTCGTTCGGTCGCACCCGGCGCTCTCATTCACACCGACGCGGTGCAGGCCGCCTGCTGGCTCGACTTGCGCACGATCTGGCCACTGGTCGACACGATGGCGTTGTCGGCCCACAAGTTCGGCGGACCCAAAGGAGTCGGAGTTCTCGCGGTGAGGTCCGGCTCCGATGTCGCACCGCTCATCCTCGGCGGCGGCCAGGAGCGCGATCGCCGGAGTGGCACGCACAACGTGGCCGGCATCGTCTCGCTGGCCTGCGCACTCGATCTCACCGATCGGCAACGCGAGCACGAATCGAGGCGGCTCCTGGCGCTGCGCGAACGGCTCGTCGACGGAGTGCGGACGAGAGGCGACGTCCACCGGACCGTACCTCCCGAGCACTCGGTTCCCGGCGTCGCGCACGTCTGCATCGCCGATGTCGAAAGCGAGGCCTTGCTCTATCTTCTCGACGAAGCTGGAGTGTGCGCGTCGGCGGCATCGGCCTGTGCGAGTGGCGCCATGGAACCCTCGCACGTTCTGGCGGCGATGGGGATCGGCCGCCGACTCGCATCCGGGGCCTTGCGCATGTCACTCGGCCACAGCACGACCGATGACGACGTCGACGTCGCGGTCGATGTGGTCGGTCGGTCGATCGATCGGCTTCGGTCGGCGACCAAGAAGCACTAGACGACCGACGTGTACTTCGTCCCACGGGTCGGCGCGAGTGGCCGTAGCCTGACCGACGGAGAGATGTCGTGAAAGTTCTCGTCGCCATGTCCGGAGGTGTCGATTCGTCGGTCGCCGCTGCGCTGCTCCTCGAGCAGGGGCATGACGTCGTCGGCGTGACGATGCGCCTGTGGGGTGGCGAGAGCGACACCGGATGCTGCAGCGTGAGCGATGTCGACGATGCACGACGGGTGGCGCAGCAGCTCGGTATCGACCATCTCGTCTTCAATTTCACCGACGACTTCCACCGTCACGTGGTCGATCCGTACGTCGCCGATCACGCGATCGGGATAACTCCCAATCCGTGCATCGAGTGCAATCGCCATCTCAAGTTCGATCGACTTCTCGAACGGGCCGATCTCCTTGCTTTCGACGCGGTGGCCACGGGGCATCACGCGCGTATCGAGCGCATCGGGGATCGCTGGCGCCTCTTGCGGGGAGCCGATGCCGCCAAGGATCAGAGTTATGTGATCCACATGCTCGACCAGGGTGCGCTGGCTCGCACTCTTCTGCCCGTCGGTTCCATGACCAAGACCGAGGTCCGCGCGCACGCGGCCCGACTCGGCTTGCGAACCGCCACCAAGCCCGACAGTCAGGACGTTTGCTTCATTACGTCGTCCAAGTCGCCGACCGGAGAATCAGGGCGCACCTCGTTCCTCCGCCGCCGCATCGAGTTGCATCCGGCCGAAGTCGTCGACGAGTCCGGCGAGCAACTCGGCAGTGTCGACGCGGTCGAGCTCGTGACGCTCGGGCAGAGGCGGGGAGTCGCCGGCGGCGGCGGGTCGAAGCGTTTCGTCGTCGGTGTCGATGTCGCCGAGCGACGCGTCGTGGTCGGCCCTGAGACGTCACTTCTCGTCGATCACGAAGTGGCCCTCGCTCCGTCCTGGACCGATCGACCATTTGACGGCGACGTCGTCGTGCAGTGCAGTGCGCACGGTGAGCCGCGTGTCGCTTCGATCTCCGGTCTGGACCCGGTGGTGGTTCGCTGGGCTACGCCGCAACGTCGCGTGTCACCCGGCCAGTCGCTGGTTTTCTACGACCGCGACGGGGGATGGGTCATCGGCGGCGCGACCACCGCAGCTCGTTCGGTCGGTCGACCGACTTCGATCACGGTGTGACGGCGTCGGTTGCGACGGTGAGTCGCGACGGGCGAACCCGGAACGTCTTCACGTGGATCGCCGAGCCGCCAGGTGTCGACGGGGTCGCCGCCTTGACCACGGTCTCGAAGTCGGCCAGCACGATCTCGAGCCATGGTCGACCGGTTCCACCGGAAAGATCAGCGGAATCACCGGCCTCGGCCACGATCGTCGCCGATACGACGCCGCGACGGTCGAACATCGCGGTCTCGGCCAGCACCACGTGATCGTGGACCACGAGACCCGCCGGCACTTTCACGAGCCACCGTCTCGAGTAGCGGTGGAAGCGCCGAGGAAGGAGCGCGATACCGACCATCGTCAGTGCGACGAGAACACCACCGAATACCCAACTCCGATTCACGAGAGCGAGCGAGCCGACGAATGCGCTGGCCGTCCACAAGGTCCAGATCGACACGACCACCGCGACGTGGGCCTTCGGACACCGCAAGAGGAATCGTTGTTCGTCTCCGTAGGCCGACGCTTGCACGAAGGTCTGTCCGATCTCGGCCGACAGTGCCAGGACCACGACGATCGCGCTGAGGGTCGCGGAGACGAAGACTCCGGTGTCGAAGTTCGACGCGGTGAGGAGAAGGAAGACGGTGAAGTGAACGGGGGTGAGGAGGCGTAGGCCCGTGAGCGAGACCGCTGATGGGACGAGGACGAAGAGGAGGATCAGGGCCCACGTCCCCCACGCGGCTGTCGCGACGAGCAGTCGCTCGGCCGCGTCGAGACTCGACAGACGGCTGGATGCCAGAGGAACGCATCCGCCGAGCGCCGCGACGACGACGCGGATGGCGATCACGATCGCCGCTCGTTCGTTCGTGATCGAGTCGGTGCGACCGCCCACGACTCAAGGGTGGCCCGTCCACGCGGTGTCGTCCAATTCGTGGCGTTCGATCCGGCCCTGATACGAAAAGAGGTGAGGGGGAAAACGAAGTGTCGGCAGCCAGGTCCTTGGACGTTCTCGCGAGTGGCGCAGCCACGATGATCGGCAGCCTGCCCCATCGTGACGCCCGCGAGGCTGCCGAATTCTCGCTCGCGACCTGCCCGCTCCTGCCGTGCCTTCCCACCGTGCCGCGTCGTTCGCCGTCGGAGGGGATGATCGCGCAGGCCGTGATCGGCATCCGCGGCATCAGCCTCGGCCAGTACGGATCGTTGCTCGTCGACACGTCGTTGGTCGATCCTCTCGCGACCGTCCGCACCGACACTCACCATGACGCGTACGGCGGACTTCGCGCGTTCTTGTCGCAGGCCGCCGACCACACGGGTCCGATCAAGTGGCAGTTCACCGGGCCGGTCACCGTCGGCCAGGCTCTCGTGCGCCTCGGAGTGCCGGCGCACCTGGCCTTCGATGTCGCGGTCCGCACGGTGCGCCACCACGTTCGAGTTCTGGCCGACGAGATTGGGTCGACTCTCCCCGGGCGGACTCAGGTGATCGTTCTCGACGAGCCCGATCTCGCCGACATGTTCGAGGAGTCGTTTCCGATCGCTCCCGACACCGCGATCGACCTCATGTCCGGTGCTCTCGCCGCCGTCGAACGTGATGCAATCGTCGGTCTGCACAGTTGCGCCGGGGTGTCGCCGGCGCCGCTCGTCGCGGCGGGCCCTCAGATTCTCAGCATCCCCGCGGTCGACGTTTCGAGCGAGGACGCGTCGGTGCTCGCTCACTTCGTGAATTCCGGTGGGTGGGTCGCATGGGGAGTCGTGCCGACCGATGGTCCCATCGGAACGACCTCCGATCGGTGGTGGAAGAAGTTGTCGACGCTCTGGTGTTCGCTCACCGAGGCCGGGTGCGATCCGCTGCGCCTGCGTCGCCAGGCCCTTGTGACTCCGGTGTGCGGACTCGCACTGCACAGCGACGACAGCGCGGCCATCATCATGCGGCAAGTGGCCGAGGTCGGGGAGCGAATTCGCTCTCAAGCGGTGACCAACCGCTTCTCGGTCGGCGCCTAGGGCGTCACTCACCCCGGTCGTACACTTTCGGCATGGCCGCGAAGAAGCGCAGTGCCGATACGTCGGCCCGCGATCGAATGATCGAACTGCGTGACGTGATCAATCGTCACCGTCGCCTGTATCACACCCTGGCCGAACCCGAAATCGCCGATGCCGAGTACGACCAACTGGTTCGCGAACTCGAGGATCTCGAGGCTCTCCACCCCGAACTGACAACGGCCGATTCACCGACGTCACTGGTCGGCGGCGACATCAGCGAGGCGTTCGCCCCGGTGGAGCATCGAATTCCGATGACGAGCCTCGACAACGCGATGGACGTCGACGAACTCCGGGCGTGGGGTGATCGCGTCACCAAGGGTCTCGGTGATTCGGCCGCGGCGACCTACTGCGTCGAACTCAAGATTGACGGTCTGGCCGTGAGCCTTCGTTACGAGCAGGGTCGTCTCGTGCAGGCCGCCACACGAGGTGACGGACGAATCGGCGAAGACGTCACGGCGAATGTCTCCACCATTGCGAGCGTGCCCAAGACCCTCCCGAAGCGCGCCGATCTACCGACGGTTCTCGAGGTTCGCGGTGAGGTGTATCTCCCCATCGACGCCTTCGAGAGGTTGCGTGCGGCGAAGGAACTCGAGAACGCCGAAAGGGTCAAGGCCGGCAAGAAGCCCGAACCGGTTCCGGTCAATCCACGTAATGCCGGGGCCGGCAGCCTGCGCCAGAAGGATTCGACGATCACCGCGGCCCGTGGGCTCGCGTTCTGGTCGTATCAACTCGGCGAAGTGGTGGGTGGGCCCCTGTTCGCGACGCACCATGAGTCGCTCGACTTCTTGTCGTCGCTCGGTTTTCCCGTCAACCCCAATGTGCGGGTGGTCGGATCGCTCGCCGAAGTCGAGGCCTTCTGTCGCGAATGGCAGGAGAAGAGACATCAACTCGGTTACGAGATCGACGGTGCTGTCGTGAAGCTCGACGATCTGGCGCAGCGGGAAACACTTGGCTTCACGGCCCGGGCGCCGCGGTGGGCGATCGCCTTCAAATTTCCGCCCGAGGAGCGCACGACCGTTCTCGACGACATCCAGGTCTCGATCGGTCGCACCGGCCGAGCGACGCCGTTCGCCGTGCTCCAACCGGTGTTCGTCGGCGGCTCCACTGTCGGCATGGCCACGTTGCACAACGAGGACCAGGTTCGCCTCAAAGACGTTCGACCCGGAGACACCGTGATCGTTCGCAAGGCCGGTGACGTGATCCCCGAAGTCGTGGGCCCGGTGTTGTCGTTGCGGCCCGAGGGTTCGACGCCCTGGAAGTTCCCGACCACATGCCCTTGTCCGTTGGAGAGCACGCTGAGTCGAGCCGAGGGCGAGTCCGACACCCGGTGTGTCGAACCCGGCTGCCCGAATCAGCGCGACCAACGAGTGATCTACTTCGCTTCTCGTGGAGCGATGGACATCGAAGGTCTCGGTGAACGAACGGTTTTCCAGATGTCCGATGCCGGATTGGTATCCGACCCTGGCGACATCTACTCGTTGACGATCGAGCAGTTGCTCACTCTCGAAGGTTTCGGTCGGCTGAGCGCGGAGAAATTACTCGCGGCGATCGAGGGCTCGAAGACGAGACCACTGCCGAAGTTGCTGACTGCGCTCGGCGTCAAGCATCTCGGTCCGTCGGCATCGGAAGCGCTGGCTCGTGCGTTCGGGTCGCTCGACGGAGTGATGAACGCGTCGCAGGACGACTTGGCCACCGTCGACGGTGTCGGTGACGTCATTGCAGCGTCGATCCGCTCGTGGTTCGAGCGCTCCGACAATCGTGAATTCGTCGAGAAACTGCGTCGCGCGGGAGTCGATTTCGGGAACGTCGAAGTCTCACGGTCGCCCCAGGTGCTCACCGGCAAGGCGGTCGTCGTCACCGGGACCCTCGACGGGTTCGACCGCGACGGGGCCGAGCGGGCGATCAAGGACCGCGGCGGTAAGAGCCCGGGTTCGGTGTCGGCCAAGACGTTCGCACTCGTCGTCGGTCGCGAACCCGGTGCGAGCAAGGTGACCAAGGCCCAAGAACTCGGAATTCCGGTCCTCGACGAAGCGGCATTCGTCCGATTACTCGAGACGGGTCAGTTGTCCGACTGACGACCGGCGTCGATCCGCCACGAGCCGACCCAGATGACTTCGAATGGCTTAGAGGACTTCGAACGACTCAGAGGACTTCGAACGACCAGGAGTACGAGCGAGCCGCGCCGCGACCGTCTTCGATCTTCCAGAAGAGCACCGTCACTTGATGTCGACCGACCGCGTACGACTCGATCACCGCACCATCGCGGGGCTCGAACTTGATGAGCGAGTTGCCCTGGTCGTAGATCGCCGTGGGTGGGAGTTCGATCTGCTGGCCGGGCTCGGGAAGACCGCCGGCGATGTCCTCGAGACGTGACGTCGGAACCTCCACTCCGTCGAGAACCAGAACCGCTTCGTACCCGTCCTGGAGGTCGACGGAGATTTCGGTCTGTGACAACACCTGACGATCGTTCGGAGCGGGTGAGATGTCGACGATCGCATCGGGATAATCGAGAAGGTCACGTCCGGTGGTGGCGCTGAGAAAACCTGCGATCACGAGAAACAGTCCGACGCCCGCGACCAGGCTGACGATGACGAGCTCGCGATTCAGTCGGCGACGTGCTCGCGGTGGCTGCTGCTCAGCGGAGGATTCGCTCGTCACGGGGTCAGTTTTGCCGTCGACTCCGCAATTTCCACAATGCGCCACCGTGATCTGGGTCGCCGCCGGTCACACATCGGGGATCCACGGATAGTTTTTCCCTTCATGTCCGGGGTCGTCGATCCGCTCGAACTCGTCGGAACGCTTCTCGACGGCCGATTCCGCCTCGTTCGTCTCCTGTCGCCGTCGTCTCAGTCGAGCACGTTCGTGGCTATCGACGAAGTCGACCGCCGTTCGGTACTCGTTCGACTCTTCACCCCCGAATCCTCGGCGTCTCTCGGACCGGCCGTGCTCGATCAGGCCAGTGCCGTCGCCGCCATCGACCACCCGACCGTCGCCAAGGTCGTTTCCGCCGGGCGGACCGACCTTCTCGGCGAGAGCGTCGTCTACGTGGCGAGCGAACGCTCGCTCGGCGGAACTCTCCAGGACATGCTCGACCGTGGTCGGCTGCTGAGCCCGTCGCAGGCGGTCGTCGTGGGAGTCGACGTGTGCCGAGCTCTCGATCGCGCCCACCGGCGCGGCATCGTTCACCTCGACGTGCGGCCCTCGGCGATCATGTTCTCCGAGGACCAGCGCGTGGTTCTGTGCGACCTCGGAATCACCGCACCGTCCGCAGAAGTGGCTTGGTCGATCCCGTCAGCGGTGTCACCCGAGCGCGCGCGTTACTGCTCACCGGAGCAGGCCGAAGCCCAACCGTTCGACGAGAAGTCCGACGTGTACGCGTTGGCTCTCGTATTGGTCGAAGCGATGACCGGAAGCGTTCCGTTCGTGACCGACTCGGTCGTGGCGACGTTGTCGTCACGAGTCGACCGCCTCTTCCCGGTCTCCGCCGATCTGGGTGCGCTCGCGTCGGTACTCGAGAAGGCCGGACGGTCACGACCCGAAGATCGGTCGAGCGCGGCCGAGATGGGCCGAGCACTCGTTCAGGCGGCGCAGACCATGCCCCGACCCGAGCCGCTTCCCCTCGTCGTCTCTGATGCGACGGGTGAAATCATCGTTCCGTCGTTGATGATCGACATCGCGGACGACCCCACCGTCGACGTCGCCCGTCCGGCCGAGTTCGCGCCGATGGAATCGGACTGGAAGCCGCCGGCCGCTTCGGGCGACTTGGTCATCAGAGCCGATACCGAGGTCATCGCGCCGGTGTCGTCGGCTGACGACAGCGAGGCCGACGACGACAAGCCGATCGTCGCGCGCTGGATCGTCGCTGCGACGATTGCGCTGGTTCTGGTCGTCGGTGGATTCTTCGGATACCGCTGGTTGAGCGATGACGGCCGCGAGATCCCGATTCTCGCCAACCTGACCGAAGGGCAAGCCGCGAATTCGCTCACTGAATACGGCTGGGACATCACGATCGCCGAGGAATTCAGCGAAGACGTCGAAGCTGGACGGGTCATCCGCTCCGAACCACCGGCCGGCGAGTCGCTCAAGTCGAACGGCGAGATCACGCTCGTCGTGTCGAGTGGTCCTCCTCCCGTGCCTCTTCCGGACTTGTCGAACCTCGGTTCGGTCGAAGCAGTGACCGCACTGGGCAACTCCGGCTTGCAGGCCAACGTCGTCGAGGAGTTCAGTGAAGACGTCCCCGTCGGTGTCGTGGCCCGCTGGGTCGTACCCGAGCAGCCCAATCTGGTTGCCGGCGACGACGTCGTCAAGGGAACGATGATCGACGTCTACGTCTCGCAGGGCCCGGCTCCGCGCGTGGTTCCGGATCTCAAGGGCCAGACGCTGGATTCCGCGACGGCGAAGTTGACCGAGCTCCGGCTCACCGTCAAGCGCCTCGACGATCAATTCTTCGTCGACGTTCCCGCAGGTGCCATCGGTTCGCAGACCCCGATGGCCGGCGAGCAAGTGGCCCGCGACAGTGAGATCTCGGTCGTGGTGTCGAAGGGCCCCGACGTGGTCGCGGTGCCCGTCTTGCGTCGGCTCAACTTCGAACAGGTCAAGCGCGCTCTCACCGACGCCGGACTCGTCGTCGGCAACGTGACGGGGAACACGAACGGAGTTCTCGTCGCCCTCGCCTACAACGGCCAGGTCGTCGGACCTGGTCAGTTGCTGCCGCGTGGCGCGGCCGTCGACCTGGCCTACTTCGGCCGCTGATCCTGCGGGTTCTCGTCGTCGAGGCGCTCTGCCTAAGGTGATTGCTCCCGACGACACGCCGACGAGGAGACGAACATGGGTGCACTGGACGGACGCGTAGCGATCATCACCGGAGCCGGGCGCGGCCTGGGCCGCGAACACGCACTTCTCTTCGCCGCCGAGGGCGCCAAGGTCGTCGTCAACGATCTCGGTGGTGCCAACGATGGCACCGGCACCGACATGACTCCGGCCCAGCAGACGGTGGCCGACATCGTCGCGATGGGTGGCCAGGCGGTGGTGAACACCGACAACGTCGCCGACTGGGACGGCGCCAAGCGCATGATCGATCAGGCGATCGACACCTTCGGCGATCTCGACATCCTCGTGAACAACGCCGGAATCCTTCGCGACCGCGTCCTCGTCAACATGACCGAAGCCGAGTGGGATGCCGTCATCGCTGTTCACCTGAAGGGCCACTTCGCGCCGACGCGTCACGCCGCGGCGTACTGGCGCGAGCAGTCGAAGAACGGCGTGTCCAAGCCGCGCAACATCGTCCACACCTCGAGCACATCGGGCCTCTTCTCCAATCCGGGCCAGACCAACTACGGCGCGGCGAAGTCGGGTATTGCCACGTTCAGTCAGATCTGCGCCAAAGAACTCGCTCGCTACAACGTCAAGAGCAACTCCATCGCTCCGGCGGCCCGCACTCGGCTGACGCTGGCGACACCGGGTCTCGAGGACGTCATGGCCCCGAAGGCCGGAGCTTTCGACATGTGGGATCCGGCGAACGTGAGCCCGCTCGTGGCGTATCTCTCGTCGGCCGCCTGCGAGTTCAACGGTGAGACCTTCTACGTGCAGGGCGGACAGGTCACGCGAGTGCAGTCGTGGACCATGGCCGAGGAGATCAAGCAGAACGACCGCTGGTCCGTGGCTGATCTCGCCGTCGCCATGTCGCGCCTCGCGCCCAAGTCCTGAGTCGTGGGCGTCGAGCCCCGCGAGAACTCGCCGCGCACCCTCAATCTCGATTCGGCTGGCGTCGACGAAGTCGGTGTCGTGCCGTGGCCGAGTCTGCTGCGTCGGCGTCTGGCCGATCGTGTGCCGATCGAGCGCAGTTGGGCTCTTCTCCTCGTTGTTCTCTCGGGGCTCTTCACGATCGCCGTCACGTTCACGATCCTCGTCGTCGAATTACAGACCATCGCTCGTGAATTCGATTCGACGGTGTCGGTCATCTCGTGGGCGATCACCGGTCCGATGCTCGCGTTCGGAGTCGTGGGTCCGGCGTACGGCAAAGCCGGTGACTTGTGGGGCCACAAGCGCGTCTTCGTGCTCGGCTTGCTCGGCGCCGGAATCTTCGCCGCACTCACGGCGGTCGCGTGGAACGCGGCGTCGATGGTGGCTTTCCGCATACTCTCCGCAACGTCGGGTGCGGCCACTGGTCCAGCGACCATGGCCTACATCAATCGCTTGTTCGCACCCGACGAGCGTGTGAGGCCTCTCAGTTACTGGAGTTTCGTCAACGCGGGCGCGCCGGTGATCGGCGTCGTGGCCGGTGTGCCGATCGTCGATGCGGTCGGCTGGCGGGCGATCTTCGTGATCCAGGCTCCGCTGTGCGCGATCGGTGTCGTGTTGGCCTGGGCCTTGTTGCCGGACACCGAGCGAGTCCCCGACGTGCGGTTCGACGTGTGGGGCTCACTGACGCTCGGTCTCGGCGCCCTGATGATGCTCACCGGTGTCAACCAAGGACCGAAGTGGGGGTGGGCGAGTCCAGCAACGGTGGTGTTGCTGGCCGGAAGCGTGGCCGTCCTCGTCCTCTTCGTCAGGATCGAGCGAAGAACTCCTGATCCACTGATGCCTTTGCGATGGGTACGGACGCGCAACTTCGTGCTACCCGTCGCGTCACAGGCATTCGCCAACTTCGCCTACATGGGCGGCCTGCTTCTTTCGCCACTCGTCATGAGCGAGATCCTGGGCTACGACAGCGGACGCATCTCGCTCGTCATCATCGCGCGTCCGCTGACATTCGCGCTCCTGGCCCCGGTCGCGAGCCTCGTGACGGTTCGAATCGGGGAGCGCATCTCGGCGATGTTCGGATGGAGTTGCATCCTGGCGTCAATGCTCGCCTTCATGCTCGTCGACGAGTCGAGTGGGGTGATGCTCATGATCGGAGCGTTGGCCATGTCGGGAGCCGGCTTCGGGATCGCGGGACCCGCCCTGACGTCACTGGTGGCCAACTCGGTCGACGAACGTGATCTCGGAGTGGCCGGAGCCATGCAGCAACTGGTGAACCAAATGGGTTCGGTGTTCGGGTCGGTGGTGATGACCACGATCCAGGTGGCGACGGTCGGATCGGGGCTTGCGACGTCGTACCACGTCACATTCCTCGTGGCGGCGGCAGTCGCCGGAGTCGCGGTCGTGCTCGCGGCCTTCGTTCGGCCGACGGTGCGCGAGGGCTGATCGCCGGTCGCGAGGATCCCGTCGCTGCTCAGCCGTCGCGACTACTTGGTGATGTTCTTGATCTCGTCGGCGATCTTGAGCGTGATGTCGTTGGCGGGCATCGCGGTCTGCATCGACATCAGTTTCATCATGTCGCCGGTCACCTTGATCTTGCCGCTCATGAACGCCTGCATCGCCGCGGCCTGATCGCCGAGGGCGAACATCGCCCGAGCCGTCGCCCAGTCGGTGGTCACGGTGGCATCGGGACTCTCGAGCTCACCGAGGTCCATCTGCATGTCGCCCGACGACGTGTCGATGAAACTCTTCACCTCGCCGCTTCCGAACGGCACTTCGGTGATCACCTGGTTGATGCGGATCGAGGCCGCGATCTTCGGCGTCTGGCCTTCGTACTTGGCGCGAATCGCGCGGGCGGCGTCCATCCACTCGTCGGACAGGAATTCGTGAGTCATGGGGCGACCCTAGCCCTGGGGGAAGCGGGTGCGCGAGGTCGTGACCGAGTCGAGGAAGCCGTGGTCGATCTCGACGCCGATTCCGGGTCCGGTCGGGACCGTGACGTGGCCGTTCTCGATTCGAACCGGCTCGGTGACGATGTCGGTGCGCCAGAAGCGCTCGGACGCCGACACGTCTCCCGTGAGCGTGAAGTTGGGGAGCGCGGCCAGAGCGAGATTCATGGCGCGCCCGATACCTGTCTCGAGCATTCCGCCGCACCACACCGGTACACCTCGTTCACGACACACGTCGTGCACGGCGATCGCCTCGAGGTAGCCGCCGACCCGTCCAGCCTTGATGTTGACGATTCGGCACGCACCCCGCTCGATGGCGTCGATGGCGGCACGCGCCGACACGATCGACTCGTCGAGGCAGATCGGCGTCGACACCTGCTTCGCGACGATCGCATGGCCCGTGACGTCGTCCTCGGGGAGCGGCTGTTCGATGAGAAGCAGATCGAATCGATCAAGTTGAGCGAGGTGGGGGCCGTCGTCGCGCGTGTAGGCGGTGTTCGCATCGACCTGCAGCGGGATCGAGTCGCCGAAGGTGCGCCGGATGACGCCCACTGGTTCGATGTCCCAGCCGGGCTCGATCTTCAACTTGATGCGCACGTATCCGTCATCGAGGTAGCCGCCGACGACGCGCACGAGTTCGTCGATGGTGTTCATGATGCCGACCGATACTCCGGACGGGACACGGTCGCGCATCGCACCGATTGCCGACGCGAACGACAGATCATTGGCACGCAGCTGAGCGTCGAGGACCGCGGCCTCGATCGCGCCTTTGGCCATACGGTGATCCTTGACCGGTTCGAGGAGGCGGCCGACATCGGCGGCGTGGAGCGGGACACCGAGGGGAACGCGCGGCAGGAGGTGGTGGATGCTGACGTGCTGGGCCATCTCGACGTATTCGCTCGAGTACAAGGGATCGTTTCCGGCCACGCACTCACCCCAACCGTCGGGTCCGTCGGTGAGCACGCGAAGGAGGAGGATGTCGCGGGCGGTTTCGGTGCCGAACGACGTTCTGAACGGCGACACCAACGGCAGGGCGATTCGCCGCAACTCGAAGCCGCGAAGGATCACTGGTGCGAGTCGCGAGATGTCGGTCATGGCTGGTCCGATCGGGGTCGGGCGACGTACGAGCCGTCGGAGGTGAGTCCGATGACGTCGTGGTCGTCGAGCAACGACTGTAGGTCGGTGCGCAGAGATCGTCGCCACCGCCGAGCCGATTCGGGATCGTTCGCGCGGAGCGCCACGATGTCGGCTGGGGTCCGAACGACTCGGTCTCGCGGGCCGATCTCGAACGGAGCGAGTGGTGCGTCCGAAGCGGCCCGTGATCGAGGGGAGTCGACGTCCCACCGCGCGAGAATGCGGTCGGAGTCGTCATCGCCGTTGATTTCGTCGTTGAGGGGGCCGTAGAAGTTCTCGTGGTATTCGGTGCCCACCGCACCGAGCACGTGCAGGTTGAACCACGCGTTGCGGCGGACCAGTGGGTCGAAGGTCCACGTGATGGCGGCGAGGCCGTGCTCGCGCGCCCACGCGTATTGGTGTCGCTTGAGACGGCGGCCGAGGCCGCTGTTCTGCAGCGACGGCACCACACCGGTGATGTGCGAGTGCAGACACCAATCACCGCGATGACGAGCCAGCATTCCGAACGATGCTCCGACCATTCGTTCGCCCTCGAATGCCCCGGCGGCGTAACCACCGGCGTGGACGAGGGCCACGAGGAAGTCGGCTCCGACCAGGCCCCCGGGTGCGATTCCCCAGACCGCGTCGGCGACCTTCAGGAGCGCACGCATCTCGTCCAGCTCGTGCAGGTGTCGGATCTCGACGTTGGATGTCGACGGGGTGTCGGGAGTCATGAGGATTGTTGAACGAAATGTCAATTGGGTTGGGTGGGTCGGGGTCCCACCGACCACGATAGGAACTCGTCTATGGCTCGCATCCTGGTTTCCGAAGAGATTGCCGAAGGAGGCCTCGATCGCCTGCGGGCGGCCGGTCACGACGTGATCGTGGAACTCGATCTCACCCCGGCGACTCTTCCGGCGGCTCTGGCCGGTGTGCACGCTCTCATCATCCGCTCGGCCACGCAGGTGACGGCCGACGTCCTCGCCGGCGCGACCGACTTGGTGGTCGTCGGTCGGGCCGGAATCGGTCTCGATAACGTCGACGTCGAAGCGGCCACGCGTCGGGGTGTCATGGTCGTCAACGCTCCGCAGAGCAACATCGTGTCGGCTGCCGAGCACACCATGGCCCTTCTGCTCGCTTCGGCCCGCAACGTCCCGCAGGCGCATGCCGCGCTCAAGGCCGGCCGTTGGGAACGGAGCCGCTGGGAAGGTGTCGAACTCGCCGACAAGACGTTGGGCATCGTCGGGCTCGGTCGTATCGGCAAGCTCGTCGCGCAGCGCGCGGCCGGATTCGGAATGCGACTCATCGCGTACGACCCCTACATCACCGCCGATCGCGCGCGTCAGATGGGTGTCGACATGGTGCAACTCGACGACCTCATCGCGCAGAGCGATTTCGTCACGGTTCACCTACCGAAGACGAAAGAGACCAAGGGGATCATCGGTCGCGACATCCTCGCCAAGGCCAAGCCCGATCTTCGCGTGATCAACGTGGCGCGAGGGGGCATCGTCGACGAGGACGCTCTTGCCGAGGCGGTGCGCTCGGGTCAGATCGCGGGTGCGGCTCTCGACGTGTTCGACGTGGAGCCGTGCACCGACAGTCCGCTCTTCGCTCTCGACCAAGTAGTGGTCACGCCGCATCTCGGCGCGAGTACGCGGGAAGCCCAGGACAAGGCTGGCGACACGATCGCTGACATGGTGCAACTCGCCCTCGCCGGCGAGTTCGTGCCCTTCGCCGTCAACGTGTCGGCCGCCGAAGCGAACGAGACGCTGCGTCCGTTCCTTCCTCTGGCCGAACGGTTGGGCCGCTTGTTCGCCACGCTGTGCGAGGCGGCCCCGTCGCAACTCGAGATCTGCACGGAAGGCGAGATCGCGCAGTACGACAGCCGAATCCTCACGCTCAGCGTTCTCAAAGGATTCTTCGGTGCGATCAGCGACGAGCCGGTGTCGTACGTGAACGCTCCGCAGCTGGCGAAGTCGGCCGGCGTCGAAGTGCGCGAACTCGCTTCACGCGACTCGCACGACTACGTGAATCTCGTGACCCTGCGCGGCGGCGGGCACAGCATTGCCGGCACGCTCACCGGACGACGGGGCGAACCTCGCCTCGTCATGATCGAGGATCACACGACCGATGTTCCGCCTGCCGAGAACATGCTCGTCGTGCGCAACGACGATCGTCCGGGCGTCATCGGAGTCGTCGGAACGGTCCTCGGCGACGCTGGCGTCAACATCAGCGACATGGACGTGGGCCGCAGCCCCGAACCCGGTTCGGCGCTCATGGTGATCGCTCCGTCGGGTCCGGTTCCCGACGACGTCCTGAATCGACTGCGCACCTCGCCCGGTATCACGAGCGTTCACGTCCTGCGCGCCTAGACGGCGCGGATCTCGTCGCGGGTCCGTTGGGCGGCCCGAGTCGCGGCTTCCGACCAATCGGCCGCCGAGGATGCGTACAGGATCGCGCGTGACGAGTTGATGATCATGCCGAAACCGGTCGAGTCGCGTCCGGCTTTCACGGTGGCCACGACGTCGCCGCCTTGCGCGCCGATGCCGGGAACGAGAAGCGGCATGTCGCCGACGATCGATCGCACGCGTGCGAGCTCGGCCGGGTAGGTGGCGCCCACCACGAGTGCCACGTCGCCGCGTCGAGTCCATTCGGAGACCGCCCGGCGAGCCACCCGCTCGTACAGCGGTTCTCCGTCGACGACGAGCGACTGGAAATCGCCACTCCCGGGATTGGACGTGCGGCACAGGACGATCACGCCTTTGCCGCTGCGCTCGAGGAACGGTTCGAGCGAATCGGTACCGAGATACGGATTGACGGTGACCGCGTCGGCCCCGTAACGCTCGAAGGCCTCGTGGGCGTATCGCTCGGCGGTGGGTCCGATGTCGCCGCGCTTGGCGTCGAGGATCAGAACGACGTTCGGATGGTTGGAGCGGACGTGCTCGCACAGTCGCTCGAGTTCGCGCTCCGCTCCGAGAGCGGCGAAGTAGGCGATCTGCGGCTTGAACGCGCACGCGTACTCGGCAGTGACGTCGGTGATCCGCCGGCAGAAATCGAGGACCCCGGCGTTCGAGCGCTCGACGCCGTCGGGAAACTTCGCCGTATCGGGATCGAGCCCGACGCAGAGCATCGAGTCGGCCGACTTCCAGGCCGAGCGGAGCTTGGCGTGGAAGCCCAGGATCAGCCTTCGACGGAGATAGCGGCCGTGGGGCAGAGATCGGCGGCCTGCTCGACCTTCTCGCGCAACTCTTCGCCCGGTTCCTCCTGGAGGATGTAGAGGAATCCGTCGCTGCGGACCTCGAACACCTCGGGACACACCTGCATGCACGACCCTGTCGAGGCGCACACGTCGTAGTCGACCTTCACTCGCATGGTGACTCCTGTCTGTATAGCTCGAGCCGACCCTATCCCAACGGGGTGCGGCGGCTCCTGGTGCTCAGCGGCCGCCCTCGTGCCGTTCGTGAGCCGACAGAACGGCCCGGAGCGCCGCGGTGACCGTGTTCTCGTCGGTGCCGACACCCCATAGGACGTCTCCTGCACCCGACACGGTCTCGACGTATGCGACGGCCCTGGCCTCCGATCCCTTGCCGATCGCGTGCTCGGAGTAGTCGACCACGTCGATCTTGGCGCCCAGGCCTTCGCGCATCGCGTTCACGAACGCGTCGATCGGGCCGTTGCCGTCGCCCGTGATGGTGCGATGGTTGCCGTCGATCGTGAGCTGCGCGGTGATCGTGGTGCGACCGCCGTTCGTGGACTGACTGCGCATCTCGTGACTCTCGAGGACGAAACGCGGCGCCGACGGGAGATATTCGTGTTCGAAGGCGTCCCACATCGAGAGTGGGCTGATCTCGGTTCCGAGATCTTCGGTGATGTGTTGGATGTTCTTCGAGAACTCGATCTGGAGACGGCGGGGCAGGTCGAAGCCGTACTCGGCCTTCATGACGTAGGCGACACCACCCTTGCCGCTTTGCGAATTCACGCGGATCACCGCTTCGTAGGTGCGGCCGAGATGTTTGGGGTCGAGTGGCAGGTACGGCACGCCCCACTGGTCGTAGTCGCCTGGTTTGCGGCCGGCAACGGCCGCCTTGCGGTCGATCGCCTCGAAACCTTTCTTGATCGCGTCCTGGTGGCTGCCGCTGAACGCGGTGTAGACGAGATCGCCCACGTACGGGTGGCGCGGATGGACGGGAAGGCGATTGCAGTATTCGGCAGTACGGCGCAGGGCATCGATATCGGAGATGTCGAGCTCGGGATCGACGCCGTTCACGAAGAGATTCATTGCCAGATTGACGATGTCGACGTTGCCGGTGCGCTCGCCGTTGCCGAACAGCGTGCCTTCCACGCGATCGGCGCCGGCCATGACGCCGAACTCGGCGGCCGCCACGGCACAGCCGCGGTCGTTGTGCGGGTGAAGGCTGATCACGACCGAGTCGCGATTCTTGATGGTGCGGCCGAACCACTCGATCACGTCGCCGTAGACGTTGGGGCTGTAGCACTCGACCGTGGCCGGGAGATTGAGGATGAGCGGTCGCGTGGGTGTGGGCTTGATCACGTCCATGACGGCCTCGCACACTTCGATCGCGTAGTCGGGTTCGGTGAGAGTGAAGCTCTCGGGCGAGTACTCGTAACGGATATCGGTGTCGGGCACGGTGGCCTCGAGTTCGATGCATCGCTCAGCAGCGTGAACGGCGATCTGCTTGATTCCGTCGCGGTCGAGATTGAACACGACTTCGCGTTGGAGCGGATTCGTGGAGTTGTAGAAGTGCACGATCGCCTTCTTGGCGCCGTGCAGCGATTCGTACGTGCGCTCGAGCAGTTCGTCACGGCTCTGGACGAGGACCTGGATCCAGACGTGGTCAGGAGCCAGGTCCTGCTCGACGATCTGGCGAACGAAGTCGAAGTCGGGCTGACTCGCCGACGGGAAGCCGACTTCGATCTCGGAGAACCCCATCTTCACGAGGGCGTCGAACATGCGTCGCTTGCGTTCCGGATCCATCGGATCGATGAGGGCCTGGTTGCCGTCGCGCAGGTCGACCGAGCACCACAGCGGGGC
>CAYNKE010000012.1:11214-27597 GCA_964397715.1 uncultured Bifidobacterium sp. | reverse complement strand
TTGAGGGTCAGCGTCTTCAGGAACACGGCACGAGCGACCCTAGTGGACGGACCCGATGTCGGACCGGAGGTTCGGAATCACGGTCAGCGCTGGCAGACCCGGCACCACGAGGTCGTTCGTCCGGCCACGACCGCACTCGCCACGACGCCGCGCGCACAGGTGAGGCAGCGCTCTCCGGCCCGCCCGTAGACCCGGTGTCGATCCTGGAACGATCCGCCGCGGCCCATGAGGTCGACGTATTGCGCGTCACCGAGGGTCGACCCGCCCTCGGCCACCGCCTCGGCGAGGACCGCCACGATGGCGTCGCGCAGACGCACGGCCTTGGCACTCGAGATCCGATCGGCGGGTCGAAGGGGACTGATCGCGGCGCGATGCAGAATCTCGTCGCCGTAGATGTTGCCGATGCCCGCGATCACGTGCTGGTCGAGAAGGAGCGCCTTGATGGCACGACGCGTCGAGCCGAGGATTTCGCGGAGTTCGCGCAACGACAACTCGTCCACCAACGGATCGACGCCGAGGGCCACGACGTCGGGAACGACCCGCAACGCCTCCCGCGGGTCGTAGGCCACGACTTCGCCGAACGTTCGCGGGTCGACGAAGCGCAACTCTTCTCCCCCGCCGATGTCGAGCACGACGTGCGTGTGAGCGGGGCGAACCGTCTCGACTCGATCGACGAGCAATTGTCCGCTCATTCGAAGGTGAACCATCATCACGTCACCGGAATCGAGTGGGCACAGCAAGTACTTGCCTCGTCGTTCGGCGGCGACCGCGGTCGTTCCGAGCAGACGAGCCGTGAGTTCCTCGCGACTCGTGCGTCTCACCGACCGTTCGCGCCCGACCCAGACCGCGTCGATTCGACGACCGACGAATCGTTCGGCGAGTCCGCGCCGAACGGTTTCGACCTCGGGAAGTTCAGGCACGGGCGATGTCGACGCCGCGACTCGACAAGATGTCGAGCGCCCGCGCCGAAGCGTCCTGGATGGCCGCCTTCTTGGATCGACCGCGCCCCGACGCCATCGACTCGCCCTCGATCACGATGGTGGCTCCGAATGTCGGTTCGTGGGCGGCGCCCGAACTCGTGGTCTCGACCACCGGAGGGCGGCCGAACTCGCGCGTGCACACTCTGATCAGCAGGCTGCGCGCGTCGAGGAGATGGAGATGCTTCACGACTTCGCGCATCCGCTTGGTGACCAGTTTGCGTACGAACGATCGCGACTTGGTCACACCGGCGTCCAGATAGAGCGCGCCGATCACCGCTTCGAGAGCGTCCGACAGAATCGACGTCTTCTCGCGGCCACCGGCGTTCTCCTCACCCGCGCCGAGCAGGAGCCAACGACCGAGACCGAGATCGGCGGCGACCGCGGCCAAGGTCTCGGCGTTCACGAGGGCCTTGCGTAGATCGGTGAGCGCCCCTTCGGGAAGATCGGGGTATTTCGCCACCACGAGATCGGCCACCACCCAGCCGAGCACCGCGTCACCGAGGAACTCGAGGCGTTCGTTCGAGGGCGCGCCGTCGTTCTCGGCGCACCACGAGCGATGCGCGAGGGCCTGTTCGAGGAGCGCGGGATCCTTGAAGCGATATCCCGACAGAGCGGCCAGCCAGTCGTGAACCGTGGCCAGCTCGCCCACGGTCAGCTCCGGCGCGCCTGAACCTGCGCGTAGACGAAGTCGACCGCGTCGCGGACGGTCTTCAAGTCGGCCAGGTCTTCGTCCTCGATCCGGAAACCGACCGTTCTCTCGCTCAACTCTTCCTCGAGGGCCTCGACCAGTTCGACCAATGCGAGCGAGTCGGCACCCAAGTCGTCCTTGAACGACTGACCTTCGGTGATGGACTCGGGGTCGACTTCGAGGATGTCGACGAGTTGGTCGCGAACGATCGCAAAGATCTCGTCGCGGCCGAGCGGTCCGGGAACGACATGTGTTTCAGCGGGCACGATTCCTCCGGGGAGAACGAACGATCACAGAGTAGTCGGCATCACGCGGCGATCGCCGAGCGAATCTCCTCGACGATGCTTCGCTCGACCATGTCGGCGGCCACCTTGATGCCATTGACCATGGCTCGCGACGACGACGAGCCGTGCGAGATGATGCAGACGCCGTCGACGCCGAGCAGGATCGCGCCACCCGTCGTGTCGGGGTCGACCGCTTCGTAGAGCGGTAGCAGAGCGGGTAGCAGCACGTCGGCGTGCTCTTTGTACTCGGGACGGGACGAGAACGCCGCCAGGAGCGCCTTGACGAGAGTCCTCATTCCGCCTTCGAGTGTCTTCAGCACGACGTTGCCCGTGAAGCCGTCGGTGACCACGACGTCGACGTCGTCGGTCATGACGTCGCGACCCTCGACGTTCCCGATGAAGTTGATGCCCGCCGCGACACTCAGCAGTTCGTACGCCTCCTTGCGGAGGGTGTCGCCCTTGCCCGGCTCTTCACCGATCGACAACAGACCGACCCGCGGGGAGGCGACTCCGAAACGCGAACGCGAGAAGACGGATCCCATCTGCGCGAATTGAACGAGCCAGTCGGCCTGCACTTCGGCGTTGGCACCGGCATCGAGGAGAACGGTGGGAGACCCACCCGGGACCGGAATCGGCGTCGCGATGGCCGGACGATTCACGCCTTTGATGCGACCCATGCGCAGAAGCGCCGACGCCATGGTGGCTCCGGTGTTGCCGGCCGAGATCATGGCCGAGGCCTTGCCGTCGCGGACCGCTTCGGCGGCTCGAACGAGAGTCGAGTCCTTCTTGGTCCGGACCGACTTGCCGGGGTCGTCGTCCATCGCGATGACTTCGGACGCTGGGATCAGCGGGAGGCCACCCGTGTCGAGTCCGGCCGGGCCGACGAGCACGATGGGGAGTCCGAGGCGGGCCGCTTCGTGGGCCCCAGCGAGGATCTCACTCGGGGCGTGGTCGCCCCCCATGGCATCGACGGCAATGGGCAGCACGACTCGACTCGAGGTGAGAACTGATCAGACTTCGACGGCGACGCGGTTCTTGTACCAGCCGCAGGCCCCGCACACGGTGTGAGGGGTCTTGGCGGCTCCGCAACGCGGGCACAGGCTGCGCGACGGCGAACCGAGCTTCCAGGCGCCAGCACGGTGACTGCGGGTCTTCGACTTCGACTTCTTTTTCTTGGGAACTGCCACGGCGATCTCCTCGGGACGGCCCCAAAGATAGCGGTCGGCTCGTCGAAGTCCCCCGGGATCACTCCGGCAATTGATCGCGGAGCGCGTCGAGGGCCGACCAGCGCGGGTCACGGGCCGTCGGTCGGCACGCGCATTCGGTCCGGTTCCGGTCGACCCCGCAGACCGGACACAAACCCCGGCAATCGGCCGAGCAGAGCGGAGCATCGGGAAGTTCGAGGAGGACGGTCTCGCGGACCAGGGGTCGCAGATCGATCTGATCGTTGGAGATCGGGAAGGCATCGGGGTCGGTCAGCGTCTCTTGATACAACTCGCGAACCGGGACGTCGACGGCCCCGCTGACCTCGCGCAGGCAGCGACGGCATTCACCCTGGAACGTCGCCGCGATACGACCTTCGACGACGACACCGTCGGAGAGGCTCGAGCACACCAGAGCGACCTCGATCGACGAGTGCGGAACGAGTCGTGGATCGTCGAGGTCCACCACGTCGGCTTCGACCGAGCAGGAGACGTCCTTGTCGGAGCCAGGACGCCGCAGCAGTTCGAGCGCGTTGACGACGAGAGGGTTCTTCACCGAAGGCGGTCAGCGGTTCGAGGTGGAATCCTGATCGAAGAAGCCATTGGTCGCGTCGGGTTCGCGCCGAACGTCGTGGCCGCTGTCGTCGGAGTACATCTCGGGCAGGTTCTCCTCCGACGCGCGCTCGGCGCCGATGGCCAAGCGACGACGACCGGTGTCGACCGTGCGCGACAACTTGTCGAGCAGGATCTCGAAGCTCGCCAGGCGCCGGTCGAGGAAGTCTTCCATCTCGTTCTTGCGACGACTCGCGTCGTCCTCGGCCGCCTCGATGATCTGACGGGCGCGCTGCTCGGCCGCGCGAACGACCTCGGCTCGCTGAACGAATCGCTCGGCCTGCACCTTGGCGGCTTCGATGATCTCGTCGGCCTCGCGCCGCATCCGCGCGAAGAATTCATCGCGTTCCTTCATCATCCAGCGGGCCTGGCGCAGTTCGTCGGGAAGACGGTCGAGCGCTCCTTCGAGGATGTCGATGATCTCGTCGCGGTCTATACGAGGAGTGGACGACAACGGCATGTTGGGAGCGGTCGCGATGATGTCGATCGCCCGGCGCAAGAGAACACCCGAATCACCGAGCTGGTCGTCGGCGACGCGGTCGTACGAACCGGTGTCGTCGTCGAAATCGTCGAAATCGGTGTTCATGGCAGTGACCTCCGTCCGGTCAGGACCGGCCCCCAAAGATAGTCGTCATCGCGGCCGCCACTGGGGCAGGAACCAAATGGCTCACATCGCCTCCGTGCTGGGCGATTTCACGAATGAATCGACTGCTGATGAACACGAGATCGGGCCGGGCCGGAAGGAACACGGTCCGCACCGACGCCACGGAGTGATTGGTGTGAGCCATCTGCTGCTCGACTTCGAAGTCGCCAGCGGTGCGCAGACCCTTGACGATGAAGTCGGCACCGGCGACACGCACCGCGTCGACCGCGAGACCGGCGTGAGCCTCGACCGACACCGATGGCAGATGAGCGACCGACTGGCGAATGAGCGCGACTCGGGTGTCGAGATCGATGACTCCGCTCGGCTTGCCCGGGTTGTGCATGGCGGCCACGACCACCGAGCCGAACAATTCGACAGCCTGTTCGACGACGTCGAGGTGACCACGATGGAACGGGTCGAAACTCCCCGGGTAGAGCGCCTTCAACGAACCGGCCATGAGTCCCACGGTACCCGTTCAGGCCGAAGTCGCGAGGCGCAGAAACGTGACCCAGGCTCGCCCGTAGCGCTTGGACCGGAGGATCTCCCAACCCGGTCGGTCGACGATCTCGCGCTCGCTCTCCACCACCACGACCGCTCCTTCGGCGACGATCGGTTCGACGAGTGTGAAGAATCGGTCCCAGTCAGAGAAGCCGTACGGTGGGTCGGCCAGCAACAGGTCGACGTTTCGTTGGGCGACCACTGACGTGAGGACGTCCCCGGCCAGAACTCGGGTCCGATCGGCGAGGCCGAGTTTCGCGACGTTCGAGCGAATCGCGTCGAGGGCCCTCTTGTCGCGCTCGACGAACGTGCAGTGCCGGGCTCCCCGTGACAGCGCCTCGATGCCCAGTGCCCCGCTGCCGGCGTAGACGTCGAGGACCGTCGCGTCGTCGATGGCACCGAGGCTGTCGAGGGCGTTGAACATCGCCTCGCGAGCACGGTCGGTGGTTGGTCGGGTGGCGTCGCCCTGCGGCGCCACGATCGAACGGCCGCGCAACGACCCGGCCACCACCCGCATGACGTCATGTTACGGAGAGCCTCGTGTCGCCGGGCAGACTCTGAGCGTGCCGCGTTCGCCCGAGACCGAGATCGTGTGTGTCGATTGCGGCGGCCGTTGCTTCTTGATGACGTATCCGCGCGAGGACGGCTCGTGGATGCCCGGCGACATCGTCGCGTATCGGTGTCAGGACTGCCTCGACCGTTGGGATCTCGTTCTTCCCGACGACTGGACCGATCCGGAAAACGATTCGTGACCGACGTACCGGTCGACGAATCGAATTCGGCTGGCAGTCTTCGCCGCGTGCGCGTCACGCGGGACATGTCGCGTGTGGTCCTCGCTCTCTTCGTCGCCGCGTTCCTGCTGCGGACGCTCGGGCCGATCTGGCGCGGTGGGCTGTCGCCCGAGTTCCCCGACTCGTACTCGTTCCTGGACGCCGCGCGTTCGGGTCCGTGGTGGCCGTCGTTCTGGTTCGGCGACCGACCGGCCGGCCTTCCCCTCGTCACCTGGCTCCTCGGACGAAACGTGTCGGCGATCGTGCTCGCGCAGACGATCGGTTACGCCTTGGCGATTGCGGTCCTTGGTGCCACGATTCTGCGAACCGTCGGCAATCGCATCGTCGGCTGGTTCGCCGTAGCGGCGATCGTCTCACTCGCGGTTCAACCCCGATTCGCGCTGTGGTCGCTCGAGGTGTTGAGCGAATCGCTCGGTTCGACACTCGCTCTCTCGACGCTCGCGGCTTGGATCGTGCACGCACGGTCCAGTGAACGCCGCCACTACGTGGTCGCGATCACCAGCACCTTGGTGTGGCTTCTCACTCGCGACGCCCACGCGGTGACGGTTGCCGCAATCGCGAGCGTCCTCCTCGTGACCAGTTGGCGGGCCGGTGACGACTCTCGCCGACGGCAGTTGAGAATCGGCGCGGCCGCCCTCGTACTTGGAGTGGTCTACGTCGGAGTCGCCCAGGGCGTCAGCGAGCGCAATCGATATCCGCTCGTCAACAACGTCGGCCTGCGCGTCCTGGCCGACCCAGGTCTCACCGAGGACTGGGTCGGCCGCGGCATGCCGATGAGCGACGCTCTGCTCGAGCGACGTGGCTCGGATTCGTGGTCGGACGGCGAGGCGTTCCTACGCGACCCCCGACTCCAGGACTTCCGCGCGTGGGTCGACGGCGAAGGTCAACGCGACCAGGTCGCGTCGCTCGTCCTCGACGCGCCGCATTGGCTCGGCGAGTTCCGCCGTGCCCTCCCTTCGCTCGTCTCGTACTCGTTCGCCGACTACGACAACCACCAACTCGCCGACCGACTCCCCGATCACGCGCTCGGGATCGATCTGCCCACGACGAACAGCGGCCTCGCCGTCTGGCTCGGTCTCGGCGCGGTCGCCATCGCGGTGATCGCCCGTCGACGACGCACTCTCGCCCTCGTCCTCGGCACCGCACTGGCGACGACGATCATCGAGGCCTACTGCTCGTTCGTCCTCGACGCCGTCGAAGTCCAACGACACATGGTCGGAGTCATGCTCCGCTTCGCCGTGATCGTCGTGATCGCGCTCGCGGTGGCGATCGGCGATCTGGTCCCACGTCGGGTGCGCGATCTTCCTCACGTCCCGCGGAGCACGGCAGCCACCGTCGGCGGTCTCGTCGCACTCGTCGGAGCGGCGTGGATCGCCATCGAGTTCCGCGCTCAGGACTACGACCCGCAATTCGCCCGCACCGTTGTCGAGCGTGCGGCGCGGTTCGGAGGCACCTATTACGAGAACGGAATACACAACAAGGGTCCGTTCGAGATGGTCGTGTACGACGCGGCGCGTCTCTTCACGTCGTACGACTCGTATTGGTTCGTGATCGCGGCGTTCGTCGTCCTGATCGCGGCCGTCGTCGGTCTCGCGGCGGCCTCGTTGTCGCTCGCCGTCGACTCGCGACGGGCGGTCGCTGCGGCAGTCGGTCTCGCGGCTTTCACGCATCTCACCGTCTCGTCGAGCGACTACGCCGGTGTTCTCTACAGCCGCAACATCACGACCGGCTTGTTCGCTTTCGCGGTCGTGATCGCGATGAGCGAGCGCTTCTGGCGAACGTCACGACGGGCGAACATTGCGTGGATCGCCATCTCGGTCATCGTGGGCCTCGCCGTCCAGACCCTCCTCACGAGCCTCTTCGCAGCGACCGGAATCGTCCTGCTCGTCGTCGTCACGAGACGCCGAGCGACGTCACTTCGCCGTCCGTCGATCGTGTTCGCCGCGGGAGTGGTGTCGACGGTGGCCACCGCTCCGGTCTGGTACGCGATCCGGGGTTCGTTCGCCGAGTTCTGGTCGGGATGGTGGACCTACGCGAGCTTCATGAACTCGGGCCTCGGCCGGGGACTACGCGACCAGTTCGGACTCGGGTGGCAGACGTTCCTCGGCTACCACCAGGACCGGCCGATGCTCGTCGTTCTCTACACGGTTTTCGGCGTCACGGCCTGGACACGACGCCGAACCCTCAGCCCCGTTCAGCGAGCCGTGGCGATCGCCCTCGCGATGTGGTGGGTCGGTGGCTGGATCGAGCTGATCCTGAGTCAGCGCTACTCGAGCCACTACTTCTCCGTGATCGCGGTGCCGACTCTTCTGATGCTCGCCTTCGTGATCGGACTCGTCATGCCGCGAGACCTGTCGTCCACGACGAGACGGCTCCTGCCCGCCCTCGGCGTGCTCACCATCGTGGTCTTCCAGGGAACCGACCTCTTCTGGGCCGGCGCCGAATCGGCCGGACGGTTCACCGGATTCTCCGCCCACGCCACCGAACGCGACCGAGCGCGCAGCGGTGAGGCGCGCACCGTCCACGCCGTCCTCGATCTGGTGTCACGTGACGGTGACTCTTTACTCGCCTGGACGATGTACCCCTGGACCTATCTCGAGAACCACCGCGTCCCCGCGACGCGATTCGCATGGAAATCGTTCCTCATCGGCGAGGTCTACCTCGGCCGGACTTCCCCCGATTACGTGCTGGCTCGCACCGACGAGTGGCTCGCCGACGACCTCGACGAAGCGCATCCTCGGGCCTACGTGCACCCGATCAGCGTCTCGACGGGCGGAATCGACGTGCTGCAGAAGTACGTCGACCGCGACTTCGAACCGGTGATGACCACCGAACAGACCGAGGTGTGGATCGCGTCCGATGCCTGGTCCGCGCTACGTGCGGCTCCTCGAACGGCGGCCGACGACGTCGCGGTCACGAACGTCCCGACGATCGTCGCCGACGACGACTGCCGTGCGATCGGTGCGACGTTGACTCGTTCGGATCCCGACAACGGAGTGAGTTTCTGGTTCCGCGACGCCGACGGCTCGACCGAGACGGTCGCGTTGTCCCTGTCGCGCGATCGCGCCTGGTCGAGCAGCGAGGCCGTGGAGTTCGGCTCGACTCCCCTGGACTCACGCGAGTCTGTCGACATCTTGCTGCTCGTCGGTTCGCGTTCGGCGGCTCTGGTCGTCGACGGGCGAATCGTGGCCGCCGTCGAGATCGACGGCGACACGACGGTCACCGCAGTCGATCGATCGGGGTCGGTGACGCTCACGAATGTGCGCACCGGCCCGATGCCGTCGATCGCTGGCTGCTGACCGAATCGGGTACTCGTCAACTCTTGAAGAGGAACTCCTCGTCCTCGGGACGTAGGAACAATTCAAGTTCCTCCCGAAGACCCGCATGATCGACGAGCGACGGATCGGCGTCGACGATCGCAAAGGCCGCCTCGCGCGCCATCTCCACGAGTTCGCGATCCCGACGAAGGGACGCCAACTTCAAGTCGCTACGCCCTTTCTGCTCCTTGTTCATGAGGGTTCCCTCGCCCCGGAGCTCGAGGTCGACTTCAGCGAGATGGAATCCGTCGTCCGAGTCGACGAGGGCTTCGATCCGCGGGGAAATCTCCGGGACGAGAGTCGGGTCGTCGGACGACGTGCTCGTGACGAGCCAGCACGTCGATGCGTGGGATCCGCGACCCACTCGTCCGCGCAACTGATGCAGTTGGGCGATGCCGAAGCGGTCGGCGTCGAGGATCACCATGACCGTGGCGTTCGGGACGTCGACGCCCACTTCGATGACGGTCGTCGCCACCAGAACGTCGAGTCGCCCGGTGCGGAACGTCTCCATGACGCTCTCCTTCTCGGCCGACGACATGCGCCCGTGGAGCAAACCGAGCCGCAAGCCCGCCAACTCGGTCTCTTCGAGTCGTGTCCGCGTCTCCTCGGCCGACGCCACTTCGAGTTTCTCGCTTTCCTCGATGAGAGGGCACACCACGTACGCCTGGCGGCCCTCGGCCACCTGACGACGAACATCGGCCCACACCTCGACCGCGTCACCCGACTCGTGGCGAGTGACGATGGGAGTGCGTCCCGGCGGTTTCTCGTCGAGAATCGAGACGTCGAGATCGCCGTACACCGTCATCGCCGCGGTGCGTGGAATCGGTGTCGCCGTCATCACGAGAACGTCCGGTGATCTTCCGTCGGCTCGTCCCTTGTCGCGCAGCGCGGCCCGCTGTTCGACACCGAAGCGATGCTGTTCGTCGACGACGACGACTCCGAGGTTCGCGAACTGGACTCCCTCCTGGATGAGAGCGTGCGTGCCGATGACGATGTCGACCGAACCGTCGGAGAGGCCGGACAGCACGTCTCGTCGCTTCTCACCAGTCACGCTGTTGGTGAGGAGTTCGACCCGCACCTCTCGCTCTCCGAACAGCGTGTCGGACGCGGGAACACGCAGTCCGTCGAGGAGCCGGCGGATTCCGGAGGCGTGCTGTTCGGCGAGCACTTCGGTGGGGGCCATCAGCGCCGCTTGGTGCCCGCCGTCGACGGCCGTGAGCATCGCGACCACCGCGACGAGCGTCTTGCCGGCTCCCACGTCGCCTTGAAGGAGGCGATGCATCGGTCGGGGATCGGCGAGATCGCGATCGATCTCGCCGATGACCCTGTGTTGCGCCCCGGTGAGGCGATACGGAACGTGAGCGACGAAGCGCTCCACGAGCGGACCCTTCACGTGGTGAACGATGCCGACCGAGTCCCGCTCCATCGCCCGCTTTCGCATGACGAGCACCAACTGCACACGGAGCAATTCGTCGAAAGCCAGACGACGGCGGGCCGCTTCCTTCGCCGCGAACGTCTCGGGTAAGTGGATCCCGAAGAGCGCGTCCTGGCGACCGCAGAGGGAGAATCGTTCGAGGATCTCCGTTGGCACGGGATCGGCGAGGCCACGCGCCCGACATCGCGACAACCCTTCGTCGACCGCGCGTCGCACCACCCACGACGGCAGGTCGACCTTCTCGCTCTGCGGATACACCGGAACGATCGGGCGCGGTCGCTCGCCGGGATCGCCCAACACGTCGACCGTGGGGTTGGCCATCTGCTTTTGTCCTCGGAACGACGACACCTTGCCGTACACCGCGACCAGCGAGCCCGGAGCCAGTTGCCGTTCGCGCCACGGCTGATTGAAGAACACGACGGCGAGTCGACCGGTCTCGTCACCGATCGTGACCGTCACTCGTGACGGCCCACGTCCGCGCGGCGGGGCCTGCACCGACCGGACCTCGGCCACGACGAGTGCGTCGAGGCCTTCGGCGAGATCGGCGATCGCGGCCTCGCGCGTACGGTCGATCCAACGCCGTGGATAGTGCGTCAGCAGATCGGCGAGATTCTCGATTCCGAACTTCGTGAAACTCTCGCGCCGCTTCCCCGAGCCGACGGCTTTGAGACGCGAAAGATCGATGTCGGCGAGATCACGGAAGGTGATCGGGAGTTCGCTCACTCGACGCCGAAGAGATACGGGTACAACGGTTGACCTCCGCGATGGCACTCGACCTGCACGTCGGGGCGCTCCGCCGCGAGCCAGGTGCGCAACGCGTCGGTGGTGGAACTCACGGCGTCGACGCCTTCGATGATGGTGACGATCTCACGGCCGTCGGCGACGAGGTGGTCGAGTAGCGCCAACGCCGCGCCCTCGAGCGAGCCGGCCACCGTGACGATCCCGTCGCCCCGCACGAGGCCGATCCAGTCGCCAGCGGTCACCGGTCCGGCGTCACTCTGCGAATCTCGAATCGCTCGCGTCACCTCGCCAGTGGCCATGGCCTCGATCGCCGAAGCCATGGAGTCGGCGTTCACATCGCCACTCGCTTCGGGGTCGTACACGACGAGCGCCGCCAGCGCTTCGGGCATCGAGCGAGTCGGGACGACGCGCACCGTCTTGGATGTGAGCGCATCGAGTTGTTCGGCCACCGGGATGATGTTCTTGTTGTTGGGAAGCACGATCACGTGGCTCGCGTTCACGTGCTCGACCGCATCGAGAAGTTCGGCCGTCGACGGATTGAGGGTCTGTCCGCCCGTCACCACACCCTGAACACCGAGTTGCGAGAACAGCTCCTCGAGACCCGAACCGCTGCACACCGCGACCACGGCGGTGGTGACCGCGGGAAGGCCCGTGACTCCGAGTCGCCGCTCGTGGTCCGCGTGACGTTCGGCGACTTCTTCGAACAGATCGGTCACGCGAATCTGCTTCGGGCGGCCACCGAGATCGATCGCGACCTCGATCGCCGCGCCGATGTCGTTGGTGTGCACGTGGCAGTTCCAGAGCCCGTCGCCGCCGACCACGACGATGGAATCGCCGATCTCGGCCCAGTCGGACTTGAACGACTCGATCTTGTCGTCCTCGAGATGCAAGAAATACATGACCTCGTAGCGGAGGTCGGCGACGGTCAGCTCGCCGTGATGGTCGGGGGCCGTCACGAGGGCCGGCAGGTCGTCGGCATCACCGCCGATCGAGTCGGCCGGAGCCGGAATCGGTTCGCCGTCGACGACGTTGAGCGCGGCATCGAGCAGGAGCAGGAATCCGGCTCCACCGGCGTCGACGACGCCGGCGTCCTTGAGAACCGGGAGCATGTCGGGCGTGCGATCGAGGGCCGAGCGTCCGGCGTCGCGCGCCGCCCGCAACACGACCGCGAGACCAGCACCGGTCGCGGCGGCTGACTTGGCGGCTTCGCTGGCCTCACGCACGACCGTGAGGATCGTGCCCTCGATGGGCTTGACCACCGCCTTGTACGCCGCGGACGACGCGTCGGACAGTGCTTCGGCGAGGCCCGACGCGGTGTGCGAGGCCGCCGACGACAGTCGACCGGCCAGGCCGCGCAGAATCTGCGACAGAATCACCCCCGAATTGCCGCGGGCTCCCATGAGCGAGCCGTGGGAGATCGCCTCGCACGTCGACTCGATCGCCGGATCGGCCCGATCGAGTTCGGCCACCACCGCGTCCAGCGTGCGGGCCATGTTCGTGCCGGTGTCGCCGTCCGGCACCGGATAGACGTTGAGCCGATTGATCCGCGGAGCGTGCTCGCGAACCGCGTCGCGGAAGGCCACGACCGTGCGGCGCAGGCGCTCGGCGTCGAAACGCTCGCCCTCGGGCGACAACACGGGTGCGGCCACGACGAGATGGTACCCCTGGCCTGGCGATCGATCGCTGACCCAGGTCCGATGCGGTGAAGCGTGTCTCAGCCCCACGGCTCCGCCAACCTTGGGGACCCCGCGACCCGCTGGTAGCGTTTCGTCCGCTGATCCCCCGAAGGGACGGTCCGAAGGAAGTTCGATCATGGCCTCTGTTTGCGAAGTCTGCGGGAAGCGCCCCTCCTGGGGTATGTCGGTCTCGCACTCACACGTGCGCACCAAGCGTCGTTGGAATCCGAACATCCAGCGCATTCGCGCCCTCGTGAACGGCGCACCGCGCCGACTCAACGTCTGCACCGGCTGCATCCGCGCCGGCAAGGTCACGAAGGCTGGCTCGTCAGCCGGAACTTCGGCCACTCGCTGACCACTGCGATGCAGGGAGTCATCAAGGCCTACGACCCGGGTACCGGGACCGGCCTCATCCTGCGCGACACCGATCTGAGCGAACACGAACTCGCCGCTGACGCCCTCGTGGGGAGCATCTTCCGGATGCTGAGGCCCGGCCAGCGCGTGGTGTTCGATCTGAACGACGACGGACTCGCCACGCACGTGCGCATGGGTTCCGAAGTCGACATGGGCACTCCCGGTTTCTGACCGAGTGGCGTCCATCTAGTACAACAACATCACGGTTCTTTCCGACCCCCAGGAGAACGCATGAGCGGCACCACGAGCAACGATCGTCTGAAGAAGTGGGTGGCCGACTGGGCCGCGATCATGCAGCCCGCCGACATCTACTGGTGCGACGGTTCGGCCGACGAGTACGACCGGTTGTGTCAGTCCCTGGTCGACGCCGGAACCTTCACGAAGCTCGACGAAGCCAAGCGCCCGAACAGTTACTGGGCTCACTCCGATCCGGGCGACGTGGCCCGCGTCGAGGACCGCACGTTCATCTGCTCGGCCGACAAGGACGACGCCGGCCCCAACAACAACTGGCGCGAGCCCGCCGAGATGCGCGCCGAACTCACCGCGCTGTACCAGGGGTGCATGAAGGGTCGCACCATGTACGTGGTGCCGTTCAGCATGGGTCCGCTCGGGTCCCCCATCGCCCACATCGGAGTGCAGCTCACCGATTCGGCCTACGTCGCGGTGAGCATGCGCATCATGACTCGCATGGGCCAGGGCGCCCTCGACGTCCTCGGCAACAGCGACTGGGTTCCTTGCCTGCATTCGGTCGGCGCCCCGCTCGCCGCCGGCCAAACCGACATGGCGTGGCCGTGCAACCCTGACAACAAGTACATCGTCCACTTCCCCGAGACTCGCGAGATCTGGTCGTACGGATCGGGATACGGCGGCAACGCTCTACTGGGCAAGAAGTGCTTCGCTCTGCGCATCGCGTCGGTGATGGCGCGTGACGACGGCTGGCTCGCCGAGCACATGCTCATTCTGAAGCTCACCAATCCGGCCGGAGCCTCGAAGTACATCGCCGCGGCCTTCCCGTCGGCGTGCGGCAAGACGAATCTCGCCATGCTCGTTCCCACCATTCCGGGCTGGAAGGCCGAGACGATCGGCGACGACATCTGCTGGATGAAGTTCGGGGCCGATGGTCGTCTCTACGCGATCAATCCCGAGGCCGGGTTCTTCGGCGTGGCTCCCGGAACTGGTTACGACACGAACGCCAACGCGATGCACACGCTGTGGGGCAACTGCATCTTCACCAACACCGCTCTCACTCCCGACGGCGACGTGTGGTGGGAAGGCATGACCGAGGACGCTCCGGCCCGAGCCACCGACTGGAAGGGCAACGCCTGGACTCCCGAGAGCGAGAGCCCGGCCGCCCATCCGAACGCCCGCTTCACGGCTCCGGCCTCGCAGTGCCCTTCGGCCGCGCCCGAATGGCAGGATCCGGCCGGCGTGCCGATCTCGGCGATCTTGTTCGGCGGTCGTCGCCGCACGACCGTGCCGCTCGTGACGCAGGCCTTCGACTGGGAGCACGGCGTGTTCCTCGGCTCGATCATGGCGTCGGAGACCACCGCGGCCCAGGCCGGTGCGGTGGGCAAGTTGCGTTTCGATCCGATGGCCATGCTCCCCTTCTGCGGATACAACATGGCCGACTACTTCGCCCACTGGCTGAGCCTCGGCGCGACGACCGATGCATCGAAGTTGCCCAAGATCTTCTTCGTCAACTGGTTCCGCCGCGACGAGAACGGTCGCTTCCTGTGGCCCGGATTCGGCGAGAACAGCCGCGTGCTCAAGTGGGTGTTCGATCGCGTCGAGGGACGCGCCGATGCGATCGAGACCCCGATCGGTCTGCTCCCCACACCGGGTGCGCTCGATCTGAACGGCCTCGACATCGCCGAGGAAGATCTCCGCGACATCTTGTCGGTCGACATCGACGGATGGAAGTCGGCGATCCCGCAGATCCAGGACCACTTCGCCCAGTTCGGTCCGAAGCTGCCGGCACCCCTGAGCAATCAGCTCGAGTCGCTGTCAGCGTCGCTCTGACACGCTCAGGTCTGGCCGACGAGTAGGGCTCGGATTCCGAGCCCCATCAAGAACAGTCCGCCCAGGCCGTACAAGAGGTACAGCTTGTGGCGCATCTGATTGCGGTAGCTGTAGATGATCGCCACCGCCATGATTCCGACGAAGCCGTAGAACGCATGGAAAGCCGGAAACTCGAGTTTCTCGCGGTTGACCAGAGCCACACCGAGGATCACCTGAAAGAAGATCGTCAATTGGGCGAGGCCGGTGTACCACCACAGCGCACGCGAGCGGAGTCCCGGAAATCGATGTGCGAGGAGTGCCCACAGACCGGCGAGGCCATTGGCGAAGATCACGAACCACGAAAAGGATTCGTGGAGATCGAGCAACACGAGAGCAGCCATGTCGGGACGACGCTATCGGTACTACTCGCCGCAGGCGATGCCGCCGTACAACGCGAGCACGAGACCGTTCGGCGCGTCGTCGCTCAACGTTCCGGTGAGCGCGGCTTCGATCTCGAATCCGGGCCCGACGATCTCGTCGGTGTACACCTCAGCGTCCGGGTAGACCTTCAGAAGGTCGCGGACAGTGGAACCCACGGTGATACCTCCGTCGGTGGCCGGTCCGAGCGGTTCGATCGTCGACTCGACGGGCGGGCCGTACTGCCACGCGAAGAAGTGACGGCGCCCTGAAGCATCGGAGCTCTCGTCACCGAACAGCAGACGCAAGTTGCCCCATTCGACACCGCGAACCTCGGTCCCCGGACAATTGCCGAACTCGCTGAACGAGTCGATCCAGCCGGTGTCACGGTCGGGATCGCCGAGCATCGCGGTCACGTAGTCGATGACGCCGTCGGGGGCCACACCGAAGCGCGCGTCGCCGATTCCGTCGGAGCGAAGCACGAGATCGAGGCCAGGGACGACCGTCGTGCTCGAGGTGCTACTCGACGTCGTGCTCGACTCGACGGTGGTCGTGGTGGTCACGAGCGGTGCCAGGGTGGACGACGATCCCGGCGAAGTCGGCAGAGGTGCGAGGGTGTCGTCGCTGCCGCCGCCTCCGCCGCACGACACGAGAACGAGGCCGACGACCAGGCTGATGACACGGCCG
>CAYNKE010000012.1:1967-11114 GCA_964397715.1 uncultured Bifidobacterium sp. | reverse complement strand
CCCGGATCGGGGTCGGTGTCCCATCCAGCCGCGGCTCGTCCGTGACGAACCAGGTACACACGGCTCACAGCAGCCATCCTTCGCGCGCGCCACCCGGCTGGCCGGGTTCGATGAACCACTCGATCCCGAAGGCCATGGCGAACACCTCGGGAGACATCTTCAAGAAGAAACTGCTGTCGGTGATCTGACTCGAATGGCACGTCATCGACGCGCGCTTCTGTTCGACGAACTGCGACACGTCGACGGCCATCGTGATTTCGTCCTCGGTCGACCCGAACGGATTTCCGTCGTCGGCCCCGGCCTCCGGATCGAAGGGTTCGGCGTCGGGATTGGCCTCGGCGTTCATGGTCATCATCCGTGCGATGCGGGTGCGGTTCATGGTCGACTCGAGCACCCGCACGAGCCGCCCTCGATCGCGGAGCTTGTCGGCGGCCCGATGCCCCACTCGATGCACCTGGATGTGATCGGGATGGCCGTAGCCGCCGTGCCAGTCGTAGCACGTGAGAACGTCGCCACCGACTCGCTCGACGATGTCGGCTAATCGTTCGCTCGCTTCGTCGAGATCGGCGCTCATGAAAGCACCGGGTTCGTGATTCTGCGCCCAGCCCGTCATCCCGCTGTCGGCGTAACCGAGCCACACGACTTCGCTCACTCCGAGAACGCGTGCGGACTCCTCGGTTTCGCGCCGACGTCGATCGGCGAGCGACTCCCCCGCCGCGAGATCGTCAGGAATCTCGCCGTGACGACCATCGGTCGCGACCACGAGGACCACACGGTGACCTTCGGACGCCGCCCGAGCGATCGTGCCGCCCGTCGCGATCGATTCGTCGTCGGGGTGCGCGTGGAAGCAGACGAGCGTGCTCACGCGTCGACGACGGCGCCCGACGCGACGAGGCGATCGACGTCTCCGGACGAGAAGCCCCACGACTCGAGTACCTCGCGGGTGTGCTGGCCGGGATGCGCGGGCGGTGACGTCACTTCGGGAATCGTTCGCGAGAAACGCGGAGCAGGAGCCGGCTGCTTCACGCCGGCGATCTCGATGATCATGTTGCGCTCGACGTTGTGGCGGTGACGAGCGGCTTCGCTCATCGTGAGAACCGGGGCGAAGCACACGTCGGTCGCTTCCATGATCGAACACCACTCGTCGCGAGTCCTGGTCCGGAACACCTCGGCCAACCGCGCCTTCAGATGGGGCCACGAGGACTTGTCCATCTGCTTGGCGAATTCGGGATCACCCTCGAGTCCGGTCAGGCGCATCAACTCGGCGTAGAACTGCGGCTCGATCGATCCCAGCGACACGTACTTGCCGTCCTTGCACTCGTACACGTCGTAGAAGTGCGCTCCGGTGTCGAGGAGGTTGGTGCCACGGTTGTTCTCGTCGTGCGCGCCCATCTGCGAGAACGCCCAGAACATCGTCATGAGGATCGCCGTGCCGTCGACCATGGCCGCGTCGACGACTTGTCCCCGGCCGCTCTTGGCCGATTCGAGGAGCGCGCAGACCACTCCGAAGGCGAGGAACATTCCGCCGCCGCCGAAGTCGCCCACCATGTTCATCGGCGGGACCGGAGCTTCACCGGCGCGTCCGAAGTGAGCGAGGGCACCCGCCAACGCGATGTAGTTGATGTCATGGCCGGCGGCCTGCGCGTACATGCCGGTCTGACCCCAACCGGTCATTCGACCGAACACCAGCTTGGGGTTGCGTGCGAGGCAGGCATCGGGTCCGACGCCGAGACGCTCCATCACACCGGGACGGAATCCCTCGATGAGCGCATCGGCCGACTCGACGAGGCGGAGAAGTGTCTCGACCCCTTCGGGATTCTTCAAGTCGATGGCGATGTTGCGCCGGCCGCGCTGAAGAATGTCGGCGCCTGGCTTGTCGGGAGCCGGGCCGCGCACGGCCTGACTCCGCTCGACGCGGATGACCTCGGCTCCCATGTCGGAGAGCAACATGGCCGCGAAAGGTCCGGGGCCGATGCCAGCGATTTCGATGATGCGATAACCAGAGAGCGGACCGGGCATACCCGCATCGTATTCAGCGTGACGGAGCAACCAACCAGTCGGAGTGACGCGCGTGAGCCGCGATGGCGCCGACGATCATCGGTTGCAACGGAGCCGGAAGATCGTGCCCCATGTCGGCGACCATCAGCAGCGTCGAACCCGGAACCAGCTCCGCGGTGCGCTCGCCTCCGGAAGGGGGCAGAAGAGTGTCGTCGCGGCCGTGGATCACGAGCGTCGGGATCCGCAACGCCATCAAACCGGCGTTGCGGCGTCCGCTCGCGTAGATGGCCGCGAGTTGACGATTGCTTCCCTCGGGGTAGAACGCGCGGTCGTACGCCTCGGCCGCGTCCAGTTTCACTTGATCGGCGTCGAAGAAGCGCTTCGACTGCCACACCGCGTAGTTGAGAGAGTTCTCGATGTACGCCGCTCGCTCGACGGGAGGTGGCGCGAGCAGAACCGCGGCAGCCTCCGGAAGCGGTGATCCGAACTCGGGCTCGCCGGTCATCGACATGATCGACGTGAGCGACCGGACCCGCGAAGGATGTTCGATCGCGATGTGCTGAGCGATCATCCCGCCCATCGAGGCCCCCACGACGTGGGCCCGGTCGATCCCGAGGTGATCGAGCAATCCGACCGCGTCGAGCGCCATGTCGGACAACGTGTACGGAACCGGCGGTGGCGGCTGGTCGGCGAACGCGGCCTCCATCACGGCTCCGACATCGACTGCGACGCCGTCGAATTTCGTCGACAATCCGCAGTCGCGGTTGTCGAATCGCACCACGTGGAATCCCTGGTCCACGAGGGCTCGACAGAACGGCAGGGGCCACCCGATCAATTGGGCCGTGAATCCCATGACGAGCAGAACGGTGGGATGGTCGGTCGAGCCGAACGTCTCGTACTCGATCTCGACCGATCCGTTGTTCGCGGGCACGACGGCGCGGGGCATGACGAGAGACTAGACCGGCCGGCTCACGAGGACGTCCTGTACGGTTGGAGCATGTTCCCCCGGACCAAGTTCGGAGTCCACACCGGCCTGCAACACACCACGTACGACGCACTGCGCCCGCTCTGGATCACCATCGAACGCCTCGGCTTCCACTGGATCTCGATCTGGGATCACTTCTACGGCGCGACCGGCCGACCGGACGATGCGGCGTGTTACGAAGCCGTCGCCATGCACTCTGCCCTCGCGGCGTGCACATCTCGCGTTCGAGTCGGGTCGCTGGTGTACTCGATCGGATACCGCCATCCGGCCGTTCTGGCCAAGATGATCACCGCGATCGATCACGTCTCGAACGGCCGCGCCGATCTCGGACTCGGTGCGGGATGGGCCCAAGTCGAGTACGACGCGTACGGAATTCCGTTCCCGACGATCAAGACCCGTATGGACCAGCTCGAGGAAGCGGTGCAGTGCGTGCGCGGCCTGCTGCACGAGGAAGTCACGGCGTTCGACGGAAAGTGGTTCTCGCTCACCGAAGCCCGCAACGAGCCGCGTCCGATTCAGAAGAAGATCCCGATCTGGATCGGCGGGGGCGGCGAGAAGAGAACTCTGTCCATCACCGCCCGTTACGCCGACGGCTGGAACGTCCCGTTCGCATCCCCCGAGGCTTTCGCGCACAAGAGCGACGTTCTCACGCGACATTGCGCGACCGCCGGACGCGATCCCGGAGAGATCAGCCGCACGGTGAATCTGGGCATCGCCTGGACCGAGGAGAGCCTGCGGGCCCAGTTCGGCCAATTGGCCGAACACGTCCGCCCCGGTGTGCTCACCGGAAGCGATCAGCAGGTTCTCGACCGCATCGGTGAGTACGTGTCGGCTGGTGCCGATCAGATCAACATCGCGCTGCGCGCGCCATTCGACACCGACGCACTCGAGAGATTCGCCGCCCTCCTCGGCCTCGCGTCCTGACGACGATGACGGTCGCCGTCTCCGCGCCGGGCCGAGTCAACATCATCGGGGATCACACCGATTACACCGGCGGTCTGGTTCTTCCGATGGTGCTCGACGTGGCCACGACGATCTCCGGCGAGCACACCGATGATCCCGAGTGGTTCCTGCGTTCCGATGACGACCCCGAACCCGCGGTGATCGCTCTCCCGGCCGGTGATCCATCGCACGTCGAACCGCGGTGGGGTCGATACGTCGCCGGGGTCCTCGTCGAGTTGGAGCGATCCGGCCGAGCGGTGCGCGGTTTTCGCGGCCGAGTGACGACCACGATCCCGATCGGTTCGGGACTGTCGTCGAGTGCCGCCCTCGAGATCGCCGTCGCGCGCGCCGCGTTGGGCGATCACACGATCGACGCTGTTGCTCTCGCCCAACTGTGTCGACGAGCCGAGCACTCAGCGTCTGGAGTCCCGTGCGGGATCATGGATCAGTTGTGCATCGCCGCCGGCCGAGCCGGCCACGCGACTCTGATCGACTGTCGAGACCTCTCGATCCGCCACGTCGAGATCCCGCGTTCCGTGGAGATCGTGGTGGAGTTCGTCGCACCTCGAACCCTCGCCGGCAGCGAATACGCCGACCGGGTGGCGCAAACCGCGGAGATCGAAGGCCTCATCGGGCCGTTGCGTGACGCTTCGCTCGATTCGATCCAATCGATCACCGACGACCTCTTGCGACGTCGCGCCCGCCACGTCGCGACCGAGAACCAGCGCGTCCTCGACTTCGTCGAGGCACTCGCTTCGTCCGACTGGAAACGGGCCGGGCGGCTGATGACCGAGAGCCATCACAGCCTGAGCCGCGACTTCGAGACCTCGAACGCCACCATGGACACCGCCGTGGAATCGATGCTCCGTCGGCCGGGAGTTCTCGGGGCTCGGATGACCGGTGGAGGATTCGGTGGCTGCGTCGTGGCGTTGAAGTCAGTCGAGTAGACGGCGCTTTTGCGCCTCGAACTCGGCCTCCGAGATACTTCCGCGGTCACGGAGTCCCTCGAGTTTCTCGAGTTGTGTCGCGACATCGACTTCGGCGCGGGGTGATGCGAACGTGCGGCGCTGATTGTCTTCCATCTGCAGATGGATGAGGTTCTGGACCTCATCGGGTCGGAGGATGTCGGTGAACCGCTGTTGGCCGTCCTCGCCCCCGGATTCGATGAGCAGGTCTCCGGCCTTGATGAGACGCTCGAAGATGCTCTGGTTGAAACTGACGTTGTTGACCCGCTCCAGCGGAATCTCGATCCCGCTCTTGGCGACGACACCACGGCGGGCGATGAGACGATCGGACGTGATGACGAAGTGCGTCGTGCGCCACGCCAACCACCGCACCCCGAGCCAAGCGAGCGAGACCACGGCGAGAGCACCGAGAATCCACTTGATGCCCTTTTGCCATGTGGCGTCGTCGAGAGTGATCGCCGACCAGAGAAAGATCGTCGCCGACACCAGGGTCGCGGCGGCCGATTTGGCGAAGAACCACCAGTGCGGGTGGATGTCGAGAGCCACTTCTTCGCCGTCGTTGAGCAGGCGTTGCGGATAGGGCATGGGCGGACACTACTGCCCGTGTCCGATGCGTCACCCACCGCCTACTCTCGGGGCGTGACCGCGACGACCGACGACGTCCTGCTCGGACTCGACGAATCCCAACGAGAGGCCGTCGTGTCGTCGGCGCCGCTCCTCGCGGTGATCGCCGGTGCTGGTTCCGGAAAGACCGCGGTCCTCACTCGTCGGGTCGCGCACCGCGCCCTCACCGAGTCGATCGACCCCCAGCACACCGTCGTCCTCACCTTCACGAGACAGGCCGCCGACGAACTGCGCCGGCGGTTGTCCGGTTTCGGGCTGCGCGACCGCCCGATCGCCGGAACCTTCCACTCGGTGGCCCTCCTTCTCCTACGTCAGTACTGGGACGACCGCGGGCGCCGTCATCCCACCGTGGTCTCCGACCGCCAACGACTGCTCGCCGAGGTTCTCGGCCAGGACTCGCGGAACCGACTCGTCGACACCGCCGCCGACATCGACTGGATTCGCGCTCGCAATCTGTCGATCGATCGGCTCGAATCGGACGACCTCACCCGCTCGCTCCGCCGTCCGACCGGCGAACTCCGTCGAGTCGTGGCCGACTACGAAACACTGAAGCGCAAGCGAGGCGTTCTCGATCTCGACGATCTGCTCGTGCAGTCCCTCGAACTCGTGCGCAACGACGGCACCTTCGCCGCCTCGGTTCAGTGGCGACTGCGTCACTTCTTCGTCGACGAAGCCCAGGACCTCAATCCACTGCAACTCGCGGTCCTGCAGGCGTGGCGCGGTGATCGCGACGACCTGACCCTCGTCGGCGATCCTTCACAGGCGATCTACGGCTTCAACGGCGCCGATTCGCGGGTGCTCCTCGACCTCGAACGGCACTTCCCGGGGATCGAGGTCGTGCGCCTCGACACGAACTACCGCTGCACACCCCAGATCGTGTCGGCCGGACTCCACGTCCTCGGCCACCTCGACCAACCCGCACCCGACTTGCGGTCGGCGCGCGCGTCCGGACGCCAACCGCTCGTCATCGATCATGCCGATGAAGTCGCCGAGGCGAACGGCGTCGCCGCATTCGTCGAACGCATGCGCTCGGACGAATGGCGAGACACCGCGGTTCTCGCACGAACGAACGCCCAACTCGCTCCGATTCGCGAGGCACTCGTGGCGGCCGGGGTTCCGTGCATCGTCACCGGCAGTAGTTCAGCCGATCCCGTGCAGCGCGCCGTGCGAGAGGCAGCAGAGCGTCAGAATCGCCACCAACTCGCCGCCTGGAGTCGCGATGCGCGCGAACCGAGCGACGATCCCGACGACGAGGTCACCGCCCGTCGCCTCGTCGCCGACGCGGTCGACGAGTTCTTGAGTGAGGGCGGAAAGGACGGCCTCGGCTTCTCGGCATGGGTGCGGATCAACCGGCCGTTCCGGCGCGATCACGATGGTGTCGAACTGCTCACCTTCCACGCCGCCAAGGGACGTGAATGGTCGACCGTCGTCATCGTGGGAGCCGAGGACGGTCTCGTCCCCCATTCGTCGGCGCGCTCCGCCGACGAAATCGCCGAAGAGACCCGTCTCGCGTACGTGGCCGTCACGCGGGCGTCCGATCGTCTCGTGATCACCCGGGCCGCATCCCGTCGCGGACGCACCAGCCGACCGAGTCCGCTTCTCGGTGAGTTCCCGCGCGACCCCGACCGTGAGGCCCCGTCGGCCGATTTCGTGGCGGGCCAAGTGACACGACGCCTCGAACCCACGCCTTCCGATCCGGTGGCGGCGCGGTTGTACGAGTGGCGCGACCAAGCTGCTCGCGCATCGCGCGTCGATCCCCGGCTCATCTGCAGCGACGCCACGATCGAATCGATCGCCCGGCGCCGACCCTCGACGATCGACGAACTCGCCGAGATCCCCGGAGTGGGTCGCCCACTCGCCCACCGTGCCGGAGAACGAATTCTCGCAGCGATCACTCGGGACTGAACGCGCGACCACCGGCCTGTCCGAGTTTGGCGAAGTCGACGGTGATGAACAATCCGACGGCCTCCGCGCAGACCCGCCCGCCCGCGGTGATCTCGCCGGTGGTGAAGATCTTGCGTCCTTCCACACGGTCGAAGCGTCCGGTGACACGCAGCGGGACGTGCAGCGGCGTCGGCGATCGGTACGAGATCTCGAGGCGGCCGGTCATCCCCGGATTTCCGGACAGAGCCTGCGCCAACCCGAGCACTTCGTCGAAGAGCGCGGCGATCACTCCTCCGTGCAGATGCCCGGGCGGCCCTTCGTATGCGTCGCCGTACGTCACCTCGGCGATCACCTCGCGCTCGGTCGCACTCATACGTACGGCACCAGCGAGCGGATTGAGAGGACCGGTCACCGGACTGTGGCTCTGGAAACCGGTCGGGACTCCGCCGATCGAACCCTCGGCCGATCCGTGGTAGGCGCGACCGTGCGGACCTTCGGCGAGCAACGCCGCCGCTCGTTCGACGAGTTCGGCCACGGTCGACGTGGCCTCGTCGTCAGCGGTCGACGTGGCGATGTTCTGCACGATTCGGCGCACGGAGTCGGCGAGACGTACGCGCGGATGTTCGGGCGGATACAGGTCGTCACGGTTCTCGGGGAGACCCAGCACTGCCGCGGCCGAAGTCTCGGGAGAACGAGGACGGCTCTGATCAGTCATCGAGGTCGACCAGAACGGGAGCATGATCGCTCGGTTGCTGACCCTTGCGGGCGTTGCGGTCGACGATCGTCCAGCGCACCCGATCGGCGACCGACTCGGTTGCCATGATGAGGTCGATCCGCATGCCGCGACCCTGGTGGAAGTCACCCGAGCGATAGTCCCACCACGAGTAGAGGCGGTCCTGGTCGTGCAGCCGTCGAAAAACGTCGACGAGCCCCCAGGTCTCGAGGGCCGCCAGTGCCTCGCGTTCGGGTCGACTGACGTGAGTGGCTCCGACGAACTTCTTCGGGTCGTAGACGTCCCGATCGTCGGGTGCGATGTTGTAGTCGCCCGCCACGACGACGGCTCCGGTCGACGTCTCGTTGAGCTCGAGGTGGCGTAGTAGGCGCTGCATCCACGCCAACTTGTAGGTGTAGTGGTCGTTGTCGAGCGCGCGTCCGTTCGGGACGTACACCGAACTCACGCGAACACCTCCGCAGGTTGCGGTGACCAACCGCGCTTCGGGGTCGGCTTCGGCTCCGTCGGCGAAACCGCGAATCTCGTCGGAGAGGCCGACACGCGAGGCGATGGCGACACCGTTCCACTGACCTTGGCCATGATGCACCGTCTCGTAACCCAGTTCGGCGAAGGCCATGTGGGGGAACGCGTCCTCGGCGAGTTTCGTCTCCTGCATGCAGAGAACATCGGGCCCGACGTCGGCCAGCCATTCCTGCACGCGCGGCAATCGGGCGCGCAGTGAGTTGACGTTCCAGGTGGCGAGCCGCACGACTACTTCTTGGGCGTCGACTTCTTCGCCGGAACTTTCTTGGCGACGGTCTTCTTCTCGACGACCTTCTTGGCGACGACCTTCTTCCCGCTGGCCGTCTTGGCTTCGGCGGCCTTCTTGGGCACCGCCGTCTTCTTCGCCGCCGCCTTCTTGGGCGCCGCAGTCTTCTTCGCCGCGGCCTTCTTGGGCGCCGCCGTCTTCTTGGGCGCCACAGTCTTCTTGGGCGCCGCGGTCTTCTTCGCCGCCGCCTTCTTGCTACTCGGTTTCA
>CAYNKE010000012.1:0-1867 GCA_964397715.1 uncultured Bifidobacterium sp. | reverse complement strand
GTCTTCTTGGGCGCCGCGGTCTTCTTCGCCGCCGCCTTCTTGCTACTCGGTTTCAAATCGATGCTGCGTCGCGATGCGACCACCGAGACGACCTCCAAGGTGAACTCCTGACCCAGGCCCATCACATCGCGTGCGGAGCGCGGCGGAGGATCGCTCATCAGCCGCAGCGGGACGTAACCGCGCACCGCACCGAGGTCGACGTAGGCGCCATGCGACGAGTAACTCTCCACGGTCCCGACGACGACCGAGCCGACCGGGTGATTCTCGACGAACTGAAGGAACGGGAGGATCTCGTTGACCGTGCGACCCGACGACGTCGGAGCCGCTGACGTCTGCTTCTTCGCGGCCGGTGTCGGCTCCTTCTTCTTCGCCATGGTCGCACCGGGCGGAGGAGCCTTGGGGACCGGCATGGGTTTCATCGCGGCTGCCGACGACTTGGCCGACTTCTTCTTCGCGTCACCCTTGGCCTCGGCCTGACGGGTCGCGCGACGACTCTTCTCCCCACGGACCGGGGTCCGGTTCACGAAAACCCACCCCACGTGCGGAACGGGCTTTCCGCCGATCAGCCGCCCTTCTTCGAACAGCCACGGGAAGTCGGCATGGAACTCTTGGTAGGAGTCGTTCGACAAGATGCTGCCCTTGACCTTCTGGGCGATGCTCAGGACGAACGCGTCGCCTCGACCCACGGTTCCGGCGGGTGGCGCGACCAACTCGTTGTTGTTGATGGCTTCGTCGAACTCGGCGACTTCCTTCTTGTCGATGCGGTGTCCGAACGTCGCATCGACGATGACCGTGATCAGGTCCTTCGGATGTTCGGCCATGTAGGCCGTGACCGCTTCGTTGAGCTGTTTGAGACTCGGTTTCGAACGCCCCTCGGTGGCGATGTTCGAACCGTCGACGATCACGTGGCGGGCCATGGACTCTCTAGTCAACCATCCAGGGGGCGTCGGCGACCGGTTCGCTCTACGATCGGGGCGTGACCACCGCATCGTCCGACTCATCCCTGCTCAGGGCGGTGTTCTGGGACTTCGGTGGAGTCGTCCTGACGAGTCCGTTCGAGGCGTTCAATCGTTTCGAGCGCGAGCAGGGCATCCCCCTCGACACCATTCGGACCATCAACGCCACCAATCCCGACGACAACGCCTGGGCCCGTTTCGAGCGATCCGATATCGACGCCGCGGCCTTCGACGAAGCCTTCGCTCTCGATGCCCGCGCGGCCGGCCACCAGATTCGCGGCGCCCAGGTTCTCGCCCTCTTGCGCGGCGACATCCGACCCGAGATGGTGCGCGCTCTCGATCAGGTGCGGGCCGCTGGGTACTTGATGGCCTGCCTCACGAACAACATGTCGGGAGGTGACGGGCGGACCGATGTTGCCGCCGATCCTCGGCAGAACGAGATCAATGCCGTGATGGCCCGTTTCCATGCCGTGATCGAGAGCTCGAAGGTTGGTGTGCGCAAACCCGAGCCTCGTTTCTACGAGATCGCCTGTGAGACGCTCGGGGTCGCCCCCACCGAGTGTGTGTTCCTCGACGATCTCGGTATCAACCTGAAGCCGGCGGCGGCGATGGGAATGAAGACCATCAAGGTGATGTCGGCTCACCAGGCCCTGGCTGAATTGTCGTCGATCCTCGAACTTCCGCTCGGCTGATGCGCAGTCGCTCGGCGCTGATCAGAACCCGACGAAGGTCTCGTCCATGAGATCGGCGAGTTCCTGGTCGTGGACGGTCTTCGATCCGGTGGCCGGGCTGCCACTCGCCACGCGCGCGACGTGCCGCAGGTCGTAACCCTGCTCCTTCACGCGCCACGTGCGGTGCTCGACGAAGTGCCACGGGCCCATGTTGCTCGGTTCTTCTTGCAGCCAGACCAC
>CAYNKE010000011.1:0-27649 GCA_964397715.1 uncultured Bifidobacterium sp. | reverse complement strand
TGACGTTTGCGATGGTCGTGTCGACGAGGGCAGCCGAGAGATCGTCGGTGGAGAGCTCGTCCTCGGGCTTGTTGATGACCTTGGTCCAGAGCAGGATTCCGCCATAGACGAGGGCAACCGCGACGACCGCGAGGACGACGAGGCGAACGAGCCATTTCTTGCTCGGGGTCTTCACGGGAACTCCTTGGACGAACGGGTGAATCAGCGGGCGACGAAGTACTTCGCCTGAGGATGGTGGCAGATGATCGCCGAGGTGGTCTGCTCGGGCTGGTACTGCCAACCGGTTTCCTCGCTCACCTGAATACCGAGTCGACCGGCTTCGAGCAAGCGGGCAACGGTGGCGTTGTCCTCGAGATCGGGACACGCGGGGTAGCCCCACGAGTAGCGGCCGCCGCGGTACTGCTGGCGGAAGAGTCCGCCGATCGAGGGTCCGTCTTCGGCGACGAAGCCCCACTCCGAGCGGATGCGACGGTGCCACAGCTCGGCGAGGGCCTCGGCCATCTCGACACCGAGACCGTGCACGAGCATGTACTTCTGGTACTCGTTGGCCGCGAAGAGTTCGGCCGCTCGTTCGCTCACGGGGGAGCCCATCGTGACGATGTGGAATGCCGCGTAGTCGGGCTCGCCGCCGATCGGCCGGAAGAAGTCAGCGATGCACATGAAGGGTGCTTCGGACTGGCGCGGATAATGGAAGCGACAGGCTTCGGCGGTGCGAGACCCATCGGTCCAGACCACGAGGTCGTCCCCATCGGCGTTCACGCAGTAATAGCCATAGACGACTTGCGGCACGAGGTAACCACCGGCCTTGGCCGCGGCGAGCTCGGAGCGGAAGACTGCGCGAATGCGCTCCTTGAATTCGTCGTCGGTCTCGGAGTCTTCGGGACGGAACTGCCACTGATTGCGGAACAGCGCGGTCTCGTTCACGTACTCGGCGATCTCGTCGAGCGAGATCCCCTTCACGATGCGCGAACCCAGGAACGGGGGAGTGAAGACCGGATTGTCGACGGCGACGTCGGGTGACCGGGTCGGAACGTCGACGGTGGCCGCGGTTCGATCGGATCGCTTCGGGATGTTGCGCCCCGACGGAACGCGACCGAACTCGGGATCGTCGACTCCGGTCCGCTTGATCTCCATGATGCGGTCGAGCGTGCGGAGGCCCTCGAAGGCGTCGCGCCCGTAGAAGACGCGTCCGTTGTAGACCTCGCGGAGATCGTGTTCGACGTAACTGCGTGTGAGTGCGGCGCCGCCGAGCAGGACCGGCACCTCGTGCAGACCGACGTCGTTCATCTCGAGGAGGTTCTCGCGCATGATCAAGGTGGACTTCACGAGGAGACCGCTCATGCCGAGCGCATCCGCGCCGACTTCTTTGACCTTGGTGAGCATCTCGGAGATCGGGATCTTGATGCCGAGGTTGTGCACTTCGTAGCCGTTGTTCGTGCAGATGATGTCGACGAGGTTCTTGCCAATGTCGTGAACGTCGCCCTTCACGGTGGCGAGGACCAACTTGCCCTTCGACGACGAGCCACCGACCTTTTCCATGTGCGGTTCGAGGTGGGCGACCGCTGTCTTCATGGTTTCAGCCGACTGCAGAACGAACGGCAGCTGCATCTGACCGGAACCGAACAATTCGCCGACCACCTTCATGCCGTCGAGCAGGACGTCGTTGACGATGGTCAAGGGAGCGAGACCCGCGGCCATCGCGGCGTCGAGTTCGTCGGTGAGTCCGTCGCGGTCGCCGTCGATGATGCGGTGCTTCAGGCGCTCTTCGATCGTCCAGCCCGAGCGGTCCTCTTTCTCAGTGCGGACCGAAGTCACGTCCTCGAACGTCTCGAGGAGTTTCTTGAGCGGGTCGTAGTCGGCGGTGCGCCGGTCGTAGACGAGATCGAGACACACCTGCTTGTGCTCTTCGGGCATGCGCGCGAGAGGAACGATCTTTCCGGCGTGCACGATGGCCGAGTCGAGGCCGGCCGCGACGCACTCGTGAAGAAAGACGCTGTTGAGGGCCTGACGGGCGGCGGGCTTGAGGCCGAAGCTCACGTTCGAGACACCGAGCGTCGTGAACGCGCCGGGAATCTCGGTCTTGATACGGCGGATCGCGTCGATCGTGTGCTTGGCGTCGAGGCGCAGATCGTCGTCGCCGGTGGAGAGCGGGAAGGTGAGCGCGTCGAAGATCAGATCCCCGGCACGCAAGCCGTAGCGGTCGACCGCGATGCGGTGCAGACGATGCGCGATCTCCATCTTCCACTGGACGTCGCGGGCCTGGCCGCGCTCGTCGATGAGCAGACACACGACCGCGGCGCCGTATTCGCTCGCGAGCGAGAAGACTCGGTCGAGTCGGCTTCCGGGAGCCTCGCCGTCCTCGAGGTTCGCCGAATTGAGAATGGCGCGTCCGCCGATGTGCTGCAGGCCGGCTTCCATGACCTGTGGCTCGGTGGAGTCGAGTACGAGCGGGGCGCTGGCCTGGGTCGCGAAACGTCGGGCGATCTCGTCCATGTCGACGGTGCCGTCGCGGCCCACGTAGTCGACGCACACGTCGAGCACGTGAGCACCCTCGCGCACTTGCTCGGTGGCCATCTTGGAGCAGGTGTCCCAGTCGGAGGCGATCATCGCGTCGCGGAACGCCTTCGAACCATTGGTGTTGGTGCGCTCGCCGATGATCAGGAACGAGTTGTCCTGCTGGATGGGCACCGACGAATAGATGGACGACACACTCGGTTCGAAGTCGGCGGTCCGACGCGGGGCGCTGCGTCCGCCGACCGCTTCGACGACGGCGCGGAGATGTTCGGGCGTGGTCCCGCAGCAGCCACCCACGATGCCGATTCCCAGATCGTCGACGTGGTGACGATGGAACTGAGCCAGATCGGCGGGAGTGAGGTCGTAATGGGTCTTGCCGTCGACGACGCTCGGCAGTCCGGCATTCGGAAGAACGCTGATCGGGAACGGCGACGACTGCGACAGGAACCGCAGGTGCTCCTGCATCTCGGCCGGTCCGGTGGCACAGTTGATGCCGAGGACATCGGGGCGCATCGCGCCGATCGCCGTGAGAGCGGCACCGATTTCGCTGCCGACGAGCATGCGGCCGGTGGTTTCCATCGTCACCTGCACCTGAATCGGAACCGAGCGCCCCTCGGCGGCCATGGCCCGGCGACACGCGATCATCGCGGCTTTGATCTGCAGGAGATCCATGCACGTCTCGACGAGGAACAGATCGACTCCGCCCACCAACAGGCCGCGGGCCTGCTCCTCGTACGCGTCACGAAGTTCGGCGAAGCGAATGTGGCCGAGGCTCGGCAACTTGGTGCCGGGCCCGATGGAGCCGGCGACGAAGCGCGTGCGCCCGTCGGTCTCGAAGTCGGCGGCCACCTCGCGGGCCAGACGGGCGGCCGAGACGTTGAGGTCGTACGCCTTCTCCGGAATCGCATACTCGGTGAGCACGGTGCTGAAACTGCCGAAGCTGGCGGTCTCGAGCGCATCGACGCCGACGTCGAGGAATGCCGCGTGCATGCCGCGGATCACGTCGGGTCGCGTGAGGCACAACATCTCGTTGCACCCTTCGAGCGACGCGCCGCCGAAATCGTCGGGGCCGAGATCGAGGCCCTGGACGAACGTGCCAAAGGCGCCGTCGAACACGATGACTCGTTCGGCAACGGCGTCCATGTAGTGCTGGCGGGGCATCGACGAGAACGCTATCGCTGGTGGTTCGTGGGGTCGGGGAGCATTGGCCGCGATCGCATCGATGCGGCCGTGTGACTTGTGCTGGTCCAGTCGGTGAACGCGGTAGGTCAACGAGTACCTTCGGCCCAATGCCGCGCGAGCGCATCTACACCCGCGTCGGAGACGACGGTTCGACCGGTCTCTTCTACGGCGGTCGTGTCCCGAAGGACAGCGTGCTTCCGCGGGCGTACGGCTCGGTCGACGAGGCGCAAGCGATCCTCGGCATGGCGCGGGCCGAAGCTGGCTCGGGATCCGAAGTCGAGACCATGCTCGTTCCGATCATGCGTGACTTGTGGGTGCTCATGGCCGAGCTCGCGACTCTTCCCGAGAACCGCTCCAAGTTGACTCCGGGTGCATCGTCGGTGACGGCCGACATGGTCGCCCGGCTCGAGCGGATGATCGACGGACTCGACGAGCGTTTCGAACCGCCGACCGAATTCGTGGTGCCTGGTGGCAACACGGTGTCGGCCTGGCTCGACATCGCGCGCACCGTCGTACGTCGCGCCGAACGGCATTCGATCTCGGCGGCACCGTCGCCTTCGCACGTCGTGCCGTATCTCAACCGCCTGTCCGATCTGCTCTGGACGATGGCGCGTTGGCAGGAGGGCCAGAGCCTCCCGGTGCGTCGCGTGTCATGATGCCTGTATGGCATTGAACGTCTCGACCACGCGCTCCGTCCCCCGTTCCGCCGACGCCCAGGCCTTCGCCGTCGGGACCACCGGCACCGTGCCCCGCGGTCTCGGCCTCGGTCGCGCGGCCCTCAAGGAGAACGGATTCGACGGCAACGTCGGACAGACCTTGGTGATTCCCACCGCCAAGGGCGTCGTGGTCGCGGTCGGCATCGGTGATCCGCGCAAGGCCTCGGCCGCCGAAGTTCGCAACGCCGCAGCGGCCTGCGCCCGCGCGACCGCCAAGCGCACGCACGTCGCACTGTCCATCGTCGACGCCGTGCGATTCGACGCGCGAGTCGCGGCGCAGGCCGCCACCGAAGGTTTCGTGATGGCGAGTTACCGCTTCCAGGAGCTCAAGTCGTCACCGGTCTCGACGACCGCCGAACTCTCGCTCGTGACGACGACCGCACGAGCCCGTGCGGCCGACAGCGGAGTCGCGAGGGGACTGGCGACCGCCGGTGCCGTCGTGCTCGCGCGTGATCTCGCCAACACTCCACCCGCGCACCTCACCGCGCGCATGCTCGCCGACCGCGCGGTCGCCGTCGCCAAGGACTCGGGGCTCGAAGTCGAAGTGTTCGACAAGGACAAGCTCGAAGTCATGGGTCTCGGCGGATTGCTCGGAGTGAACCGGGGCTCGACCGAGCCGCCGCGCATGGTTCGCCTCACCTATTCGCCGCGCAACGCCCGAGGCCACCTCGTGATGGTCGGCAAGGGCATCACCTACGACTCCGGCGGAATCAGCCTCAAGCCGTCCGATCCGATGCACGCGAACATGAAGATGGACATGAGCGGCGCGGCGGCGGTGCTCGCTTCCATGAGTGCGCTGCGCTCGCTCGGGTGCCGCACCAAGGTGACCGGCTATCTCATGTGCACCGACAACCGCCCGTCGGGAAGCGCCATGGCGATGGGCGACGTACTCAAGTTCCGCAACGGCAAGACGTCGGAGATCCACAACACCGACGCCGAAGGGCGCCTGGTGCTGGCCGACGGTCTGTCACTCGCCGTGGAGCAGAAGCCCGACGCCATCGTCGACATCGCGACGCTCACCGGGGCCTGCATGGCGGCGCTCGGTCCGAAGATCGCCGGCGTGCTCGGATCGCATCAGGGATTCGTCGATCAAGTGGTGTCGGCGGCCAAGGAAGCCGACGAGCCGATCTGGCAGTTGCCGCTCGAACGTTCGTACCGCCGTCTGCTCGACTCGAACGTGGCCGACATGAAGAACGTGGGCGGCCCGTACGGCGGTGCCATCACGGCGGCGCTGTTCCTGAACGAGTTCACCGGCGACGTGCCGTGGGCCCACCTCGACATCGCGGGTCCGATGAACGTCGACGGCGACGACGGCTGGTTGAGCCGCGGCGCGACCGGTTACGGCACGCGGCTGCTCACCAATCTCGCTCTCGACTTCAGCCGACCGACGCGACGCTGAGCACCGCCACCGCCACACCGTCGTGGCGGGAACCGCTCGCCCAGGCCTCGTGTTCGTGCTGCAGATGCTCGGGAAGGCGGGCGATCTGCTTGAAAGCGAGCGGCGGGACGACGGTTCGCACCGCGAGGCGGTCACCGTGGGCCTGAGCGAGTCCGAACATCACCAGCCGTTCGAGTGAACGCACGAACGGATTGGCGCGGCCGTCCTCCCATCCGAGGCCGAGTGCGGTCGCCGTCGACGGCAGATCGATCGTGCATCCGTCGGGGTGCTGAGCGAGGGCGATCGCGAAGCGACGCAACAACCACGTGGCGGTGGGTCCGAGTGTGCCGAGCCAGAAGGTCTCGACGTAGTCGCCGAGCGCGTCGTGGCCGAGGCGTTCGACCACCGGGTCGTCCCATCGGACGAGACACAGCGAGTGCGGATCGTGCTCGAGCAGGTGGCGGGTTCGAAACGCGGTCATGGTTCTCCAGTCGTGATGAGGTGTCCGAAAAGCGCGCGAGTGTGGACCGATCGTGCCGACCCGGGCGGGCTCGGACAGAATGACGGCGTGCTCACCGTGTCGTCGGTTTCCGATCCCGAACTCGCGACGATCGCGGCCTGGATCGCCGAGGCCGAGCGCATCACGGTCCTCACCGGAGCCGGCATCTCCACCGATTCGGGAATTCCCGACTTTCGCGGCCCGAACGGACTGTGGACCAAGAACCCGGCGGCCGAGAAAGCCGCGACGATCGACTACTACCTCGGCGACCCGGAAGTGCGTCGAGTCGCGTGGCAGAACCGCGTGCGCAATCTCGGACGTGAACGTCCGCAACCGAACGACGGACACCGTGCACTGCTTCGGCTGGAGGAGGCGGGCAAGTTGCGCGCGGTCATCACGCAGAACGTGGACGGCCTGCACGTCGACGCCGGACACCCGCCCGACAAGGTGATCGAAGTGCACGGCTCGTGGCGCGACACGTTGTGTTGGGACTGCGGCGATCGCCGCCCGATGAGCGAGTCGATCCAGCGCGTGGTCGACGGAGAGGAAGATCCGCCGTGTCGCGCGTGCGGCGGAATCCTGAAGAGTTCGACCATCTTGTTCGGCGAACCGCTCGTCCCGTCCGTCATCGGTGCGGCCATCGAGGCCGCCGAGGACTGCGACTTGTTCCTCGCCGTCGGTTCGACGCTGTCGGTCGGCCCGGTGAACAACACCGTGCCGCGAGCCCGCCAGGCCGGGGCCCGCGTGGTGATCCTGAACGGGGAGTCGACCGCGATGGATCGCTTCGCTCATGCGCTGGTTCTGGGGTCGATCGGGGAGATGCTTCCGGCCCTGCTCGGGTCGTGAGCGGCCCGATCTAATCCCGACCGGATCGGTAGGAATTGACGGTAGGGTCGCACCATGGCCACGTTCCGGGACCTTCTGGCCGCCGCCAAGGCGACCATCACCGAAATCGACACCGCGACCGCCGAGTCACGCATCGCCGCCGGCGGCGTCGCCGTGCTCGACGTTCGTGAACCCGACGAGCACGCCGAAGGCGCGTTGCTCGGCGCGCTACACATTCCACGCGGGCACCTCGAAGCACAAGTCGAGGGACGCCTCACCGACAAGAACGCTCCGGTGATCGTCTACTGCGCGGGCGGGGTGCGCAGCGCGTTCGCCGCCAAGACGCTCGGCGAACTCGGCTACTCGAACGTCGTGTCGATGGCGGGTGGATACGGCAAGTGGAAGGACGAAGGCCGCGCGTGGAAGGCCCCGGCGTCGCTGACTCCCGAGCAGTCGAACCGCTACAAGCGCCACTTGTTGCTTCCCGAAGTCGGCGTGGAGGGTCAGGCGAAACTCCTCGACTCCAAGGTTCTTCTTCTCGGCGCCGGTGGACTCGGGTCGCCCGCGGCGCTCTATCTCGCGGCGGCCGGTGTGGGCACCCTCGGCATCGTCGACATGGACGAAGTGGACGCGAGCAACCTGCAACGCCAGATCCTGCACAACATCGACCGCGTGGGTGATCGCAAGGTCGACTCGGCCAAGAAGACGCTCACGGCGCTCAACCCCGACGTGAACGTGGTCTGCTACGACACGCGTCTGTCGGCCGAGAACATCATCGACATCATCAGCGGGTACGACGTGATCGTCGATGGCGCCGACAATTTCCCGTCGCGCTACTTGCTCAACGACGCGAGCGTGAAACTGGGTATTCCCGTGGTCCACGGATCGATTTTCCGTTTCGAGGGCATGGTGTCGGTGTTCCATCCAAAGGCCGGGCCGACGTATCGCGACATGGTGCCCGAGCCGCCGCCGGCCGAACTCGCGCCGTCGTGCGCCGAGGCCGGTGTGCTCGGTGTGCTGCCCGGCATCATCGGGTCGATCCAGGCTCTGGAGACGATCAAGGTGTTGCTCGGACTGGGCGAGCCGCTGATCGGCCGAATCCTCGCGGTCGACACGACCGAGATGTCGTTCCGGGTGTTCAACCTGCGTCCCGATCCGAGCAACGCGGTCACCTGGGCGAATCGCGACAAGATCGAAGTGCGCGAACTGGACGGCCTCTGCGCGCCCTGGTTCTCCCACTGACCGACCGCGTCAGGTCTCGGTGATCGGTAATTCGTCGCGTTCCTGCACGACGACGCCCACCAGCACGAGAACCATCCCGATGTAGTCGATCGCCGTCGGCCGCTGGTCGAGGGCGATGAATCCGGCGATCACGGCGACGACCGGGAGAAGGGCGAGCAGAACGCTGAAGCGGCGGATGGGGATCCGTCGCAGTACCGCTTGGTCGATTCCGTAACCGATGGCGTTCGACATCACGCCGACGAGAAAACACAGAAGCAGGAGCCGGGGCGAGGCCCACACGTCACCACTGCCCGGCGCGCCGATCGGGGCGATGACGAGAGCGCCGATCGCCAAGCCCACTCCGAGTCCGGCGACGCCGTGGCTCTGCTGCGCGACGCGGGATCCGACGACGATGTACGTGGCCCACATGACCGAGGCCAGCATCAAGAAGAGGATGCCCAGAGGTTCGCCACCGATCTCGACTCCCGACAGAACGGCGACACCGACCACCGCGATGGCGAGGGCGGCGGCGTTGCGTCGAGTGCGGGTGCGGACCGCGGCCACCACGATCGGGCCGATGAACTCGATCGTCACCGACTTGCCGAGCGGGATGCGGTCGATCGCCAAGTAGAAGAACGTGTTCATGAGCGCCGTGGCGATCCCGAAGATCGCAACGGCGGTCCACTCGGCTCGCGTGAAACGTCGGCGAAGCTTCGGTGCCGAGACGAGAACGAGAGCGATCGATGCCCCGATCACCCGGAACCACGCGACCGACGCCGGATCGACCTCGTCGAACAGATTGACCGCGATCGTCGCCCCGATGTACTGCGCGGTGGCGCTGAGGACGAAGAGCGCCTCGGGCGGAGCCGAGGTCATGAACGACGTGACGGCACCCGGCGAACCGGATCCGCGTGTCGACGAGGACGAAGCGTCGTTCAGTCGAACAGCTCGGGGTCGGTGCGGCAGATCTCCTGCCACAACGGCTGGAACTGGAACCAGCCGGCAAGATGGTGGCCGGTCTGTTCCTGGGTGTACGACGCGTACTCGTGGCGGATCTTCTTCGGAGTCCCGGCCGCCATCGCGAGCAACTGGGCTTGGCACGAACGTTCCATCGTGATGAACCAGTACGCGGCTTCCTCGACAGTGGTGCCGACCGTGAAGAGCCCATGGTTCTGGTGGATCGCCGCCTTGCCGCTCGGGAACGCCGCGGCGAGTTCCTTGCCGGCATCGATGTCGAACACGACCGCGCCGCCCTGTTCGGAGATCACGCGGTGGTCGTCGTAGAAGATGCAGGCGTCCTGAGTGATCGGATCGAGCGGAATACCGAGAGAACTGAACGCCTTGCCGTACACCGAATGCGCGTGCGCGGCGGCGATCACGTCGGGTCGCGCTTGATGAATCGCCGAGTGGATGACGAACGCCGCGCGATTGACCGGCATGTCGCCGTGGACGACCTCGCCGTGATGATTGACGAGGAGCAGATCGCTCACGCGCATGTGGCGGAAGGACAGTCCGAACGGGTTGACCCAGAAGTGATCGGGCTTCTCGGGGTCGCGAACCGTGATGTGTCCGGCCACACCTTCGCCGAAGCCGAGTCGGCCGAAGATGCGCAGGGCTCCGGCGAGTCGCTGCTTGCGGTACAGCCGCTCCTCCTCGACGCTCTCGAACGTGGGAAGAGCGAGCAGATTGGCGTTTCCCATGGCGGCGGCCCGCAGGGACGGATTCTCGGTGGTGGTCACGAACCCGAGGCTAGACCCGGCACCGACCCGGACGTGATGCGAGGTGCCGTGCGATCTCGGTGGCACAATCGTCGCGTGAACCGTGAGATCGCCCCGGCGTCGATCGCCCCGACGGCCGCCAACTACGCGCACGCGATCGTCTCGGAGTCGTCGCGTCGGTGGTTGCACACGTCGGGGATCGTGCCGATCGGTCCCGACGGAGCCGTCCCCGGCACGATCGCCGAACAGGCCGCGGTCGTGTGGGCCAATCTCACCGCGATCCTCGCCGATGCCTCCATGGCGCCGACCGACGTCGTGTCGGTCACGACGTACGTGGTGAACGGCCAACCCTTGGCGCCAGTCATGGCGGCCCGCGACGCTGCTCTCGGCGGACATCGTGTCGCGAGCACACTGGTCACGGTGCCGGCTCTGGCTCGGCCCGAGTGGCTCATGGAAATCGCGCTGATCGCATCCAACTGACCCGTCGACAGTCTTCGGGTGCTCGTCGGTCGGCCGATCGACCATCGGGTCGAATGGGCGACTCGGACCGATCGCTCGTACGCTTCACCCGATGAGCGACGACAAGCGCACCGACTCGGGAATCCCGGTCAAGGCTCTGTACACCGCCGACGACCTCGCCGGGTGGAACCCCGCCGAGCGCCTCGGCGAACCCGGCCAGCCGCCGTACACGCGAGGCGTCTACCCGACGATGTACCGCGGCAAGTTGTGGACGATGCGCCAGTACGCCGGATTCGGCACCGCCGAGTCCACCAACGAGCGCTTCAAGTTCCTGTTGGCGGCGGGCCAGACCGGACTGTCGTGCGCGTTCGACCTGCCCACGCAGATGGGGTACGACTCCGACCATCCACGCGCCGAAGGCGAAGTCGGCAAGGTGGGTGTCGCCATCGACTCGATGGCCGACATGCGACTCTTGTTGAAGGATCTGCCGCTCGACAAGGTCACGACGTCGATGACCATCAATTCCACCGCGGCCATCTTGCTGCTGATGTACGAACTGGTGGCCGAGGAGCAGGGCGTGCCGTCCACCGCCATCAGCGGAACGATTCAGAACGACCTGCTGAAGGAGTACATCGCGCGCGGAACGTACGTGTATCCGCCCAAGCCCTCGATGCGCATCATCACGAACATCTTCGAGTACTGCGCCAAGAACGTCCCGAAGTGGAACACGATCTCCATCTCCGGATACCACATCCGCGAGGCCGGCTCCACCGCGGTCCAGGAGATCGCGTTCACGATCGCCAACGGCATCGCGTACGTGGAGGCCGCGGTCGCCGCCGGACTCGACGTCGACGACTTCGCGCCGCGCTTGTCCTTCTTCTGGAACGCGCACAACAACTTCTTCGAGGAAGTGGCCAAGTTTCGCGCGTCGCGGCGCATCTGGTACCGGATCATGTCCGATCGCTTCGGTGCCAAGAAGGAGGCGAGCAAGTTGCTGCGCTTCCACACCCAAACTGGCGGAAGCACCCTCACCGCCCAGCAGCCCGAGAACAACATCGTGCGCGTCGCCGTTCAGTCGATGGCTGCGGTGATGGGCGGAACGCAGAGTCTTCATACGAACGGGTTCGACGAAGCGCTCAGTCTTCCGACTGAACGTGCCGCGCGCATCGCACTGCGCACTCAGCAGATCATCGGGTACGAGAGCGGTGTGGCCGACACTCCCGACCCCCTCGCGGGTAGCTACTTCGTCGAGACTCTCACCGACGAGATCGAACGGCTCGCTCTCGAGTACATCGCCAAGATCGACGAGATGGGTGGCGCGGTCGCCGCGATCGAGTCGGGCTACCAGATGGACGAGATCGAACAGGCCGCGTACGAGTACACGAAGTCGATCGACGACGACGAGCGAGTGATCGTCGGCCTGAACAAGTTCTCGGTCGACGACGATCCCGAACCCGAGGTGTTCCCGATCGATCCGTCGCTCGAGCGTGGGCAGAAGACGCGGCTGGCCGAATACAAGTCCCGCCGCGATCGTGGCCGCGTCGATGCCGCTCTGCAGGCGGTGGCCGACGCCGCGCGAGGCTCGCAGAACGTTCTGTATCCGATGAAGGAAGCCCTTCGTGCCGACGCGACGCTAGGGGAGATCAGCGACGCTTTGCGCGGAGTGTTCGGTCTCTACCAACCCTGATTCGTCCGATCGGACGAATCATCAGGAGAAGAGTTTCGCCAACCGATCGAGCGTCGCGACCATCGATCGCTTGTTCTTGGCCGGGTACTTCAAGGCGCGCAGCATGAGTTGCGACTTGCTGCCGTTCCAGTCGAACTGCTCGGTGACGAGAGTTCCGCCTTCGGTCGGCTCGAGGACGTAACGCCAGACGTGGCCGCCGAAGTGGCGCCAGGCGATGCGCTTGCCTTCTTCGAACTCGACCACTTCGTTGGTGATCTTGTACGGCGCGCCGATCTTCATGTCCATGCCGAACTTGGCGCCGAGTGAGAGGCGGGCCGGAGCGTTGGTCTGGGCGGCCTTCACCGAACCTGATCCGTCGATGTCGGCGTGACGCTTCGGATCGGCGAGCAGATCGAAGATCTGCTGCGGCGTGGCAGTGACGACCTTGGTCGCCGTTTCGATCTTCTTGGGGTCACTGGCCATCACGACTCTCTTTCTGCGAACGTCCCGTGAGAACGACTCACTTCTTCAATGCTTCCACGACGGCGCGACCCGTGCGACGTCCGGAGTACAAGGCTCCCTGGATGGACGCGGTGTCGCGGTGATCGCCGCACACGAAGAGGCCATCGCCCAGCGACACCCGCTTCTTCGGCGAGAACGGCGGCGACTGATCGGGTTGCCCGTGGGCGATCGAGTACGTGCGGAGATGTTGCCACGTCGCCACCGTGGGTCCGAACATGGTGGTGAGCTGATTCCGGGCGTCGGCCTCGAGGTCGCCGTCGACGCGGCCGGGAAGGGCGGCGGCGACGAGGTGCTGTCCGTTCGGTGCGTAGGAAGAACTGACGTTGCTCATGACCGCGACGTTGAGCACCGGGCCGCGGCCCGTTCCGTCGAGCACGATCGCCTTCGACGACGTCGGTGCGCGATCGGCCGCGAAGTAGACGCATGACACCGACCGAGACGCGACGGGTGCGATGTTCACCAGCCGCTGAGCGACTGGACCCTCGGTGGCGACCACGACCGCACGGGCCGTGACGACGCGGTCTCCCACGACGCGAACTTGCCCCGGAGCCACACCGACCACTGGAGTCGACAGGTGGATCGTGTCGCGCGGAACGCGACTGGCCAACTGTTCGGAGATCGCTCCCATGCCACGCGAGGGCACCGCGGCGTCGCCGTCGGCGAGCATGCGGAAGATCGTGTCGAACATGCGACGAGACGCCGTGAGTTGAGGATCGAGTTGAATGCCGCCCACCAGTGGAGTGAAGAAGCGTTCGACCATCGCGTTCGAGAAGCCCGACTTCTCGAGAAGTTGGCGGGTGGTCATGTCGTCGCCGCGAAGCAGAAGCGACGCGTGGCCGGTGCGGACACGCCGGCGCAGTAGCGCGATACGTGCTTTGTCAAGAGGCGAGCCCACCGGAGCCAGCGCTGTGGAGAGCACGCTCGATGGTTTGCGGAACGGATCGGAGACCTCGAAGCCGCGACCGTTGCGCCACACCAGTGCGCCGGGGTCGAACGAGCGCAAGTCGAGCGCCGCGACGTCGAATTGCCGGTGCAACTCGGGATACGCCGTGAGCATCACCTGAAATCCCCGATCGAGCAAGAAGCCGTCGAGGACATCGGTACGCACGCGACCACCGACACCATCGGAGGATTCGAGTACCGCGACCCTCAGACCGGCCTCGTGCGCCACCCGGGCCGCCGCGAGTCCGGCCAGTCCGGCTCCGACGATCGCGACGTCGACCGAATCGGGCAGGGGCGCTCCCGACGACGACATCGGCGACGACGACACGGTGGCGCGCCCCGGTCAGGCCGGGCGGCCGAGGAGAGAGCGCAGTGCCGACTCGAGATCGCGGTGAGCGAATCCGTAGCCGTCGGCGAGCAGAACCGTGGGCTCGACGCGCTGTCCGGTGAACAGCAACGCATCGGCGAGTTCGGTGCCGAGGAGCAACTTCGGACCGAAAGACGGAACCGGCACGAACGACGGGCGCTTCAGGACGCGAGCCAGCGTCTTCGTGAACTCGGCCTGAGTGACCGGTTGTGGAGCAGTGAGGTTCACGGCTCCTGAGACAGACGACGACAACAGGTGCTCGATCGCGCCGACCTCGTCGTCGATCGAGATCCAGCTCTGCCATTGACGACCCGATCCCATACGTCCGCCGGCTCCGAGTTTGAAGAGCGGCAACAACTTCTTGAGCGCTCCGCCCCGCGGACTCAGCACGATGCCGGTGCGGAGATGGGCGACGCGCACGCCGGCCTTCTCGGCGACTCCGGTCGCGGCTTCCCACTGAACGCACACGTCGGCGAGGAAGCCCGCACCCGGTGCCGATTGCTCGGTGAACGAAGCAGTCTCCGATTCGCCGTAGTAACCGATCGCCGATCCCGACAGCAGGACCTTGGGTCCGTCACTCAGCGAGGCCATCGCCGACGCGAGGAGCGTGGTGCTCTTGGTGCGGCTCTCGAGAATCTCGCGCTTGTACGAGTCGGTCCATCGCTTGTCGCCGATTCCGGCTCCGGCCATGTGCACGACCGCGTCGACACCGCGCAGACGGTCGGCGTCGATCGCGCCGGTGATCGGGTTCCAGGAAATGGTGTCGGGACCAGACGAGCCCGAACGCGTGAATCGAACGACGCGGTCACCGCGGCGGACGAGGTGGTCGGCGAGTGCCGTGCCGATGAGGCCACTGGCGCCGGTGATGGCAATGGTGCGGGAGGACACGGCGTCAGGCTACGACGGTGTTTCGACAGCCGCCTGATCAGGGGCGGACATCGGCAGACACATTCGTAGGCTGATGTCACATGAAGACCCGAACGCTGCTCTTGTTGTCGGCAGGTTGCGCCTTGTTGATTCTCGTGGCCGGGGTCGTGTTCGCCTTTCAGCTCGCGGGCGATCGCAAAGAAGTGAACTTCTTGAAAGTCGGCGAGTCGTCGCGTCTCGGAGACATGACCGTGTCGGTCGATCGGGTCACGGTCGGGCCCGACGGCACCGATGCCGTGGTCACCATGGCCGGGGTCCCCGGTGAAAGCGTGCTGAAGGGTTGGCGCCTCTTCGGCGACGGCGACATCACCGAACCGAGCGGAGCGGTGGCCAACGGAGCCTGCGACGCCCGCACGGTGGTGCCGGACGACGGGGCCGTGACCTGCACGGTCCGCTTCGTGGCGGTGGAGGTCCTGCAGGCCGTGGCCTACACCCGGGCCGGGGAACAGAGCCAGTGGAAGCCGTGACACCGCGGTTTCGGGTTCGCGCGCTGCACTGATTCGATCGGCTCGTCGGGACATGACAGGGGTCATCAGGCCCTTCGGAACCAGGTCCTACCCGCTACCTTTAATCCCTGCACAGCGCCTCGGGCGCATGGTTTGCGGAGGTGGTCTGTACGGCCGAGCAATTTGACCTCGTCGTGATCGGCGGCGGCCCCGGAGGATACGGAGCTGCGCTGTACGCGGCATCGGCCGGAGTGAACGTCGCCTTGGTCGAGCGCGATGCGCTCGGCGGGACCTGTCTGAACCGCGGCTGCATTCCCGCCAAGGCGTTCCTCGAGACCGCGTCGGTGCACCGCCACGTGGCCCACGCCGCCGAGTTCGGTATCAACGCTTCGGCACCTTCGGTCGATTTTGCCGTGACCCAGGCGCGCAAGCGAAAGATCGTCGACGGCCTCGTGAAGGGCATCGGCGGCCTGTGCAAGTCGCGCAAGGTCACGGTCTTCAACGGCACCGGATCGCTCGGCGCCAACCGAACCGTCACCGTGGCCATGAACGACGGCTCGTCCGCGGTCATCCAGGGCGCGAACGTGATCCTGGCCGCGGGCTCGGTGCCGCGCACCATTCCCGGCTTCGATCGCGGCGGCCCCATCATGACGAGCGACGAGGTCCTCGACCTCGACTACGTGCCGGCGCGCGTCGCCGTGATCGGTGGCGGTGCGATCGGCTGCGAGTTCGCCTCCACGTTCGCCGACCTCGGCTCGCAGGTCACGATCCTCGAAGGGCTGCCCAAGATCCTTCCCGGCCTCGACACCGACGTCGCCAACGTGGTCGTGAAATCGTTCAAGAAGAAGAACATCGACATCCGCACCGGTGTGATGGTGAAGGGCCACACGCCCACGGCATCGGGTGGCACCGTGGTGTCGTTCGGTGAGGGTGAACAACTCGAAGTCGATGCCGTGGTGGTGTCGGTCGGCCGGCGTCCCTACGCCGATCTGCTCGGACTGCAAGGTACGGCGGTCAAGGTCACCGAGCGCGGTTTCGTCGATGTCGACCCGTGGTGTCGCACGGGTGAGCCCGGTGTCTACGCGATCGGGGACCTCGTCAACACGCCGCAACTCGCGCACGTCGGCTACGCCGAAGCGATTCTCGCCGTGAAACACATGCTCGGTGAAGGACCGGCTCCCATCGCGTACGACCGTGTTCCGTGGGCCATCTACTGCCACCCCGAGGTGGCGTGGGCCGGCCCGGGCGAGGATGCCGCCAAGGAACAAGGTCTCGATGTCGTCGTGGCCAAGCATCAGTTCCGGGCCAACAGTCGCGCGCAGATTCTGGGCGAACTCGACGGACTCGTGAAGATCGTCGCCAAACGCAACGCCGACGGCTCGGCTGGTCAGGTTCTCGGTGTGCACATGGTGGGCCCGTGGGTGACCGAGCAGTTGTCGGGCGGCTATCTCGCCGTCAACTGGGAAGCCACCGTCGACGAAGTCGCCGAGTTCGTGCAGCCGCACCCGAGCCTCTCCGAACTGTTCGGCGAGACCGTGCTGTCGCTCACCGGACGAAGCCTGAACGCCTGAGAATCGAGAGGACGCACGATGGCAGAGGTCACGCTCCCGCAGTTGGGTGAAACGGTCACCGAAGGAACGATCACGCGCTGGTTCAAGAAAGTCGGCGACACGGTGGCCGCGGACGAGCCGTTGTTCGAAGTCTCGACCGACAAGGTCGATACCGAGGTCCCGTCTCCAGTCGCTGGTGTGCTCGTCGAGATCCGCGTTCCCGAGGGTGAGACGGTTCCGGTCGGCGCCGTGATCGCTGTCGTCGGTGCTGCTGGTTCGGCTCCTGCACCGGCCGCGGCTCCCGCCGCACCGGCACCGGCACCCGCTCCGGCACCCGCTCCGGCACCTGCGCCCGCACCGGCTCCGGCTGCCGCACCGGCTCCAGCACCCGCACCTGCCCCAGCACCTGCACCGGCACCGGCTCCGGCCGCCGCGTCGGCGATCGCCGGTGACAATCGTCTGTTGTCGCCGGTGGTGCGTCGTCTGGTGGCCGAACACGGACTCGACGTGAATCGCATCGTCGGAAGTGGACCCGGTGGTCGCATCACCCGCGAAGACGTCCTCGATCACATCGACAAACACGGTTCGACTCCTGCTCCTGCTCCGGCTCCGGCACCGGCTCCCGCGCCGGCAGCGGCTGCTGCTCCTGCTCCCGCGCCGGCACCGGTCGCCGCGCCCGCTCCGGCACCCGCGGCGAGGCCGACGGTGCGCGTCGGCGAACGCGACGAAGTGGTGTCGTTGTCCAAGATTCGCAAGGCGACCGGCTCACACATGGTGATGTCGAAGAACGTCAGCCCGCACGCGTTCAGCGTGGTCGAAGTCGACTTCGCCAACGTCGATTCCACGCGCAACCGCGTGAAGGCCGAGTTCAAGGCTCAGGAAGGTTTCAGCCTCACCTACTTGCCGTTCATCGCTCGCTCGGTCGTCGATGCGCTCGCCGATTTCCCGCACATGAACGCCAGCATCAACGGCGACGATCTGGTGGTGCACCGCTACGTCGATCTCGGCATCGCGGTCGACCTCGACTACCAAGGTCTCCTGGTCCCGGTCGTGCGCAGTGCCGAAGGCAAGCGTCTGCGTGCCATCGCCCGCGAGATCAACGACTTGGCGTCGCGCGCGAGGAGTCGCAAGTTGTCACCCGACGAAATCTCCGGTGGCACGTTCACCATCTCCAACAACGGCTCGGCAGGCTCGGTCCTCACGATGCCGATCATCAATCAGCCTCAGGTCGCGATCCTCTCGACCGACGCCATCGTGCGCCGGCCGGTCGTCGTCACCCTTCCGTCGGGTGGTGAGAGCATCGCGATCCATCCCACCGGCAACCTCGCCATGAGTTGGGATCACCGCGCGTTCGATGGTGCCTACGCCGCCGGATTCCTCGTCCGGGTGAAAGACATCCTCGAGTCGCGCGACTGGCTGCCCGAGATCTGATGCTCCGAGCGCGTTGGCTGGGCCGAGTCCCGTACTCGGAGGCTCTCGCGCTCCAGACCGCGCTGTTCGAACACGGCCGTGAAGGTCACCTTCTCCTGCTCGAGCATCCGCACGTGTTCACCTACGGGCCGCGAGCCGAACTCGACAAGAACCTCAAGTGTGATCCGGCGGCGGTCGGCGCCGACTTCGTGGCGGTCAAGCGGGGTGGTGACATCACGTATCACGGCCCGGGTCAACTGGTGGGCTATCCAATCGTGTCGCTCGACAACCGCATTGGCGCGTCGCAGCACGTGTGCACGGTCGAGCAAATCGTCATCGACACGCTCACCGAACTCGGTGTTCCCGATGCTGGCCGACTGCCCGACTTCCCCGGAGTCTGGGTCGACGTGAACGGTGCCAACCCGCGCAAGATCTGCGCCATCGGTGTCCGTCTCGCCAACGGCCGCACCATGCACGGCTTCGCGCTCAACGTCACGACCGATCTCACGTACATGCGCGAGCACATCGTGCCGTGTGGCATCGGTGACCGCCCCGTCACCTCGTTGCGAGAAGAGGGCGTCGACGTCGACCTGCGCACGGTGAGCGACATCGTGGTTCGCCTGGCCGCGGAGCGTTGGGGAGATGGTCGAGTCGAGCGTCAGGACGTCGCGTGGGTGCATCGCCCCGACGACCTGTCGCGCTTCTCGCGTGGCGAAGGTCCGGGTGAACCAGTTCGGCTCGGCACGCGACTCGCCGGACGTCTCGGCGACGCCGGTGTCACCGGTGGACTCGACGTCACCGATCGCAAACCCGAATGGCTCCGGCCGAAGGTCTCGATCGGACCCGAGGTACTCGCGGTCAAATCGACCTTGCGCGATCTCGGTCTCGTCACGGTGTGTGAAGAAGCGGGATGCCCCAATCTCTCGGAATGCTGGAAGGACGGGACCGCGACCTTCATGGTGCTCGGCGAGCGGTGCACGCGCGCCTGTGGGTTCTGCCTCGTCGACACGCGCAAGCCCGAAGCCCCCGACGCCGACGAGCCACGTCGTGTGGCCGAAGCGGTCGTGCGGATGAATCTCTCGCACGCCGTCCTCACGATGGTGGCGCGAGACGACCTCGCCGACGGTGGCATGGCGCACGTCGCGGCCTGCGTGGACGCCATTCGCGAACGCAGCCCGCACACACGTGTCGAGACACTGGTGTCCGACGCCAAGGGTGACGTCGAGTCGTACGCGCCTCTCTTCGCGGCCCGGCCCGACGTCTTCAACCACAACATCGAGACCGTCGCCCGCCTGCAGCGGGCGGTGCGTCCCTCGGCGGGTTACGCGCGAAGCCTCGGCGTTCTCTCCGCGGCTCGGGCCGCCGGGCTCGTCACCAAATCGGGTCTCGTGCTCGGCATGGGGGAGACCGTCGACGAAGTGGACGGCTGTCTCGTCGATCTGGCTTCGGTCGGCGTGAGCATCGTGACGATGGGCCAGTACTTGCGGCCGACGTCGCATCATCTACCGGTCGCCCGCTGGATCCATCCCGACGAATTCGCGCGATGGAAAGCGATCGGCGAAGAGTTCGGTATCGCCCACGTGGAGGCCAGTCCGCTCACGCGCTCGAGTTATCACGCGCGCCAGTCGGCCGACGCCGCGGAGGTCCCGGTCGTCCTCACGGCGAAGGCACGATGATGGTGCAGCGCCCGATCGCCGGCACGATCCAGGGAGTCCGCCAGACCGAAGGTGGCGGATTCGTCGTGCGCCGCCCGTTTCCGACGGCGCGCGTCGACAACATCGATCCGTTCTTGTTGCTCGACGAGATGGGTCCGGTCGACTACGCGCCGGGTGGCGCGATCGGAGCGCCCGACCACCCGCATCGCGGCTTCGAGACCGTCACCTACATCCTGCACGGCGAGATGGAGCACCGAGATTCCAACGGCGGCCACGGAGTGATCACCCCGGGGGCCGTGCAGTGGATGACCGCCGGCGCCGGCATCGTTCACAGCGAGATGCCGAGTGACAAGCTCATGCGTGACGGGGGTCGGATGCACGGCTTCCAGTTGTGGGTGAATCTCCCCGCGGCCAAGAAGATGATCCCGCCCCGTTATCAGGGATACGAAGCGCACGAGATTCCGCAGCGAGTACTTCCGGGCGGAGGAATCGTGCGCGTCATCGCGGGTGAAGTGGAGGGTGTGCGCGGCATCGTCGAGACCACCAGCCCCATGGCGTACGCGCACGCGACTCTCCGGTCGTCGGAGTCGATCACGTTCGACGTTCCCGACAGTCACACCGCTCTCGTCCACGTGTTCGCCGGCTCGGCGTCCGTGAACGGCGTGGCCGCTGACGACGGCGAGATGGTCGTCGGCGATCGTTCGTCGGGTGTGATGGCGATCACGGCCGGTGCCGACGGATGCGACGTGCTCTTGTTGTCGGGCGAGCCGCTGCTCGAACCCATCGCGCGCTACGGCCCGTTCGTCATGAACACTCGCGAGGAGATCGTTCAGGCGTTCGACGACTACGAAGCGGGCCGCCTCGGCCGCATCGTCGCCACCGGCTCGGGCATCTCTCGTTGAATCCGGGTCTCACCGGCGGGCGAGTCGCCAATTAGTCTTCAGAACGTGAGTGGGCATTCGATCGTGTCGCAAGGTGTCACGTCCACTGACGTGTTCGCCCAACGAATGACCCGCACGCGCCAGGCCATGGCCGAACGCGGTATCGACGTGCTGCTCCTGTCGGTGGGCCTCGACTTGCCGTGGCTCGCCGGCTATCACGCCATGCCGCTCGAGCGGCTCACGATGCTCGTCGTGCCGCGCGAGGCTCCGGCGACGCTCGTGATTCCTCGCCTCGAAGCCCCGCGAGTGGTCGAGCGACCCGAGATCTTCTCGATGCTTCCCTGGAACGAGACCGACGATCCGATCGCACTCACCGCGGCCCTGGTGAAGGCGACCGGCGCTCGCACCGTCGCCGTGGGCGATCAGATGTGGGCGCGCTTCCTCGTCGACCTGCTCGCGCATCTGCCGTCGGTGTCGTGGGTGCGCTCGGTCGAGGTGCTCGGCCCGCTGCGCATGCGCAAGGACGATGCCGAGATCGCCGCACTCCGTGCCGCCGGGGCCGCCGTCGATCGCATCGCGGCGCAATTGCAGGCCGGCGAGATTCCGCTCGTGGGCCGAACCGAGGCTCAAGTGTCGGCCGATCTGTCGGCGCGCATCCTGGCCGAGGGTCACGACGTCGTCAATTTCGCGATCGTGGCCGCCGGCGAGAACGCGGCGTCACCCCATCACCATCCGGGATCGCGCGTGATTCGCGCCGGCGAGATCGTGTTGTGCGATTTCGGCGGCACCATGAACGGTTACTGCAGCGACATCACGCGCTGTGTGCACATCGGGCCGCCACCGGCCGATCTGGCCGCGGCGTACGCCGTGCTCCACGAAGCGCAGCAGACGTCGGTCGCATCGGCGGTCGTCGGCACTCCGTGCGAGCGCATCGACGCCGCCGCGCGCGACGTGATCGCCGCCGCCGGATGGGGCGACTACTTCGTGCACCGCACCGGCCACGGCATCGGAATGGATGCTCACGAGGACCCTTACATCGTCAGCGGCAACACTCTGCCGCTCGCCGCGGGCCACGCGTTCAGTGTCGAACCCGGCATCTACGTGCCCGGCAAGTGGGGCATGCGCCTCGAAGACATCGTTGTGGCCACCGACGCCGGTCCCGATCCGATGAACCGCGTCGAGCACGGACTGGTGATCGTCTAGCCCGATCGCGGGATGGCAATTACGAGTGAATCGAGCCCGAGGTGTTCTTGAGGCTCGTGGCACCGTGCCCCGTACGTCGGGCGATGATCTCGGCACAGATCGCCACGGCGGTCTCCTCGGGCGTGCGGCCACCGAGATCGAGGCCGATCGGCGACATGACGCGATCGAGACCCGAAGCGCTCGTGACGCCCACCTCGGCCAGACGCTCGAGACGCTTGGTGTGCGTCTTGCGGCTACCCATCACACCGATGTAGCCGACCGAGGTGGCCAGGGCACCCTGGATCGCGGGCACATCGAACTTCGGATCGTGCGTCAGGATGCAGACGGCGTCACGCGGTCCGAGAGTGTGACCGCGCCGCTCGAACATCGGAGCGGGCCACGACACGACGACTTCGTCGGCCATCGGGAAGCGGCGCTTGGTCGCGAAGATTTCGCGGGCGTCGCACACCGTCACGCGATACCCGAGCACCTTGGCGACCCGACCGAGAGCGGCCGTGAAGTCGACCGCGCCGAAGATCCACATCTGCGGGGGAGGAGCGAAGGTTTCGATGAACACCGACACCGTCGGGGTGTCGACGAGATCTTCTGGTGTCGCCTGCCCTTCGGGACCGTAGTGGCGCACTCCGGTACGGCCGGCTTCGAGTTCGCCGGCCACGTCGCGGGCCGCCACGCGGTCGAGATCGGGATGGCCGAGTGTCCCCTCGACGATCTCCGCGACGCCGTCGCGAACGACCATCAACTTGGCGCCCACGTGGGGACCGTCGATGACCGTCGCCAGAGCCACGGGTGTCTCGGCTCGGACCAGATCGCGGAAGCGTTCGTACAACGACATCAGTTCGCGATCACCAAGAGAGCGGTTCGATGAAGAGTCGGATGGTGCCACCGCACGTGAGTCCGACGGCGAAGGCCTCGTCGTCGCTGTAGCCGAACGACACCATGCGTCCGGGCGATCCCTCGGACAGGATCGCGAGGGCCTCGGAGACCACGGCACCTTCCACACAGCCACCGCTCACCGAGCCGGCGACTTCGCCGTCTTCGTTCACGGCCATGGCGGCGCCGGGGTCACGCGGTCCGGAGCCTTCGATCTTCACGACGCGCGCCACGGCGACCTTCTTGCCGTTCGTTCGCCAGCGATCGATGTCGTCGAGAATCTCGCGCATGGGAACAGTCTGCCGTTGAGAGCAGGATTTCGACGCGTCGTCGAGGAGCGTCTCGGCGATCAGCGCTGGCCGATGACGCGGGCCAGTTCTTCCATGGCCTCCAACGAATGTCCCTCGACGAAGGCGTCCACGTGGGGAAGCGCGGCGGCCATGCCGCGAGCGAGCGGGGCGTAGCCCGGCGTCACCTTCAGGGGATTCACCCACACGAGTTTGTGGCTCACGCGATGCAAGCGTTCCATCTGCTCGGCGAGGTGGGCCGGATCCCCGCGGTCCCATCCGTCGGAGAGGACGACGATGATCGCGCCACGGGCCATCCCCCGCACACCCCACTCGTCGTTGAACTGATGCAAGCAGTCGCCGAGCCGCGTCCCGCCGCTCCAGTCCTGAACGCGATCGGACGCTCGTTTCAGGGCCCGGTCGGGATCGCGGTTCGAGAGTTCGCGGGTGACGCGTGTGAGACGGGTGCCGATGGAGAAGGCCTCGACCTTCTGGCGGCCGGCCACCGCGGCCTGGACGAAGCGCACGAGCGCGCGCGAGTACGGCTCCATCGACCCGGAGACGTCGAGGAGCAGAACCAGACGACGAAGTCGCTCGTCGGGATCGAGGTGATGGCGACGGATGGGTTCGCCGCCGGTCTGCAGACTCGATCGCACCGTACGTCGCAGATCGAGACGAGCATCGCGACCGCGGACGTGGCGGAACGATGTTCGCGGCGACCCGGCCAAGCGAAGGCGGCTCATGAGCTGTTGCGCCTCGAGGAGTTCGGTCGGCGTGTAGTCGGCGAAGTCCTTGTGCTTCAAGGTCTCGATCGCCGAGAACCTCAACGTGATCGACTCGTCGTCGGACGACGAGTCGGCCGAATCGCGTTCGTCGCTGCCGTCCTCGTCGGTGTCGAGTTGGAGAGTGAGACGCATCGTCTCGGTGATCTGCGTGCTGCCGTCTCCGGTTCGGCCGAGCCAGAAGGCATCGAAGGCCCGATCGAAGAGCGGAAGGTCTTCGGGTCGGCGCACCAGTGTGGTTCGCGCGCACCAATAGACCGATTCGCGGGCCTCGATCCCGGTCTTGCCGAGAGCCTCGACGAACAAGAGGACGCTGCCGACCGGAGTGGTGAGACCTGCGCCGCGGAGGACTCGGCTGAAAGCGACCGCCAACCGTTCGGCGGGGGATTCGATCGTCGCCGACCCGGCCATGTCAGGCGACGAGGCTGCGTTGCAGAGCTTGTTTGATGACCTGGTCGAGTCCGTTGGACGTGACCCGTTCCTGGTCTTCGCGGTACTTGAGCACCGTACCGAGAGTCGCACGAACGAGGGACTCGTCGATCGTCGATGCGCCTAACCGCGCGAGTGCGGTGGCCCAGTCGATCGTCTCGGCGATTCCGGGCGGCTTGTAGAGGTGCAGTCCCCGCATGGTCTCGGTGAGGGCCGCGACTTGTCGCGCCAGTTGATCGGATACTCCGGACACACGACGCCGGACGATCTCGACTTCGCGTTCGAACGAGGGGTGTTCGACCCAGTGGTAGAGACAGCGGCGCTTGAGGGCGTCGTGCACGTCGCGGGTGCGGTTGGACGTGAGGACCACGATCGGCGGCACCGCGGCGCGCACCGTTCCGATCTCCGGGATCGTGACCTGGTAGTCGGAGAGAACTTCGAGGAGGTAGGCCTCGAACTCGTCGTCGGCGCGATCGATTTCGTCGATGAGGAGAACCGGACGGGCGGCCGCCGGTTCGAGCGCCCGGAGCACCGCACGCTTCACGAGGAACCGTTCGGCGTACAACTCGTTCTCGAGCGCATCGGCTCCCGAAGCACGGGCTTCACCGCTCGCCTCGGCCGCACGCAGGTGAAGCAGTTGACGCGAGTAGTCCCAGTCGTACACGGCTTGGTTGGCGTCGATGCCTTCGTAGCACTGCAGGCGGATGAGTTCGCCGCCGGTCCAGCGAGCGAGCACCTTGGCCAGTTCGGTCTTGCCGACGCCGGCCTCACCTTCGAGGAGGAGCGGGCGTTCGAGGCTCAGCGCCAGGAACACCGCGGTGGCCAGTCCGGTGTCGCAGAGGTAGCCCTGCTGTTCGAGCGCCACGGAGACCGAGGCGGGAGTGAGTGACGTCTCGGCCATCGCTCAGAGCGTATTGGTGTCAGCGGTGAGAGCCACTGTTCGGCTCGACGGTCACTCGATCAGCGTGCGGAGAACCGGCAGTGTCTCGGCCAGATCGGGTGGTCCGCCCGGGAGTCGTTCGCAGCGGAACCATCGTGCACCTTCGGTCGCCGACAACGGTGCGTCCATGTCGGCGGTGAACAGCCAGGCGACATTCCAGTGCCGATGCGGTCGAGGATTGGTGGTGTCGGTCACGTGGACGATGGCCGGGCCCCGTCCGATGAGGCGCGTGTCGAACGATGTGAGACCGGTTTCCTCTTCGAGTTCGCGCCGGGCACCGTCGAGAGTCGACTCGCCGATTTCCACGTGACCTCCCGGCGTGCTCCAACCGAGGGTCGTGTGCCGAACCAGGATCGTGTGCTCGGCGTCGCGCGACAGGACCCAAGCCGTCGCGCAGATGTGGGCGACTCGATCGCTCGTCGAGGTCGGCGATGCGAGGAGTTCGCGCAGTGCGCTCGACCGCTCGTCGGGCACTTGGAGTCGTTCGAGTTCGGCGAGAACCGCCGGCCACGAGCCGGGTACGTCGAGAGTCGGATGCGGAAAGCCCACGGCTCAGTTGCCGAGAACGGCGTACGAGCCGGTGGCGGTGGCCACGAGGCGACCCTGCTCGTCGATCGCGCGCGACTCGAGATGCACGATGCGCTTGCCGGGCTTGACGACGGTGGTCTCGACGACGAGTCGACCGGGACCCGCGGCGCGCAGATACCGAACCTGGATCTCGATAGTCGAACAGAACAGGCCGTCGTCGAGGATGCTCATCGTCGCGGCGCCCATCGAGGTGTCGGCGAGCGTGAACACCACCGAACCGTGGGCCACTCCGTTGGGGTTGAGGTGTCGATCGTCGACGACGACCTCGGCCCGGGCCGTCCCGTCACCGGTTTTCTCGACCGTCATACCCATGAACACGGCGAGAGGGAACTGCGACGGTGACGTCGTCTCGTCGGACTCGGACATCGATGCGAACCTATCCGCTCGCCGGTTCGAGTTCCGGGCCGGGCTCGGGTTCGGCCGTCGCCGTGGGGAGGGTTACGGTCGGTCCATGGACTTCGCAATTCCCGCTGACATCCAGCACACGCTCGACCAACTCGACGAATTCATCGAACGCGAGATCAAGCCTCTCCAGGCCCAGGACGACAACGAGCGCTTCTTCGATCATCGCCGCGAGTGGGCGCGCACCGATTTCGACAACGGCGGTGTTCCGCGAGCCGAATGGGAAGACTTGCTGCGCGAGATGCGTCGGCGCGCCGACGCCGCGGGCTGGCTGCGACTGGCTCTCCCGAAGGAGTTCGGCGGACGCAGTGCGAGCAATCTCGAGATGGCGATCATTCGCGAGCATCTGGCCACCAAGGGGCTCGGGCTGCACAATGACCTGCAGAACGAGTCGTCGATCGTCGGCAACTTCCCGACGGTTCTCATGATGCGCGACTTTGGCACCGAAGCTCAGAAGAAGGAGTGGATGCCCGGGTTCCTCGACGGAACCAAGCGCCTGGCCTTCGGCCTCACCGAGCCCAACCACGGAAGCGACGCGACTCACCTCGAGACCACCGCGGTGCGCGACGGCGACGAATGGGTGATCAACGGGATGAAGCGCTGGAACAGCGGACTTCATCACGCCACCCACGACATCATCTTCGCGCGCACGTCGGGCGAGCCCGGAAGTCCCATCGGCATCTCGGCGTTCCTTGTGCCCACTGATTCGCCCGGTTTCAAGGTGGACTTCTTCTGGTGGACGTTCAACATGCCGACCGATCACGCCGAAGTGTCGATGAAGGACGTTCGGGTGCCGAGTACGGCATTGTTCGGTCGCCTCGACCACGGACTCGATCTCGCCCAGCACTTCGTGCACGAGAATCGCATCCGCCAGGCGGCATCGTCGCTCGGCGCCGCGCAGTTCTGCATCAATGAGGCGGTGGCTTATGCCAACTCCCGCGTCACCTGGGGCAAGAAGTTGTCGAGCAATCAGGCGATTCAGTTCCCGCTGATCGAGATGCACACCGAGGCGGCGATGCTCCGCCAACTCATCCGCTACACCGCGTGGCTGATGGACAATTCGGTGAAGAGCGACCGTCCCGACGTGGAGGGATTCATGGAGTTCACCCACTTGGTCGCGATGTGCAACTACCGCGCCAATCGTCTGGCTTGTGATGCCGCCGACCGCGCCATGCAGACCTGCGGCGGAGTGGGCTACAGCCGCCACATGCCTTTCGAGCACATCTACCGACACCACCGCCGCTACCGGATCACCGAGGGCAGCGAAGAG
>CAYNKE010000010.1:0-31006 GCA_964397715.1 uncultured Bifidobacterium sp. | reverse complement strand
GCCAGTCGAACTTCTCGACGGCGTGCATGAGGCCGAGGTTGCCCTCTTGGATGAGATCGAGAAGGGGGAGGCCCGACGCCTGATACTTCTTGGCGATCGAGACCACGAGACGGAGGTTCGACTGAACGAACTGTCGCTCGGCGGTCTCGCCGTCGCGAACGAGGTTGCGAAGTTCACGCTTCTTGGCCGGGGTCAAGCTCTTCGGATCGGACGCGGCGATGGTGGCCTGAGCGGTCTTGCCCGCTTCGATCTGCTTGGCGAGACGGACTTCGTCGTCCTTCGTCAGGAGGGTGTACTGACCGATGTCGGACAGGTACAGACGGACGAGATCCTCTTCGTCACGCTCGACACGATCTTTGGCCACCTGTCACCCTCGATTCATCACAGATGTTGCTCACACCATCGTTCTTCCGGAGAAGAACGTCACACTCGTTGCCGGTTTGCCACACCGTCCGGAGGTGATGGGCGGAACACTACCGACCGACTGTGGAAGAACAACCTCCCGACACCCCACGTCACGCGGGGATCGGTAACGTGACCGCACTGAGCCAAGGAGACGCACCGTGTCGAATCCGTTGCTAAATGAAAACCGTCTGCAGAAGGCTGCGGAAGCCGATGCTGGCTGGGCCGCGCCGGCTCCCGATTCCCGTCGTCCGATCGACGACGGCCCGGTGAGCCCGTGGAATCCTGCCGTTTCGGCGATGACTCTGGGTGGCACCGTGTCGGCCACCGCGGTGCTCTTCGTTCTTCTTCTCGCTGGCGCCGGATTCGGTTGGGCAGCGGTCGAAGCTCCGCAGGGTGAGGTCACCCAGTTCCCCGCGCTCGCGATCGCCGGAGTTCTCGTCGGCGTGGTGTGCGCGATCGCGCTGGCGTTCAAGCCCACGTGGGCGCGTGTTCTTGGCCCGGTCTACGCGGTGGCTCAGGGGTTCTTCGTCGGAGCGATCTCGCGTGCTTACGAGACCTACTACGACGGCATCGTCGTCCAAGCCGCAGGTGCAACTGTCGCCGTGTTCGCCGTGATGCTCGCGCTCTATGGACTTCGCATCGTGAAGGTGACTGATCGGTTCCGTCGTGTCGTGATCGGAGCGACTCTCGGACTCATGGTGTTCTACGGCGTGTCGCTGCTGCTGTCGTTGTTCGACGCCGCGCCGTCGTTCATCTCGTCGGCCAGCCCGTTCGGCATCGGCTTCAGCGTGTTCGTGGCGGTGCTCGCCGCGATGAATCTCGCGCTCGACTTCGACTTCATCGAACGCGGTGTCGCCGAGAAGTATCCGCGCTCCGTCGAGTGGTACGCGGCGTTCGGACTGCTCGTGACCGTGGTGTGGCTCTACCTCGAGATCCTGCGGTTGCTCGCCAAACTCCGCGACCGGTGACCGTCGTGGCCCGCGATCGGCGGGTGATCGTCACTCTCGTCACGGCTCTCGTGTGCCTGTGGGGTGCTCGATTCGGACAGAACCTCTCGAGCGACTCGTGGAGCCATCTGACCCAGATGTGTTTCTGGGCCGGCACGCAGATCGTCTTCTATCTCGTCGTTCCTCTCGTCGTCCTCCGTGTCGTCGGCGGAAGTCTTGGTGACGCGGGATGGCGGTTGCGCGGAACCGCCGAGCACGCGCGGTCGTACCTCGCGTTGTTCGCGATCGCCGTGCCCTTCGTGGTCGCGGCCAGTTGGCTGACCGAGTTCCAGCACCGCTACCCGTTGTTCGATGTGGTTCCGGGACAAAGCGGCGTGTGGGGCGATTTGCCGGTGTGGTGGGTCTTCTACGCGCTGCAGTTCGTGGCGATCGAGACGTTCTTCCGCGGTTTCTTGTTGTTCGGGTTGGCTGAGATCATGGGCTCGACGGCGGTCGTGGTCGCCACGATTCCGTACTTGATGATTCACTTCGTCAAGCCGCCTCTCGAGGCCGCGGCGTCGATCGTCGGCGGCATCGTGATGGGAATCCTCGCCTTGCGAAGCAAGAGCATTTGGTGGGGAGTCGCGCTGCACGTATCCATCGCGGGTTTGATGGACGTGTTGGCGCTCGGCCACAAGGGATTCGTGTGGTGAAGCGTGGCGACGAGGCCGTCTCGACGGCCCTGGGTGGCGCTCTTCTCGGCGCAGTGGCCGGCCGGGCCGTGCGCTCGACGTGGCTCGGAGCCGTGGTCGGCGGTGTCCACGGCTTCGTCGCCGGTCGTCGCCGTATCTATCAGTGGTCGACTCGCCGTGGTCGTGCGGCTTTCGTCCTCGACCACACCTGGGCTCTGTCCACCACCTTCGCCGGATTGGTCGTGCTGGCATTGTCGTGGATTCGTGAGCGGGTGACCGGCCGGAGTGCCGGATTCGAACCGTCGCTCTCGGAGCGGCAGAACCGCATGGTTCACCGCGAGGGCCCGGTGTTGCGTCGAGGTTTCGCCGTCACGGTCGGAACCGTCATCGACGGTGCCGCCGATCGCGATGGTCGTCTCACGGATCGCCGGCGCAAACTCGTCACCGATCACGAAGACGTTCACGTCTGGCAACAACGCCTGTTCGGCCCGCTCTATCCCATTGCATACGTATCGTGGTTCGCGGGAGGCATCGTCGTGTCGGTCGTACGCCGATTCACGTCGCGTCACGAGGCTCCACTCTCTGACGAGATCGACCGCTTCGCGTATTACCGCAACCCGTTCGAGTGGCACGCGTACACGTGCGACGCCAACTGGCCTCCGGGAGGAGTACGACCCGATGCGGTGTGGGCCGAGCGGTTTCCGACCGCGCAGTGGATTCCGCGGATACTCAGAGAGTCCGAAGGAAGCCCAGCAGCGCCGCGTTGAACTCGTCGGGCTTCTCCTGCTGGGTCCAGTGCCCGGCATCCGGGATGATGACACTGCCCTTGTAGTTGGGGGTGATCGAGTTGGTCGCGTCGATGGTGTCGAGACGGGACGCGATCACGCCGTCCTTCGATCCGCCGATGAAGAACGTTGGCATCGTCATGACGTCGAAGGGGATGTCCTTCATGATGTCGTAGTTGGCATCGAGGTTGCGGTACCACGAGACCGGTCCGAAGAAGCCGCTGTTCGTGTACTGCTTCACGTAGGTGTCGAGATCTTCGGCAGTGAGCCACGACGGCAGGTGTTCGGGCACGTCCTTGAACATGTCGAGGAAACCGGTGCCCTCCATGGGCGGGATGTCGGTGGGTATCCCCTTGTACATCTCGCCGGAAGCGCCCCACATGATCGTGTGCATCGTTCGGCGCACGTCGGCTTCGAGTTCGCGTTCGGCTGGCCCGACGGGCTGGAAGTAGAGCATGTAGAAGAAGCGGTCACCGAACATGGCCTTGAACAAGTCGGTCGGACGTCCGGGCCATGGTGTGAGTGGAACGCTCACGGCGACGATCGCGTTGCAGCGATTCGGATGGAGTCGAGCAGCATCCCAGACCACGAGCGCGCCCCAGTCGTGTCCGACCAGTGTCGCCGTCTCGTGGCCGTAGTGATCGAGCAAGCCGATGATGTCGCCCGTGAGTTGACGGATGCCGTAGTCCTCCACGCGCTTCGGGGACGACGAGAACCCGTAGCCGCGTTGGTCGGGTGCGATCACGTGATAGCCGGCATCGGCGAGGAACGAAATCTGGTGACGCCACGAGTGAGCCGACTCGGGGAAGCCGTGGCACAACACCACACAGGGGGCCGAGGGATCGCCGGCTTCGGAGACCTGGAGATCGACTCCATTGACGGAGACCTTGACGGTGCGAGTACTCACATCGTCAGTCTGCTCGTCAGGACGGCAGACGACGAATCAGGGGGTCGGACTCGAGGAGCGAGTCGGGGAGGGGTCGACCGCTGACCTCGCACGTCCAGTACGTGCCGGCCTCGAGTCGTGACATGGCGGCCTCGACGTCGGCCAGATCGCGCTCGATGTCGTCGATCGACGGCTCGTCGGGTCGGTTGTTGTCGGCCACGGGTCCAATGTAGTGGTGGGAGGTAGCGTCGGTCCTCATGTCCGACACCTTCCCGCCGTTCGACGGATCGGCCCCCAAGCAGCAGAAATTCCGGTCGTATCCGCCCATGGGCATCGATGCCAGCAAGCGCTACACCGCCACGATGGAGACGTCGATGGGAACTCTCGTCATCGCTCTCGATGCGGTGAAGGCCCCCAAGACCGTGAACTCCTTCGTGTTCCTCGCACTCAATCACTATTACGACGGAATCATCTTCCACCGAATCATCAAGGGCTTCGTCTGCCAGGGTGGCGATCCCACCGGCACCGGACGCGGTGGCCCGGGCTATCAGTACGAAGACGAATTGCCCAAGGCCGGCCAGTACGAGATCGGTTCGCTCGCGATGGCCAATGCCGGCCCCAACACCAATGGCTCGCAGTTCTTCCTCATCAGCGGGTCCGACGGAGTTCGCTTGCCACCGCTCTACTCGTTGTTCGGCAAGGTCGTGAAGGGCCTCGACGTGGTCGAAGCGATGCAGAACGTTCCCACCGGCCCGGGAGATCGACCGCGCACTGATGTCGTCATCAACTCGGTCACGATCAGCGTCGCCGACTGATCTCACGCCGTCTCTCTCGCTCGCCGAGGCACGGAGGATCGCCCTCGCTGCGCAAGGGCTCGACCGCCCGCGTCCGTCCGGACGAGTCGATCGTCGACATCTGCGGTCGGTGGTCGACACGATGGGGGTCGTTCAGATCGACTCGGTCAACGTGCTGGTTCGCAGTCAGGAGTTACCTCTCTTCTCCCGACTCGGCTCGCATCGTCGCAGTCTGATCCCTGATGCCACTGCCCATGGCGAGTTGTTCGAGTACTGGGCGCACGAGGCGGCGCACGTTCCGACGAGCGATCATCGCTTGTGGCGTTGGAAGATGGAACGAAGCCAGCACGGGCCGTGGCAGTCGGCGCGCAGTTTGTTGAAACGCCGTCCGTCATTCGTCGACGAGGTCATCGATCGAGTCACACGCGACGGCGCGGTCACCGCCGCCGATCTTCAACAGCGACAGGGCCCGAAGGGATCGTGGTGGGACTGGGACGACGGTAAGTTGGCTCTCGAATACCTCTTCATGTCGGGTCGACTCACCGCGACTCGTCGTGCGCGTGATTTCGCGCGCGTGTACGACCTCCCTGATCGCGTGATTCCCGCTCGGCATCTGCGTTCGCGCACGCCCTCGGTAGAGGATGCCCAACGTGAACTCGTCGAGAAGGCGGCGCGCGCCCTCGGAGTCGGCACGGTGTACGACATCGCTGATTACTTCCGACTGAAGACCGACGACGTGAAACCGCGGTTGGCCGATCTCGTCGAGTCCGGACGCATCGCTCCGGTCGAGGTGGAGGGTTGGCGCGACAAGGCGTTCGTGCACGTCGACGCTCGCTCGCCCCGTCGGGTGGAAGCCCGTGCGCTGGTCTCGATGTTCGATCCGATCGTCTGGAATCGCAAGCGGGCCGAGCGACTGTTCGATTTCCACTACCGCATCGAGATCTACACGCCGGCTCCGAAGCGCCGCTTCGGCTATTACGTCCTGCCGTTCGTCCTCGGCGACTCCATCGTCGGCCGTGTCGATCTGAAAGCCGATCGGGCCAACGGTGCACTTCTGGTTCACGGCATCTTCGGCGAAACCGGGATCGACAAGAAGACGGTCGGCGATGCTCTCGCACTCGAACTCGACGAAATGGCATCATGGCTCGATCTCGCTGACATCGTGGTTGGTCGGCGAGGCGATCTCGCGGCGTCGGTCAGGAAGGCGCTCGTCGGAGTTCGTCGTTAGCCTGACGCCATGAGCCGCCCCCTCATCGCGATCGCCGGACGGGTGGCCGCGGCGGGTCGAGTCTCGCGAAGTGCGATTTCTTTCGCTGGTCGCGTGTATCTCGACGCGGTGTTGCGGGCTGGAGGGGAACCCGTGACGTTGAGTCCGCGGGAACTTCGACTCGACGATGCCGTCACGTTGCTCGATCGATTTCACGGTCTCGTTCTGATGGGCGGCGCCGATGTCGACCCGCACCTCTACGGCCAGCAGCGTCAGCCGCACGTGTACGGAGTCAATCCCGAGCAGGATCAATTCGAGATGGCTCTGGTTCATGCCGCACTCGTCTCGAAAATTCCGACCTTGGCCGTGTGTCGCGGAATTCAGTTGGTGAACGTGGCTCTCGGTGGAACGCTCATCCAGCACATCGGAGAGACCGGCGTGCAACACGCTCCGGAGAAGTTCCCGGCCGGGCAGGACTTCGCGCTGCACGACGTCTCGATCGTGAAGGGATCGAAGTTGGCCTCGGCCATGGGCACCACCAAGTCACGGGTCGCGTCGTTCCATCATCAGGGCCTCGACGAGATCGCCAAGGGCTTGAAGATCACCGCATCCTCGTCGGATGGTCTCGTCGAAGGTCTCGAACACACCGGAATGGGGCAGTGGCTCGTGGGTGTGCAGTGGCATCCAGAAGACACGGCAGCGACCGATCCGCATCAGCAGTCGCTGTACGACGAACTCGTGAAGCGGGCCGCGCGGCGGGTCTGAGTCAGCGCTCGACGTCGAGGGCCGCGGGCAACTGGCGGTTCGGTGCGTCGGATCCCATCGCCCAACGGAGCGCTCGCGCGAAGGCGTCGCCGGCGGGCCGGACGACCGCCCGTTCGGCCACGGGGAACCACGGCAGTCGCAGAGGAATCCGGGCCCACAACGGCAACAGGCTGACCGCGGCGGCGGCGATCACCCCGTACACCGGGCGAGCGACGAGAGGAAGGGGTGGCGTCAGCAGCAGATATCGCGCCGCATCACGAGCCTCGCGCGAGCTCTCGAGTTCGGGCCGATACGCGGCCAGTTGCTTCTTGAGTTGCGCTGTCGAGACCGGCGGGTCGATGACGCCGAGGCGGTCGGCGATGACGGCCATGTCGGCCACATAGCGGTCGGCATCGGCGGATGAAAGCGATGTGTTACCGAAGCGGCGATGCGAAGCGAGGAACGAGTCGACCTCAGCGATGTGGACCCATTTCAGGAGGTGCGGATCGTTGGCGCTGTAGTGACGACCATCCGACGTGGTCCCGACGACTCGCGTGTGAACTCGCTTGACCATTGCAACGGCACGTTCGGCTTCTGGCTCGGGGCCAAAGGTGGTCGCCGCGAGGAAGTCGGCGGTGCGTTGCAGACGCCCCCACGGATCGTGTCGGTAGTCGCTGTGTTGAGCGACACCGGCCATGGCGAGGGGATGCAGCGATTGGAAGAGGAGTGCGCGCAGACCGCCGATGAACATCGCGGTGTCGGAGTGCACCGTCCGGATTGGTCGCGATTCGTCGAACCAGCGCGGTCCCGGAGCGGTGAACAACTCGGACGCCCGTTGTTCGGCGTTGGACCCCACCACACGGGACCGGACGGCGTCGGCCAGGATCGACCGGAGGGGGTCGATCGCGGTGAGGCGCTGAGGGGTCTCGCTCATGTGCTCATCGTTCCATGTCGCGCGGTGGACGACCTCGTCGGGGTCAGTACGCTCGTCACATGTCGGATGGTGAGAGAACCGGCGGAGTCGAGTTCGATCCGAACTCCTCGAAGATGCCGCGCTGGATCTGGAAGGCGGTCATCGTCTTCTGGCTCGGATTCCTCGCGACGATTCTCGTTCGGTACGCCTATGACCGACTCTTCTCGCTGCTGATCCTTCTCCTCGTTTCGCTGTTCCTCGCCTTGGCGATCGAGCCGGGTGTCGCGCGTTTGGCACGGCGTGGCTGGAAGCGCGGTCGGGCGACCATCGTGATCCTCCTCGGATTGCTCGCGGCAGTTCTCGTCTTCGTGGTTGCCATCGGAACCCTGGTGGGCACTCAGGTTGCCGACCTTCTCCAGAACTCCGATCGCTACGTCAATCGCACGGTCAACTTCCTGAACGACACGTTCGGGGCGAACATCGATGCTCGGGCGGTGAACGACAGCATCCAGGATCCCGATGGCCCGGTGCAGGAGTTCATTCGTAATCGCCAGGACGACGCCTTGAAGTTGTCGGTGACCGCGCTTGGACTTCTCCTGCAGGGCTTCTCGGTGATGCTGTTCACCTTCTATCTCGTCGCCGACGGGCCGCGGATGCGGCGGGCGATCTGCAGTCGTCTGCCAGCCGCACGTCAGAAGCGTGTGCTCGACACGTGGGACTTGGCGATCGACAAGACCGGTGGCTACCTCTACTCGCGCGCGCTGCTCGCGGGCGCGTCGGCACTCGTTCACTGGATCGCTTTCCAGTCGATCGGAACCGCGGCACCGGTGGCGCTGGCCATCTGGGTCGGCCTGGTCTCGCAATTCATCCCGGTCATCGGCACCTACGTCGCGGGGGTCCTTCCGATCGTTCTCACATTCATCGATTCGCCGCTGAAGGCGCTCGCGGTCGTCCTCGTGATCATCCTGTATCAGCAGTTGGAGAATTTCTTGATCGCGCCGCGAATCACCGCGCGCACGATGGAGATTCATCCAGCGGTGTCGTTCGGTTCGGCCATCGCGGGTGCTGCGCTGCTCGGCCCGGTGGGTGCGATTCTCGCGCTACCGGTCGCGGCGATGGCGGTCGCTTTGGCTGCGGCGTCGGGGCAACGTCACGAATTGATCGACAATCCACTCGTCCAGATTCCGGAAAAGAAGCCCAAACGTCACGAGCGCAACTCCGAACACTCCGCGGGTGAACGCCGGCGATTCCGTCGCGGTCGCGGCGCATGATGCGACCAGCGGTCGATCCGCTCGTGGGCTACGAGGCCATCGCCGCGTCGTTCCGGAGCGGGGTCCTCGAGTCGGTGCACCATGCCGCCGTCGTCACTCTCGATCGTGATGGTCGGATCGCCTATTCGGCGGGCGATCCGGAACTGGAGATCTACCCGCGTTCGTCCATGAAGCCGCTTCAAGCGGCATCGATGGTGTCGTCGGGACTCGACCTGCCGGACGATCTGCTCGCCCTGGTGTGCTCGAGCCACGACGGATCGGCTCAGCATCTCGATGGAGTTCGGCGAATCCTGGCTCTGCACGGTCTCGACGAGCATGCGCTGAACAACACACCCGACCTTCCACTCGACGACGAGTTGGCTCACGATGCGCTGAGGCATGGAGGCATGCCGTCCTCGATTCAGCAGAACTGTTCCGGAAAGCACGCTGGGATGCTCGCCACCTGTGTGAACGCGGGTTGGGCCCACGACGCGTCGTATCTTCGCGAAGATCATCCTCTGCAGACGGCGATCACCGCATCACTACCTTCGATCACCGGCTCCGAGGTGGCGGCGATCGGGGTCGACGGCTGTGGGGCTCCGGCGCACGTGATCAGTCTCGTCGGCCTGGCTCGGGCGTTTCGTCGCCTCGCGACGGGAGACGCGGGCGATCATGGTCTTCGTGTGCATCGCGCGATGACATCGAATCCGGTGATGGTCGGCGGCGCTCGGCGAGACGTGAGTCTCCTGATGCGCGGTGTTCCCGGCCTCATGGCCAAGGACGGGGCCGAAGGAGTGTTCGCTGTCGCTCTTCCCGACGGTCGCGCGGTCGCGATGAAGGTGGCCGATGGCGCGAATCGCGCGCGGCCGCCGATCATGCGAGGCGCGCTGGCGACGATCGGTATCGACACGTCGGGAGTCGATCCGCACGCGTTCTCTTCGCCGATCCTGGGCCATGGACGGCCGGTCGGCGAGGTGCGTATCGTCGGATCACTCGCCGCATTGGTCGGAGACTGAACCCATGGCACCCATCCCCTTCGTCCCCCCGATCGATGCCCTCGAATACGGAGCTGCTGTGGAGGTGAGTCCGCTGATCCGTCGGGTCGTGGCGCGAAATCCCTCGCGCTTCACGTTCACCGGGACCGGTACGTACATCGTGGGCGCGGGCCGCGACATCGCCGTGATCGATCCCGGCCCCGATCTTCCCGAGCATCGCGGTGCTCTCGAGCGCGCGATCGATGGTTGCGAGGTCCGGGCCATCGTCGTCACGCACTGCCACACGGACCACGTCGGACTCGCGGCGTGGATGCGCGAACTCACTGGGGCGCCAACCGTGTCGTGGAAACCCCACGGCGACGTCGGCATTCTCGACAACGACGCCGACATGAAGGTGATGGAGTCCCTCGCACCTCCGCCCAAGACGGCCGAACAGATCGAAGAAGAGCGAGAGATCGCGCGCAAGGCCGGACTCGATCCCGATGATGCCGAGATGCGCGAATCGGTCGATACCGCGTTCGTCCCCGATGTGGCTGTCGACGACGGCGACATCGCAGTGGCCGGTAACAGCTGGACGCTGCGGGCGGTCCACACTCCCGGTCATACGTCGAATCACATGTGCGTCGCCCTCGACGAGGAGGGCGCCTTGTTCACCGGCGATCACGTGATGGGCTGGAGCACCACGATCGTGTCGCCCCCCGACGGCGACATGCGTGACTACCTCGCCTCGCTGGCCAAAGTACAGAAACGGGGCGACCGAACGCTGTGGCCCACGCACGGAGCGCCGGTCACCGAGCCGGTCCCATTTCTCTCCGCGTACTACGAGCACCGTTTGTCTCGTGAGGCCCAGGTATTGGCTTGTGTCGCCGACGGGATCACGACTGTCGCCCCGATGGTGCGGCGGATGTACGCGGCGGTGGCTCCCGAACTTCACATCCCCGCGGCTCGGAGCGTTCTTGCTCACCTGACGCAACTCGTCGACGAACGCCGTCTGGTGATCGACCACGATGGCCCGGCTCGACTCTCGAGCACGTATCGCCTTCCCTGACACCCGACGCGCCCACACGAGCGGTCACGTCGATGACTACCATCGACTCGATGGACGTGCTGCGAACTCCCGACGAAGCGTTCGCTGGCCTGGCGGACTGGCCGTACGAGCCCGTGTACACCGATGTGACTGCCCACGATGGCAGCACGTTGCGCGTGCATCACGTCGATGTCGGTCCGACTGACGCACCCGAGACGATCCTCTGCATGCACGGTGAGCCGACGTGGGGGTATCTGTACCGCACGATGATCCCGGTGTTCGTCAATGCGGGTCACCGGGTGATCGCTCCCGATCTCGTCGGATTCGGCCGCAGCGACAAGCCAGCCAAGATGACCGATCACACCTACGAACGCCACGTCGATTGGATGAGTCAGTGGCTACTGGCGAACAACCTCCACAACCTCACACTGGTGTGCCAGGACTGGGGCGGGCTGATCGGTCTTCGCGTGGCGATGGCTCTGCCACAACGCTTCTCGCGCATCGTGGTGGCCAATACGGGATTGCCCACCGGTGATCCTCCGCCCAACGAGGCATTCCTGAAGTGGCGGGAGTTCAGTCAGAAGGTGGACCCGTTCCCCACGTCGTCGATCATCCAGGGTGGTTGCACGTCGAAGCCGCTGCCCACCGACGTGCTCGCGGCCTACGACGCGCCGTATCCGAGTGAGGACTACAAGGCGGCCGCGAAGATCATGCCGTCTCTCGTCCCGGCCTCTCTCGACGATCCGTCGAGTCGACCCAATCGCGACGCCTGGGACGCTTTGCGGACCTGGACCAAACCCTTTGTGACGATGTTCAGTGACGGCGACCCGGTGACGAGGAACGGTGAGTGGATCTTCCGCAAGAGCGTTCCGGGTGCATCGGGAATGCCTCACCGCACGATCGAGGGTGGGGGCCACTTCCTGCAGGAGGATCGAGGGCCCGAGTTCGCGGCAGCAGTGAACGCGTTCGTCGCGCGTACTCACTAGTCAGATCTGGTGCTTCGTGAGGCGGCGAAGTTGCGACGCCACATAAGGCCTGATTCGGCGCATGCCTCCACGCTCCACGAACGCGGTTTCCAGTCGGCGTAACGCGGCGACGACGGCGGTTCGATTGGGTTCCCACCCGCGACGCTCGCATTCTTCGATCCACTCGGCGGGAGTCGTGTGGCCCCGCTGGCCGTTGCACCGCCGACAGGCCGCAACCTCGTTCTCGATGATGCTGGGCCCACCCTTGATGCGCGGAACGAGGTGTTCGGTGGTGGCCTCGACGAGGCGAACGTCGATCGGACGGCGGCACCAGATGCACTCGGCACCGTCTCGCGCGAGGATGATCGCCATCCGATCGCGTCGGCCGACCTCTCGTCGGCCTGATTCTCGCCGCCCGGTCTCCACGTCTTCATCTCACCAGACCCGTGATGACCGGTGCGATTCGGTCGTGGATTCGGCGACAATGGAGTGGTGATTCGAGGTCGATTCGCACCGTCGCCCACGGGCGTGTTGCACGTCGGCAATCTGCGTACTGCACTGGTGGCGTACCTCGGTGCGGTGTCGGCGGGTGGCGATTTCGTGGTCCGGATCGAGGATCTCGACCGAGCCAACAGCACCGTCGATCACGAGCGATCCCAAATCAGGGACCTGCAGGAACTGGGACTCGTCTTCGACGAACCCGTCGTTCGACAGAGCGACCGCTTCGCGGTGTACGACGCGGTCGTGGCCGACCTGACCGAGCGGGGGCTGACGTACGAGTGCTTCTGCAGTCGCCGCGAGATTCGCGAGGCCGCTAGTGCACCACACGGCTCGTTGCCGGACGGCGCCTATCCCGGGACGTGTCGCGACCTTTCCGTCGACGAGCGAGCGGAACGTCGCACCAATGGCCGAACTCCGGCGATCCGGCTCCGCACGAACGGTGAGGAGTACGACGTGGACGACCTCGTTGTCGGGCGGTTCAGAGGTGCGATCGACGACGTCGTCCTGCGTCGCAACGACGGCGTACCGGCGTACAACCTGGCGGTGGTGGTGGACGATGCATGGCAGAAGGTCACTCAAGTGGTGCGGGGTGAGGACCTGCTGTCGTCGACGCCACGCCAGATCCACCTCCAGCATCTACTCGGTTATCCGACTCCCGAGTACGCCCACGTCCCTCTGGTCGTGGGCGCCGATGGAGAGAGACTCGCCAAGCGGCACGGCGCGGTCACGATCGCCGATCTGCAGAACCGAGGCGAGTCGATCACCGACGTTCGCGACGAGATCCTCGCGAGCCTCGGACTTCCGGGCGGCTCTCCGAGCGATGTCGTGGCCCGTTTCGATTGGTCGGCCGTCCCGACGAAACCGTGGCCCCTTCCCTCGCGCTGGCAGACTCGAGGGTGATGAACGTGGACGACCTGCTCCGAGTGCTCGCCTACGAGGACGCGATCGATCATTCCGACGACCTGCAGGTGGTCGGACCCGAGATGATGGTGCTTCCGTTCTGGACCCCGGAGATGTGCGCGGCGGTGATCCGCGCGGCCGAGGCGGTGGGTGGTTTCAGCCCGCAACCCGATGATCCGGTGCCTGGTCACGAGGTGAGTCTCGCGGCGATCAGCCCACGGCTCTTCGAGAGCGTCGAGAACGATCTCGGGATGCGTGTGTGGCCGGTACTTCGTCGCGAATGGCCCCTCATCGACTACCACGGCCTGCGCGACGTGTTCGTCATCAAGTACTCGGCCGAGTCACAGACCGAACTCCGTATTCACCATGACGTCGCGCAAGTGTCGGCTTCGGTCAAGTTGAACGACGGGTACGAAGGCGCCGAGCTCGACTTCCCGCGTCAGGGTTTCACCAATCGTGAGCTCCCGATCGGGTCACTTCTGGTCTGGCCATCGCTCGTGACTCACCCGCACCAGACGCGGCCGCTCGTGTCGGGCGTCAAGTACGCGCTCACGATCTGGTTCGAGTTGCCCGCTCAGTACAACTGACGCCCACATGAGTGACGCGGGTATCCGCGATCTGAGTGATCGGTCTCACTACTTTCGACGTCATCGTGCGTCGTGGAATGGTGACTCGATCGATCGGTTGGCTCACCGTTCCGGTGTCGATCGCTGCTCCGTTGATGTTGTCGGCGTGTTCGACCACATCGGGCTCGCCCGTGGAAGCCGCCGTGCGGCCCGCGGCGACGGTCGAGCTACCGCCACTCGTCGAGCAGCCGACGACGATCGCGCCACCGACCACTGTCCCGCCCTCGACGACCGTGCCCCCTCCGCAGGTCGTGACCGTTCCGGTTGCCGCACCGGTCGAGCTCATCGAGCCGATCGGCCGCCAGTCGGGATCGGGAGCCGAGCGTGTGCAAGAACGTCTCCTCGAACTCGGCTTCTGGCTCCAGGCGGTGAACGGCGACTTCGGTGTGACCACACGTCAGGCACTGCAGGCGTTCCAGAAGTACGCCGGACTGGAGCCGACCGAGTCGGTCGATGTCGCGACCGCTGATGCTCTCAACGCGGCGACGGTGCGAGCCCACGGTCTGTCGACGGCAGGGACTCTGGTGGAAGTCGACAAGAACCGCCAGTTGATGTTCGTCGTGCAGGACGGAGTGACGGTCTGGACGTTCAACATCTCGACCGGGAGCGGGGTCGCGTACGTGTCTCGCGACAAGAACGAGTGGGGCAAGTGGGTGCGGGGCGACTCGCAGACTCCGGAGGGCATCTTCGCGGTGAATCGCGAGTACTCGAAGGGCTGGCGTGAAGGTGACCTCGGCGAGATCTATCGGCCCAAGTACTTCAACGGAGGTATCGCCCTCCACGGTGCGTACAAGATCCCGGCGTATCCGGCCTCGCACGGATGCGTGCGCCTCTCGACGCCGGCCATGGACTTCTTGTGGTCGTCGGGGCTCGTTCCCCGGGGCACCGTGGTCTGGGTCCATTCGCAGGCCTAGACGACCTGTGGCACTCTGTTCGAGTGCTTCCGGTGATCGGCGCCTCGAAACCCTGGTCCGACCCGGGCGTCGTCGCACTCCGACGTCTTCCGCAACGACCGACCCTCGCGTCGTTCCCCGATGTCGAATCGGCCCGAGTCGGTCGCGAGGCCAGCCCGTGGTGGCGCAGCCTCGACGGCTCGTGGGACCTGAAGTTGTGGCCGCACCCCGATGCGGTTCCGGCGACCGCTCTCGGAGGCTCGGGCACCGGCTGGCGACGAGTCGAGGTTCCCGGAAGCTGGACCATGCAAGGGTTCGACGATCTTCCGCACTACACGAACGTCGACATGCCCTGGCGGCTCCGGCCGCCCGCCCTCCCTGATCGACTGACCACGGGTGTGTACCGACGCAGCGTCTCGCTGCCGGCCTCGTGGCGCAAACGCCGCATCGTTCTGCACGTCGGGGGAGCCGAGAGTGTTCACGCTCTCTACGTGAACGGCGAGTTCGCCGGATACGGAACCGACAGTCGTCTTCCGAGCGAATACGACATCTCCGACCACGTCGTGACGGGTCGCAACGACATCGCGATCGTGGTCATTCGATACAGCGCGCAGTCGTACGTGGAGGACCAGGACCAGTGGTGGATGGCGGGCCTCCATCGCGAGGTCTTCGTCGAAGCGCGCCCCCGGGTTCACATCTCCCGCCTGAACACGATCGCCGATTGGCACGACGAACAGGCGAACCTCACGGTCGATGCACTGGTCGATCCCGGCTCTAGCGACCTGGACAAGGGCTGGTCGGTACGGAGTTGGCTCGAGACGCTCGACGGCGCGCGACGCGGCAAGGTGACGACGACACGCGTTCCCTCTTCGCACCGCGTCCCGTACGTGTTCACGGGTCATCGTGCGACGTCGTCGTCAGAGGTGCGCGGAGTCGAACCGTGGTCGGCGGAATCGCCGCGGCGCTACCGGGTGATCGCCGAACTTCGATCACCCGATGACGATGTCGTGGAAGTCGTGAGTCAGGTCGTCGGATTCCGACGCGTCGAGATCCGGGAGGGTCTGCTGTCGGTGAATGGCGCACCCATCACGGTCATGGGCGTGAATCGCCACGATCACGATCCTGATCGCGGCAAAGCCGTCACCGTCGACGGGATGCGCGCCGATCTGTTGACGATGAAGCGGCACAACGTGAACGCGGTGCGCACGTCCCACTACCCGAACGATCATCGCTTCTACGACCTGTGCGACGAATTGGGTCTCTACGTCGTCGACGAGGCGAACGTGGAGAGCCACGCGTTCAACACCAGCCTGTGTCACGATTCTTCGTACCGCGCGACGTGGCTCGAACGGGTGGGCCGCATGGTCGAACGCGACCGCAACCACGCCTGTGTGATCATGTGGAGCCTCGGCAACGAATCGGGATTCGGCGAACATCACGACGCGTCAGCCGCGCTGATTCGGCGACTCGATCCGACTCGCTTGCTCCACTACGAAGGTGCGGTATTCCACGCCGGGTGGACCGACGGTGGTCGCAACGTCACTGACGTGGTCTGCCCGATGTATTCGCCGCCGGCCGCTATCGAGATGTACGCGACTCAGAATCTTGGAACGCGGCCACTCGTGATGTGCGAGTACAGCCATGCGATGGGCAACTCGAACGGAGGTCTGGCCGAGTATTGGCGCCTCATCGACGAGCACCGCATCCTGCAGGGTGGATTCATCTGGGAATGGAAGGATCATGGACTCCGACAGAAGACCGCGAAGGGTGAGCGATTCGCCTACGGAGGTCAGTTCGGTGATCGTCCGAACGACGGGAACTTCGTCGCCGACGGGCTGGTGTCCCCGGAGGGCGATCCGCATCCGGCCATGCAGGAGGTCGCGTGGGTGCACCGCCCGGTGGCAGTCGCGGCGGTCGGGTGGAAGATTCGTGTCTCGAATCGACAGTCGTTCCGAGATCTGGACTGGTTGACCGGAGAATGGACCCTGCGCGATTCGGTGCGCGTGGTCGCACGAGGCGCGTGGAATCCGGACGTGGCGCCCGGGCAGTCGGCGATCGTCGACAACCCGGTGTCGCGGGAGACACTCGACTCGTGCGTTGGTGAAGCGCTCCTCACGTTCCGATGGAGAACTCGACGGGCCCTGCCGTGGTGCGAGAAAGGCCATCTGGTCGCGTGGGATCAGATCGCGGTTCGCTCCGACGAGCGCGTACCGTCCTGGGGCTCGAAGACGGCACTGGGAGTTTCCCTCGACGCGACGCGACGTGCGCTCGTCTCGACGCCGGCTCTCACGGTGTGGCGGGCGGCGGTTGACAACGACGGTTTCAAGTTGCTCCCCGATCTGCGCGATCGCATGGGCATCGGTGGGGTCGCGCTGTCACGATGGCTCGCGGCTGGCCTCGATCGGGTGGATGCCGATGAGCTCGTCGAACACTCGTGTGAGACCTACACCGACTCGGACGGGTGGGCGGTGTTCCGGCACGTGGTCGACGTTCCTGCGGCTCACGCTGATCTTCCGCGAATCGGAGTGTCGTTCGAGGTGAAGCCGGCCCGGCTGATTCGCTGGTTCGGCCGCGGACCTCTCGAGAACATGCCCGATCGATCGTCGGGTGCCGTGGTCGACGTGTTCGAGGCGACACCCGACGAACTCCCGTACGTCGTCCCACAGGAATACGGGTTGCGAACCGACTGTCGTTGGATGGAGATCGTGTACTCACCGACGCGCCGTCTGCGAATCGAGGCGTTGCTTCCGCGGGCTCTGCACATGTCGGCGGTCGCTCATCGAGATGTCGATTTGTTCCGTGCGGCGGACGTCACCGAACTCGTCCGTTCACCACATCTCGTCGTCCACGTGGACGTCGCACATCGCGGTGTCGGAACGGCGTCGTGTGGTCCGGACGTCGACGAGCGATTCAGGATTCCGGCCGGACGTTTCGAGTTCGGTTACCGCATCAAGATGATCGGGGGGCGCGCCTGACCTGAAGGTGGCGATCCTCGGCCGTCAGACACCGGCCCGATTCGAGATCGAACTTCCATCCGTGAAGCGTGCAGACCAGGGTCGATCCCTCGACCTCTCCGAAGACCGAGAGATCGGCACGGCGATGCGGGCAGTAGCGCTCGACCACGTAGTCACCGATCGTGATCTCAGTGGACGGTGGTGGTGGAGCGAGGCGGCGGGTCGCTTCGTCCTCGGCGCGTTGCATCCGTTCGACGGACAGCGACTTGAAGAAGTTGTAGAGGAACTCGTTGTATTCGCTGCGTCGCCACGCAGTGAAGCGACACGACAGAAAGAGCTTGTCGCTCCAGTCGACCGACTTGTTGGCGACGACGGTCTCGACGAGACGACGGTCGATGTCGAACCTGAACGAATACTCTTCGCCGGCGAAGGGACGAACGCGGCCGTTCGGAAAGTCGATCAGGATCTCGAGGTCACCGGCGCGAAGCAAGCAGGCCGCACCGATCGCGGATCGCAGCGTCGGTGCCATCGTCATGAGTGGTTCCCACCAACGCGACAATGTGCCGACCAAGTCGGTACTGGGCGCCGCCCATGAAGCCTTGTGCTCGGCCAGCCATGGGGCCCAGTCGGTTTGATAGCGACGCAGGTACGCCTCTTTGTGTTCGAAGATCTCTCGCACCTCGGCTTCGTCGAGGGGATGAGTGATCGCGACTCGATCTTCGTCGAGGGTGATGGTCGTGCCGGGAACGTTCAACACGCCCGTATGCCCGGCCGCGTCGAGGCGCGTGAGGAACTCGGTCTGATCGGGGAAGATCGAGAGTTCGTCGCCGGTGACGACGTTGAAACCGAAGAGGTCGGGATCGAGGAAACAGGGTGGTCCGGCCGACGGGACGACCCGACTCGCTCCGACTGCCTCGACGTAGCGCAGCGCGCGCGTGAATTGACTCTCCACCTTGTTGCGAATCAGCGTCCGCTTGCGGTCGATCGGCTCGTCGTAAACCATCGGATACCAGATGGCGCCGGAGAACTGCAGGAAGTGCAGATCGACCGGACCATGAGCGCGTAGAGCGCCCAAGTCACTCGGTCGACAGTCGTTCTGATCGACGATTCGGTGCACTCCGTCGGAAACCACGAGCGCTGAGTCGCCCCCCGGCCCGTCGGCGATGGCCGTCTCGACGTGGATGGCGACAGTGAGACCGCCACCGAGATCGATCTCCTCACCGTTCTTGGTGTGCACGAACTCGGTGAAGCCGAGGGTTCGCAGACGCCGTTCGAGTTCCTGGGTGGGGAAGTCGGGGAGAAGAACCGGCGTGGCGGTGGGAACGTTCTCGGACAACCACGTCTCGTCGAGATGGTCGCCGTGGAGGTGTGAAACGTAGAGATACGACGGTCGCCGAATTGCATCGAGAATCGACGCGGACAGTCCGTCATTCCGGGGGAACGGGAACCACGAACCGAAGAATGCCGGATTGAACCACGGGTCGCAGAGAATCGAGCCCTGTTGGGCTTCGATCAGAATCCCGGCGTGTCCGATCGAGGTGGCGCGCATCGATTCGTCGCTTCTCGTCAGCCGACCGGAGCGGTCACGGAGTCGGCGGATCCTTGTGGACGGTGCCGGCCCGCGACACGTGCTCGGTCCACTTGCTGCCATCCCAGTAGCGGTACTCGAAGCGGCCGGCGGGGTCCTTGTACCAGTCGGCAGGAACCGAGGGTGTCGTGGACACGGCGCGGTCATCGCTTCGAGTGGTCGTGGACACCGACGCCGGCTCGGGTGTCGGATGGGCGACAGCGGTCGGTGAGGTGGCTCGGAGGACATCGCGACTGATGAACGCGACCACTTCGGTGCCGTTGTTGATCGAGACGATGTCGACGACGTCCCAACCATCAGCGGAACGGGATGTGAGAGTGCTGGCGAGGCCCTCGTGGTCGAGCGCACGGACCGTCACCGAGGCGAATTCCTTCATGGGGCGAGTGTACCGATGCACTCCGCTCGTGCTCCGGCGGGTCAGGAGTCGGGTGCCGTGCCTTCGGTAGCGACGAGATCGCGCGCGGTGGCGTCGGTCGGGAGTCCGTCGAAGATGAGTCGCCCGTCACGCAGAGCGATGAGTCGATCGACACGCTCGACGAATCCGAGTTCGTGGGTGGCGACGATTGCGGTGGCGCTGCCGATGTCGTCGAGGAGAGCGAGCAAAGCTTCTTTGCCGGATGCATCGAGTCCGACGAAGGGTTCGTCGACGAGGAGAACGTCGAATGGTCGAACGAATGCGATCGCGATGCCGGCCTTCTGTTTGAGCCCGCGGCTGAAACGGGACGGCAGATCGTCGGCGCGGTCGTGGATGCCCAATCGAAGGAGGAGATCGGTGCCGCGACCGTGCCAGTCGTCGACTCCGTGCATTCGGGCCACGTACTCGAGGTGTTCCCACACCGAGAGGTCGTCGTAGAAGACGGGCGTGTCGGCGAGGTAACTGATACGGCGTCGCGCTTCGAGCGAGCCGGGAGCGTGTCCGTGAATCGAAACCGATCCCGACGTCGCGTCGAGCAATCCGGCGGCGATGCGCAGCAACGTCGTCTTTCCCGAACCGTTGTGTCCGATGAGGGCTACTTTCTTCGCGGCGTCGACTGAGAGCGAGAGCGGATGGAGGACGGGGCCATCGCCGTAGTCCTTCATCAATTGGCGGGTGGAGAGTGCCGCGGGAGTGACCGGGGTCGGTTGCTCGCCCGATGCGGTGACGCCCTGGCGTGGACGAGGGTGGCGACTCTGCGAATTCATGTCGAACGGCTCCCCTGAGTTTGACGACTTTCCTGGGCGGCGCGAGCGAACCAGGCGCTGATCGCATCGCGACGATGAATCCACCCGGCGACCAGCCCGACCATCAAGAGGATGGCGATCGATGCTCGCAGCGCCGAGGCTTCGGCACTCCCACCGTTGTCGATCGCCGTGCGACCGAATGCGAACGGAATCTGACCGAGTGTTGCGAGTGCGACCGGCCACACGGCTTTGAGAACGCTGAAAGTTCCGGCGACTTCGGGTGGCATCAGGTTGTTCTGGGCCGTGGAAGAGATCGGATCAGGTGCTCCCGAGACGATGTTGATCGACGCGCCGGCGAGTCCGGCGAGAACTGCCGGAATCGACGCGATCAGGAGGACCCCACGATGCTCCGAGCCGGCGGCGAGGCCGCCGGCGACGAAGAGCGCGGCGCAGGGAATCGCCGCCGCGACTGAGGCGTAGGTGAGTCGGAGATAGGACGGACCGCGCTCGACCGGTAGTGAGTCGGTTCGCTCTCCGTGGTCGATTTCTTGGGCGAGGGGTTCGAGTAGCTCGAGTCCGACGATGAAGCAAAGAAGACCCGATGCCACCACGAGCGGCGCCGATCCCGACAAGACCGCGGCGGCCGAGGCTCCGCTCATGAGGCTCAGGAAGACGATCCGGGCCAGACGGGTGACGGGGAATCGCACGATGCCGTGGATGGTGCGATTCCACTCCGGGACGAATCGACGAGCCGGTCCCACGCGTAGCCATGGTCGCTGGCGACTCTGCTCGTGAGCCAGTTGTCGTCGAAGGAGCATGACCGTTCGGAGATCTTGCATCGTGACGGCGAAACGCAGTTGGGTCACCAGGGCCGAGCGTCGCGACAAGGCCTCGAGCGACTGGCGTCCGATCGAAGCCGTAGCAACGACGAGGAGAACGAGAGCGACGGCGAGCCCGACGAGTTCGATCGGTCGAATTCGTTCGCCCCACACGGCGAGGCCGCCGATCGAGTCGGCGGGTCCGTGGACTCTCGACGTCGGCGCCGACACCCCTTGCCAGGCGATGATCGCGAACCCGACGAGCGTGGCGAGGGACGAACGGAGCCTCACCGCGTTGGCGATGAACGCCGCTCCGACGAAGACGGAGCCGATGGTCAGACCCCACAGCGCGCCACCGCCCGCCCAAGCGACTTCGGTCCCGGGGAAGCGCCGTCCGGCCAATTGTCCGGCCACCGCGCCGATGGCAGTGGTCGCGAACACGATCGATCGCAATCGTTGTATCGCGGGACGGCGCAGCGCTCGACGACGGTCGATGGGCGCGAGGAGTACGTGTCGGACATCGGCTTCCTCGAGAGCGAGTGGACCGCCGCGACTCCCAGAACGCAACCCCAGCGCGAATGCGAGGGTCGCAGCGAGACCGAGCCAGCCGGGGCCGAATCGTTCGACGTCAGCGACGAAGGATGCCGACGCTGGATCACCAGCCACGAGATCGGAGACGAACAAGATGCCACCGCCGTAGATGAAGGCGGCAAGGTAGACCCGGTACAGCGCTTCGAACCATTCGAGTTCGGCCAGTCGACGACGCTGACGTGTTCGTCGTAGATCGCGGAGCGCGCGAAAGCCGTCAGTGGCGGCGGCTTCTCGATGACGTCGAGGATCGGGCGGCGCTTCACCGGATTCGCACGAGTGCGCGGGGTCGGCGGTCCAGCCGGACCACGACGCGACGTAGAGGCGCGGTGGTCGAAAGCCGGCGTGTTCCATCGCGAGCACGTTGAGACAGGCCGAGACTCCCGATCCGCACGACGCGATCACGTCGATGTCGTCGTTCACACAGAGCGAGGCGTAGTGACGTCGCAGTTCGGGGAGTGGTCGAAGGCGACTGTCGCGTACGACGCTCGACCACGGTGCGTTGTAGGCACCAGGGATGTGTCCGAAGCGCGAGTCGATCGGATTGGCGTCGCCACGAAAGCGTTCGGGAGAGCGAGCGTCGAGGAGGACCGAACGTGATTCGGCGATTCGTTCGACGTCGGCAACCGACGCCAGGCGGTCCGCGGGCCACGGAGTGCTGGTGAACGGTGTTGTCGCGCGGCTGGCGTCGACGCGCGGCTTTCCTTTCTCCACCTCGTCGGGATGGCGGTCGAGCCAGGCCGTCAGACCTCCGTCGAGGAGCGACGCTGCCCGTCCGAGCATGCGCAGCATGACGACCAATCGACCAGCGGTCATTCCCCCGGTGTCGTCGTAGGCCACCACCCATGTCTCGTCGCCGATACCGAGCTCGGTCATGGCGCGAGCGAAGTCGTCCGGATCGGGGAAAGGATGACGGCCCTCGTCGGGTGAACCTGGTGTCGCGAGATCGCGGTCGAGGTCGACGAAGACGGCCCCGGGTACGTGTGCCTTGGCGAATTCGTCTCGACCGCTCCGGCCATCGAGATACCAGCGGACATCGGCCACGACGATGCGCGCACCGAAGGAGCGGAGTTTGTCGAACTCGTCGAGGGAGATCACCGGTCCCGGGGTGGAGCGCGACGAGTTTCCGGCCATGGCGCTTTCCATCATTCCATCTCGGAGGGCAATACTGGAATCGATGGACGTTCGCGCGATGGAGTCGTTCACCGCATCGCTCGCTCTGATTGCGGGAGTAGGAGCGACCGGCTTCGGTCTCGTTCGTCTCGGGGCTCGGCGCGTGCGACTCGCGTCCGACATCGTGTCGGCGGTCCATTCGGTCTCCCTGTGGCTCGCCTGGGTGGTCGCCGCGGCGGCCACGGCCGGTTCGCTCTATTTCAGCGAAGTCGCCGATTTCGTTCCGTGCCGACTCTGTTGGTTCCAACGCATCTGCATGTATCCACTCGCCGGAATCCTCGGCGTGGCGGCGATTCGAGGTGATCGATCGGTTCGCTGGTACGCGTTACCGCTCGTCGTGGCGGGATCGGCGGTGTCGATCTATCACTACGTGATCGAGTGGAAGCCGTCGCTCGGTGACGGTGCGTGCTCCGTCGGGCCGTCGTGCACCGACGTGTGGTTCCGGAGTTACGGTTTCGTGTCGCTCGCATTCATGGCCCTGTGCGGGTTCTTGAGCATCGCTGCCCTGTTGTTCGTCACACCGCCTGGCGCGGGTGTCGAACCCCGAGAAGACTGAAGGTTCAGAGGATCACCATGAATACTGAGACCCAGAAACGCCCCTCTCTGTCGCGTTCGACGATGATCGTCATCGGGCTCGTCGTGGCTGCCGTCTTGGTGGCCTTGGTCGTCGCGCTCGTGACGAGCGATGGTTCGTCGAACAGCGAGACGTCGGACGACGGGGCATCCACGGTGACGACCCCGGTTGTGGCCTCCGAGGTTTCGCCGGCCGAGAATCAGCCGGTCGTCGTCGAAGGCCAAGTTCTCGACCCGTTGGCCGACTCGTCAGCCGATCTCTCGGTGGGCGCCCCGGCACCGACGTTGCGCGGCTATTCCTTCGATGGCCGACCGGTGGAAGTGGTGCCCGGCGACGGTCGCAACTACATGGTGGTGTTCCTCGCGCACTGGTGTCCGCACTGCAACGCCGAAGTACCGCGACTAATCGAGTGGAAGAACGCCGGAATGGTTCCGAACGATCTGGTCGTGATCGGTGTGAGCACCGCCGTCGCTGCGGATCGTCCCAATTTTCCGCCGTCCCAATGGGTGGTCGACAAAGAGTGGCCCTGGTCGGTCATGGCCGACTCCGAGGCGATGGACGCGGCCACGGCCTACGGCGTCAGCGGCTTTCCGTTCTTCACGATCATTGGTGGCGATGGCACGGTGAAGTTGCGGGCATCGGGCGAGCAGGGGATCGAACAGATCGACGCCATGGTGGATGCGGCTCTGGCCAGTTGATCTGCCTCTACGGTGTCGGTGTGGACCTGAGCGAGTTGCAGCAGCTGATCGAGCAGACGTACGGCGATCGTGACCGAGCTCGTGGTGTTCCGTCCACCGTCGCGTGGCTCGCTGAAGAAGTAGGCGAGTTGGCTCAGGCGGTTCGCAAAGGCGACCCCGACTCGCAGTTGCACGAGTTCGGTGACGTCCTGGCGTGGGTCGCGAGCCTGGCCAATCAGGTCGGGATCGACTTGACCCGCGCCGTGAGCCGTTACGCCAGCGGCTGTCCGCGTTGCGCGGCGATTCCGTGTTCGTGTGCGTGAGCGGCTCGCACGAGTGATCCGGCCCGCGCCGGGTGATCAGCGAGCCCACTACTGTGCTCAGGGTGAGTTTCGATCCTTCTTCGTACGCTTTCGATCGGTTCCTTCGTTACGACGACATGGTGGCGTGGCTGCGGCTCGTGGCCGAGCAGAACCCGCACCTCGTGGAGCTCGATTCCTACGGTCATTCGTACGAGGGCCGAAAACTGTGGATCGTCAGCGTCACCGACAAGTCGACCGGTGGACACGACACGAAGCCCGCGCACTGGGTCGACGCCAACATCCACGCGGTCGAAGTGACGGGCGGAGTCGCCGCTCTCCACCTCATCGATCATCTCGTTCGCGGCCATCGTGCCGGAGACTCCCGAGTGACATCGGCTCTGGCCCGGCGGACGTTCTACGTCGTTCCTCGCGTCAATCCTGACGGAGTGGAGGCGGCTCTTGCCGACCGTCCGGTGTTCCATCGTTCGAGTGTTCGCTCGTGGCCGTACACCGATGGCCATCGGTGGCCGGGACTTCATGCCGAGGACATCGACGGTGACGGTCGAATTCGAACCATGCGAATTCGGGACGATCACGGCTCGTGGATCGAGCACCCCGACGATCCGCGCGTCATGGCTCCCGTGCCCCTCGATGGCGAGACCGATCGCCCGCGTTACCGACTCCTGACCGAGGGACGCATCGTCGATCACGACGGCTTCACGGTTCCGACTCCGCGTGATCCGGCGGGTCTCGACCTGAATCGAAACTTTCCGGCCGGTTGGGCCACGGGAGTTCTGGGCTCCGGTGACCATCCCATGTCCGAACCCGAGATCGACGCTCTCGTACGAGCGGTTCGCGCCCGGCCCAACGTCTGCGGGTACAACGCGTTCCACACGTTCGGGGGAGTGCTCTTGCGGCCGAGCAGCACGAAGGCCGACTCCGCGCTGCCGCCGGCCGATGTATGGGTCTGGAACGAACTCGGGCGGCGGGGGACCGAGTTGACCGACTACAAGGTGCACTCGGTGTACGAGGACTTCACGTGGGACAAGTCCGATGTGATGAGCGGGGCCGCGGACGACTGGGCCTACGAGCATCTGGGAGTGTTCTCGTGGACGACCGAATTCTGGGATGCGATCCATCATGCGACGGGCGAACGGGCGCACACGTTCATTTGGTACGAGGGTCCGACAACCGCTCAGGAATTGGCGGTTGCCAAGTGGAGCGACGAGAACGCTCCGGGGTCCTACGTGGGATGGACGCCGTTCGACCACCCCGAACTCGGAGCGGTCGAAATCGGTGGATGCGATTTCTTCTCGGTCTGGACCAATCCGCCCTTGTTGATGTTGCGCAAGGAGATCGAACCCCACGCCGAGTTCGCGGTGTTCCAGGCTCTGGCCGCACCGTGCCTCGAGATCACCAAGTTCGACGCCGAATCGCTCGGCGGCGACACCTGGCGCGTTCGGTTGGGTGTCTCGAACACCGGATGGCTCCCCACCGACGTGAGTACATGGGCTCGCAAGAACCAACTCGTCCTGCCGATCACGGCCGAAGTGAGCGTGGAGAACGGGATGATCGTCGGATCACCGGCGAAGGTCAAGTTGGGCCAACTCGAAGGCCGGGTGTCGTTCCGCCTGAACGGCGGCGCCATGTCCGACGGAACCCCTGACCGCGCGTTGAGCGAGTGGATCGTGTCGGCTCGTCCCGGGACCGTGGTCGACGTCACGGTGACGCATCAGAGGGCCGGACGAGTGACGGCACGTCTGAACCTCGGCTGATCCGATGAGCGACGAACTCGACCTCGACGACTTCGACGACGAGTTCGACAACGCTGACGATCCGGGCGAGGACTCGGCGGCGGGTACGACGTACTCGATCTCGGAACTCGCCGATGCGATCAACGATGTCTTGGCTGATGGCTTCGACGACGGTGTGTGGGTCTGGGGCGAGATCGCCAGTGCTTCGGTGAAGAACGGTCACACCTACTTCACGTTGGTGGAGGACGTGGGCGGTGGCAAACGGGCGCAGTTGAACGTGAACCTCTGGGCCGGTGTTCTGCAGCGCTTGCGCCCGATATTGAAATCCAGCGGGTTAGCGCTGCAGAACGGTCTGCGGATTCGAGTCAGGGGCTCACTCGACTTCTACGCGCCGTTCGGGAAGCTCTCGCTCAACATGCAAGAAATCGACCCGAGGTTCACGCTCGGCGACATCGCCCTGCAGCGTGAGGAACTCGTTCGGAAATTGAAGGAGTCCGGTCGCTACGACGCGAATCGCGAACTCGAGCTTCCTCTCGTTCCCTTCCGCATCGGATTGGTGACGAGTTGGGGCACCGCGGCCTGGGCCGACTTCACCAAAGAGATCGAGGCGAGCGGACTCGGCTTCGACGTATCGGTCGTCGACGTTCGAGTGCAGGGTGACTCCGCCGTCCGCGACGTGTCGAATGCCGTTCGGTATCTGTCACGTCGGGGTGACATCGATGTGATCGCCATCGTGCGCGGCGGCGGGGGCAAAGCCGAGTTGGCTACCTTCGATGCCGAGCCGATCGTCGAATCGATCGTCACGTCGTCGGTGCCGGTGTTCGTCGGAGTCGGTCACGAGATCGACACGAGCGTCGCGGACGAGGTCGCGTACCGCCGCTACAAGACGCCGACGGCCTGTGCCGCCGGACTCGTGGAGCGGGTTCGGGATTACGTCGCGCGAACCGAAGTCGCGTGGGAATCGATCGCCCGATCGGCGACCGAGCTTCTCAACGACGCCAACGTCGAATTGGTCGAGACCGCTCACCTACTGGCCAGTCGGACGCGAACCGCCGTGGCCCGCGCCGACGAGAGACTGCAATTCCGCACGCACCGTCTGCAGTCGACCGCGCGATCCCGGTTGACGAATGCCGACGACCGGCTGCTGGCGAGAGCCGAACGCCTCCGATTACTCGACCCGCAGCGCATCATGGAGAGAGGTTGGTCGATCACTCGAGCGGCTGACGGTCGGGTTGTCCGCTCGATCGCGGACATCTCGGATGGTGACACGATCACGACGCAACTGGGTGATGGCGGGATCGTGAGTGTGGTGAGCGAAACGAAGTCGGGAACCCAGAAGTAGAGTCGGAGCGATGGCCAAGAAAGATGAATCGGAAGTCGGTTACGCCGAGGCGCTGGCCGAACTCGAGCGAATCCTGTCGGAACTCGAGGCTGCCGATGTGGACGTCGACGTTCTTGCCGAGAAGGTGGCCCGGGCGTCCGAACTGATTCGCTTGTGTCGTGACCGAATCGGTAACGCCAAATTGCAGATCGACAAGGCGGTCGCCGGTCTCGAGGACTGAGCGACCCCTAGCCTCGTCTCGTGACCTCCGCACCGGCGTCTCTTCTCGGCATCGCTCGCCGCGTCGAAACACGCCTCGACGAGATCCTGGCTGGTGAGGAACGACGGTGGTCGGAGTTCGACGTCGATCTGATGTCGCCAATCGGGGAGATCCGCCGCCTCATCGCGGCCGGGGGCAAGCGGTTGCGTCCGGCGTTCTGTTTCTGGGGTCATGAAGGTGCTGGAGGTGTCAACGAGGACCGCGCCATCGACGCTGGGGTGGCCCTCGAGCTCCTCCACGCGTTCGCCCTGTTCCACGACGACGTGATGGATGGCTCGACCAGTCGCCGCGGAGCCCCGGTCACCAACGTGGTGTTCGCCGACGAGCATCGTCGTGAGGGCAGCAGCGGTGAATCTCGTCGATACGGCGAAGGAATTGCGATCCTGGTCGGCGATCTCGCTTTCGTGTACAGCGACCGTCTCCTCGACGGGGCATCCGATCGAGCGCGCGACATCTGGCACGAATTGCGAATCGAACTGAACGTGGGCCAAATCCTCGATCTCATGGGGTCGGCCCGACACGAACGCCGTCGGGCCAAAGCCGAACGCATCTGTCGTTACAAGAGCGGCAAGTACACGATCGAGCGGCCACTGCACCTCGGAGCGATGTTGGCGGCACCGTCTCGTCACGACGAGCTCGTTCCGGCACTCAGCGCGTACGGCCTTCCCTTGGGCGACGCGTTCCAGATGCGTGACGACGTGATGGGGGCGTTCGGCGAGGCCGCCGTGACGGGCAAGCCCGTAGGCGACGATCTCCGTGAGGGAAAGCCGACGCCACTCCTCGCCATCGCGGTCGGTCGGGCGACTCCGGCTCAGAGAGAAGTCCTCGACCGGGTTGGTCGTGACGATCTCGACGACGACGGTGTGAGACGAGTTCAAGAGGTGATCGTCGAATGCGGTGCCCTCGCCGAGATGGAATCGACGATCTCGCGATTGGCATCCGAGGCGATCGACGCTCTGGCCGGTATCGACCTCGCGGGCCGCGCGCACGGAGAACTCGAGGAGTTGGCCGACTACGTTTCGCGGCGCCAAACCTGAGAAGCAATCCAATACGCTGATCTCATGCGCATGAGAGCGATCACGGTGGTACTCGGTGCGGCCGTCATCGCCTCGTGCGGGGGCGGAGAGTCGAACGGAGTGGAGTCGCTTCCACTTCTCACGGCGGCTCCTGTTTCGTCAGCGTCGGCCGCTGCGACGTCGACGACCGTCGCGGCAGTCGAGGAGTACTACACGATTCAGCAGGGTGACACCCTCTTCGGAATCGCCAAGTCGTTCAGCGTCACGCTCGACGACCTGATCGCGTACAACGGCATCACCGATCCTGATGCCATCGAGGCCGGTCAGCGCCTCAAGATTCCGCCGGTCGGTGCGAGCATTCCGACGACCGCGGCGTCGACCACGACGACCACCACTCCGTGACCCCCTCGAGGTAAGTCCGTAGACTGCCCCTATGTCCGCCGGCTCGACATTCTGGCCCAATCAGGATCACTGGTCGGTCAAGATTCCGCTGCACACGCCGCACCCGCGACTGAAGGTGCTCGACGAAACCGGATTCGTGCAGTTGAGCCCGATGCCGGTCGAAGTTCCTTCGTCCGAGTGGGAGAGCCTCGAGTACATGGACTGGAAGAGTGGCGGCGACACCAACTTCGCTCCTCTCGCTTCGGCTGATGGTCAACTCGACTGCCGCGGTTTCTGGGACAAGGGCAAGACCGACAAGGACGCGCTCTGGACGTCGAATGCCGAGATGGCTCCGACCCTGCGTGCGTATGTCGATTCGGTTGGTGCGAACTTTGGTCGCGTGCGCATCATCAAGCTCGAACCGCAAGATCGTGACACCGCGTTTCGGTCGATCCACCGTGACGACAACAATCGCTTCAATCCCGACAACGAGGGGTGGGTCGTGCGTTCGTGGGTCGAACTGACCCATCAACCCGACAGCTACATGCTTCTGATGGACAACGATGCCGACGGACTTCCTGATCCCTCGACCGAACGGCGCATTCCGTTGTCACGCGGATCACGTTTCGTGGTCGACACCCAGCGCCTCTGGCACGTCGTCGTGCACCCGCACACCGTTGCTCGTTATGCCTTGATCACCAGCTTCGAGAGCGGCCCCCAACTCGAGCGCTGGATCGACTCGCAGTTACCCGTCGGCGTCTGAGGTTCAGCGTCGCCCGGCGGCGGCGATCTCGGCGATGTCGCGCATGATGCGGCTGAGTTCGAAATCCTTGGGCGTGTACACCGCGGCGACTCCGGCGGACAGAAGTCGTGGTCGATCGTCCTCGGGAATGATCCCGCCCACCACGACGGGTGATGCGACACCTTCTCGCCGGAGATTCTCGATCACGGCCGGCACGAGGGAGAGGTGCGACCCCGACAGAATCGACAGACCGATGACGTCGGGATCCTCGTCACGGGCACTGGCCGCGATCTGCTCGGGTGTGAGTCGAATGCCCGAATAGATGACTTCCATGCCGGCGTCGCGGGCGGCGACGGCGATCTGCTCCGCACCGTTCGAGTGTCCGTCGAGACCGGGCTTGGCCACGAGGAGTTTCGGCGGACCTCCCGGAATCGTGCGGACGAATTCGGCGACTCCGGCCAACTCGCCCGTGCGCTTGCCCACCGCGGCAGCGACTCCGGTCGGTGCACGGAACTCGCCGAAGACGTCACGCAGGACTCCCGCCCATTCGCCAGTGGTGCCACCGGCCTTGGCCAAGGTGATGGACGGCTCCATGATGTTGTCGCCCTCGACGGCCGCGCGACGAAGTTCGGCCAGTGCCTTCGCAACGGCGTCGTTGTCGCGAACCGCGCGCCAGGCGACAACGTCGTCGATCGTCTCGCGCTCGACGGCCGGATCGACCTTGACGATCTTGCCTTCGCCACCGAGTGGAGACGGTTCGGCTTCGGTGTACGAGTTGACACCGACGACCGTCTGCTCGCCGCTCTCGATGCGGCGGGTGCGCTCGGCCATCGACTTGACCAGTCGACCCTTCAGGACCTCGACCGCCTCGAACGCACCCCCGAGCGAGAGCACGTCCTCGAATTCGGCCCAGGCGGCATCGCGGATCTCGGCGGTGCGCGCTTCCACGACTTTCGAACCGTCGAAGATGTCGCCGTACTCGAGCAGGTCGGTCTCGAAGGCGAGTACCTGTTGCATACGCAGGCTCCACTGCTGGTCCCAGGGCGTGGGCAGACCGAGGGCTTCGTTCCAGGCGGGCAGCTGAATGGAGCGCGCGCGCGCCTTCTTCGAGAGCGACACGGCGAGCATCTCGAGAACGATGCGCTGAACGTGGTTCTCGGGCTGCGCC
>CAYNKE010000009.1:0-31388 GCA_964397715.1 uncultured Bifidobacterium sp. | reverse complement strand
TCCTTCACGATCACGAACTGCATCGTCATGTTGTTGGAACCCGAGGGCGACTGCATCGCGATCGACACACACTCGCGGATGAGTTCGTCGGGAACGGGACGGCTGAAGTCGAGGCGCTTGCGCACCGCGCGGGTGGTGGAGAGGAGTTGATCGGGATCGAGCGGGAGGAGAGCCATGGCGCGACCCTAGCCCTGGTGGTACGGGACAGTTTCTGTCGAACCCACATCCCATTCGACCTCCGCCCATGCCAACATGGAGGCGTGTCCGATGCCCTCCAGAGCCTGATCGGCCTGCTCGACCTCGAGCCCATCGAAGTCAACATCTTCCGCGGACCGTCGGCCGACGAAGAGCGGGTCCGCGTATTCGGTGGCCAGGTTGCCGGCCAGGCGCTGGTCGCAGCCACCCGGACGGTCGACGACAAGGACCGCCGCGTCCATTCGCTGCACGCCTACTTCCTGCGACCGGGCGACCCCACCGCGCCGATTCTGTACGAAGTCGACCGCATTCGCGATGGCCGGAGCTTCACCACCCGTCGCGTGGTGGCGATCCAACACGGTCAGGCGATCTTCAATCTGCAGGCGAGTTTCCATTCGCTCGAGGAAGGTCTCTCCCATCAGGACGCCATGCCGAACGTCCCCGACCCCGAGTCGCTGCCCGACTTCAAGACGCGCATGGCCCCGTACAAGGAGAAGATGGGTTCGTGGTACGACCGGCCGCGGCCGATCGACATCCGTTACGTCGACGGCGACCCGATGTCGCGTTCGCGTCAGAGTCGCGATCGTCAGAGCGTCTGGCTACGCGCGGACGGTCGTCTACCCGACGACCCGACACTGCACGCGTGCATCGTCACCTACGCGAGCGACATGACGCTGCTCGACACCACTCTCCTACCGCACGGACTCAACTGGACCGACAACGTTCAAATGGCGAGTCTCGACCACGCGATGTGGTTCCACCGGCCGTTCCGCGCCGACGAGTGGCTGCTCTACGACCAGCACACCCCCACCACGTCGCACGCTCGCGGTCTGGCGACCGGCTCCATCTTCACGAGCGACGGACAGCTCGCGGTGAGCGTGGTACAAGAAGGGCTCATCCGGCGCGAACGGTCATGAAGGCGCGTCTCGCTGCAGCGCTGATCCTCGTCTCGTTGTCGACGGTTGCGTGCCGCTCCGACGGCGGCGACGCGGTCACCGTCGAATCGTCGGTCTTGGTCCCGGTCTCCACAGCCGCTCCGCAGTCGAGTGTCGTTCCCACGACACCGTCGCTCGAAGCCACCCTCGGCGCACCAGTGGCGGGATGGAACCAACCCGTCGATCTGGCGGTTTGGAAGTCGTCCGAGACCCACGTCGTCGAGCGACCCGGGGTCGTGCGACGCATGAACTCCGACGGAACCCCGGGTGCCGTTCTGCTCGACATCTCCGATGCGACGAAGGCCGAAGGCGAACGAGGCCTGCTCGGGCTGGCGTACGCACCCGACGGCGCGCGCGCGTTCGTCAACTACACCGACCTCGCCGGTGACACCGTCATCGCGCGATTCGATGTCGCAGCCGATGGAACATTCGACATCGCATCGCGACGCGTACTTCTCACGATCCGTCAGCCGTACCCCAATCACAACGGTGGCGATCTTCTCGTGACGCCCGACGGTGCCGATCTCCTCGTCTTCACGGGCGACGGCGGAGCCGGAGGTGATCCCGATCGCTACGCCCTCGATCCCGACTCTCTCCTCGGCAAGATCGTGCGCCTCGATCCGACCAGTGATGCACCGACACCCCAGATCTGGGCCGTGGGCTTGCGCAATCCGTGGCGAGTCTCGATCGACACGGCGACGGGGCGTCTCTGGATCGCCGACGTCGGCCAGAACGAAGTCGAGGAGATCGACGTCGTCGACCTCGCGACGCTCGAGGGCTCGTCGTTCGGGTGGAGCGCGTACGAAGGATCGCGGGTCTTCAACGACGACCAACTCGAACGCCACTCGGCGTATCGATCGGTCGAGCCGGTACTGGAGTATCCACACGAGGACGGCGACTGCTCGATCTCGGGCGGTTCGGTCGTGCGCAGCGACGAGATCGGCGCGGTGGGCGACTGGTATCTCTTCTCCGATTTCTGCAGCGGCAAAGTTCGAGGTCTGTGCATCGAGAGCGGGGCGATGTGCGGACTTCTCGCTCTGGGTACGGTGCCGTCCTCGGTGGGGGTGCTGAACGACCACCAGGGACGCCCGTGGGTTCTGTCGCTCGACGGCTTCGTGGTGCCGGTCGTCAGCGGCGGCTGATCAGCGACCCGTGAACTTGGGCGGACGCTTCTCGAGGAAGGCCCGCACACCTTCGCGGTGATCGGCGGTCGCGAAGAGTTCACCGAGAGTCGTCGACACCCATGCACCGAGTTCACGCCAATCGGGGTCGAGAGTGTCGCGTAGACCGGCTTTCAACTTGCGAACCGCGAGCGGCGGATTGGCCGCGATCCGGCTGGCGAGCGCCAAAGCGGCCGGCAAGAGTTCGTCGTGCGGGACGACCCGCGACACGAGCCCGATGGTGCGGGCCTCCTCGGCTCCGATCATGTCGCCGGTGAAGAGCAGTTCGGCCGCTTTCTCCCGACCCACCAGTTGGGCCAGCCGACCGAGTCCGGGAGCATCCGATACCAGGCCGCGCAGGACGAACAGTTCGCCGAACTTGGCGCGCTCGCTGGCGACTCGAATGTCGGCCATGAGGGCCAATTCCATACCCCAGCCGACGGCCGCGCCGTTGACCGCGGCCACCACCGGGACGTCGGTGTGGAGAAGCGCGTCAGCGGCGGGTGTGAGTCGGGGTGTCCGGTCGGCCACGACCGGGGCCTTTCCCTCGGCTCCACCGCCCATCACCTGGCGGACGTCGTCACCGCTGCAGAAGGCCGGATCGGAGCCGGTGACCACGAGGCAACGAACATCGGACGTACTCGCCGCCCGAACGAGCCGTTCGAGTTCGGCGTACATCTCGAAGGTGAGAGCGTTGCGCGCGTCCGGACGATCGAGGGTAATGATGCCGACGCGGTCGTCGGTGAGTTCGTAGCGGATCGGTGCGCTCACGACGCTCAGCGGCGCTGGCCCATGAACATGCGCTTCAGCGCGTCGTAGTTCTCGATGCAGTGTCCGGCGCCGAGCACGACCGCTTCGAGCGGCATGTTCGACATGCGAACCGGGACCTGGGTCTCGCGTTCGATGCGCTCGGCGAGACCACGGAGCAATCCGCCGCCGCCCACCAAGTACATACCGCGAACGAGGAAGTCCTGCGCCAATTCGGGCGGGGCTTTGGCAAGGCAGCGAACGACCGACTGCACGATCTGAGTCACGACGTCGTCAATCGCATAACGGATCTCTTCGGGTGTGAGCACCACCGTCTTCGGGAGACCTTGCATCAGATCGCGCCCACTCACTTCGGCTTCCACTTCGTCGGGTGTCTCGGCCGCTGATCCGATCGCGACCTTGATCTCTTCGGCAGTTCGCTCGCCGATCGCGATGCCGTGCTCGCGTCGCACGTAGTTCTGAATCGCGTTGTCGATGTCGAAGCTTCCGACGCGAACCGCTTCGAGCGCGACGATGCCACCGAGGCTGATGACCGCCGTCTCGCTCGTACCTCCACCGATGTCGATGACCATGTTGCCGACCGGTTCGTCGATCGGAAGGTTGGCCCCGATCGCCGCCGCCATCGGCTGCTCGATCAACTGGGCGTCGGCCGCACCGGCCCGGCGCGCGGCGTCGGTCACGGCCCGGCGCTCGACCTCGGTGATCGCCGACGGGACGCAGATGACGACCTTGGGTCGGGTGAATCGGCTCACCCCCACACGCTGCAAGAGCAGGCGAATCATGCGCTCGGTGACGTCGAAGTCGGTGATCGCGCCGCCCCGCAAGGGCCGCACGGCCACGATGTAACCGGGGGTACGGCCGATCATGTGCCAGGCCTCGTGGCCAGTGGCCAGCACCTCGCCGGTCTGACGATTGAGGGCGATCACCGACGGCTCGTTGAGAACGATGCCGCGGCCCTTCATGTACACGAGGGTGTTCGCGGTGCCGAGATCGATCGCGAGGTCACGCGCCATGGTCGTCACCTGCTTCTTGATCGCGAGCCCGGTCGATCACTTGCTGACGCGATTCAGGTGAGAGTGCATCGAGATGACGGCGGAAGTCGTCGACTCCGTCGTTGCTCGACGGCGTGCGACGACTCGCGACGAGAACCACGAAGACGACGACGATGACGACGACGATGACGACGAGAGCGATGGTCATTCAGACACCGGCCTCATCGGACGAGCGGACACGAGACGGTTCGGTCACGACAGTTGCTCCGGTTCCCCACGCCGAGCCACCGGTCCATTCCTCGCGCTTCCAGATCGGAGCGCCGGCCTTCAATGCGTCGATCGCGAAGCGGGCGGCGGCGAAGGCCTCGGGGCGGTGGGGTGCCGAGACGACCACCAGAACCGAACTCTCGCCCAGAGCCAGTCGGCCCACGCGATGCAATAGGGCGATGGACCCGAGACCGGACCAGCGAGCCCGCGTCTCGTCGGCGATGGCCCGGAAACGAGGCACGACTTCCTCGTCGTACGCCTCGTACTCGAGGTGAGTCACGCCGGTGCGCAATACACCAGCTTCTTCGGCGTGATCGCGCACGGTTCCGGAGAAGACGACGACGGCACCGCAATCGGGACGAACGGCCCAGTCGTACACCGCACCGACCGACAGTGGTTCTTCGGTGACGGCGAACCAGTGATCGGTCGTCTGCTCGGAGAACACGAGCCGATGGTATCGGTTGTCGTCGCATCGTCGGGCGGGGCGAGACCACTCTTCGGTGAATGATCACTAACCTCACACGATCGTGGGGTCGAACGACGGACATCTCGACGGACAATTCGAAGAACGTCCCGATGGCCAGGCCGACTCGTACCCCGCGGCCCCGGTCCCGCCGCACGAACGAACGTGGCGCCACCCGTCCGAAGTCGGACACTCCCAACGACTCGTCGCGGAAAATCCTTCCGCGGTCTCCGACGTCGGTCGTGGAGTCGTCGTGATCTCGGTCCTCCTCGGTGCGTGCCTCGTCGCCGGACTCATTCTCCTTTCGCGTCCGACATCGGGACGCTCCGACGCCGCAACCGTCGTTCGCCTCACGAGTGCTGATCTCGCGTACGCCCGGATTGGTGCCGGAGTCGAACCGCCGATGGCCGTGCGCGTCGGCAACTCCGGTGTGCTGGTCACGACCCAGCTCGCGATCGGCGACGAACAGCAGATCGACGCGTATCTAGCCGATGGAGCAAAGCAGTCGCTCGAGGTCGCCTACGTCGACCCCGAGTCGTCGATTGCGGTCCTCGTCTCGAACCGCGACTCGGCGACCACCGACTCCGACGTCGCGACGAACCGTATCGATCCGGGGCAGGACGTCATCGTTCTCTCCGACACTCCTCTCCGCATGCGAGTCGACGAGATCATCGGTCACGTTGCTTTGCTCACCTCGACGAGCGTCTTCGATCCGGTCGAAGTCGCCGAGGGTGCGCCGGTCGTCGATCAGTCCGGACGACTCGTCGGAATCTGCACACACCTCGGAAACGGTCTCGCGCTCGTCCTGAACGACACGATCGCTCACGTCCTCGCCGACGTGTTCGCGAGCGACTGACCACTCGCGACGCGTTACGTCGAGTCAGCGACGTCGACGACGAACAGCGATCACCACGGTGACGATCACGCCGAGAGCGGCCACGACCATCCCGCCGAGCGCGATCTCCTGCTTGCGCTTGGGCGTGAGCATCGTCCACCACTTGGTGTCGGTGCCCTCCACGAAGGCCTGCTCGTTGGTGACCGCCGGAACCCAGCCCTCGGCCCGCAACTTGCCATTCGAGACCAGCCAGGGAGACCGGACGTAGGGCCTCAGACCAGGGGGAATAGGGCCCCGCTGGAAGCGCCACCGCAGGTCGGCCACGGTCTCGGCCACCCGGTCCGGGAGGCGCAGACGCGGTGCGAGACCCCACAAGGAGCGCACACGCGATCCGGGGACGTGGCCATCGGGTGCCACGTTGTAGATACCCGACAGGCGCTTGTCGACCGCGAGCACCACGGCCGCGGCCAGATCGTCGAGGTGCAAGAACTGCGCGGGCACATCGTCTTCACCGAGACGGCCGCCCATTCCGGCGGCGAGAGCGCGAACGAGTGACGACGTTCCATCCGACGCCATCGCCGGCACCGGGCGGAGCACGCACGTGGTGCGGTTCGCATCGGCAACGCCCCAGTCGTCGATCATCTGCTCGACGGTCGCCAACTGTCGCGCGAAGGCGAAGCCGAAGTCGGGGCGCACCGCGACGTCTTCGGTGAGCGGCACCGGATTGTTGGGCCACGCACCGTAGACCATGGCCGAGGACAGCAACACGAGATGCTTCACGTTGCGAGTCGTGGCCGCCCCGAGAAGTTCGGGAGTTCCGACAGCGGCGCTTCGACCGCGGGTCGCCAGTGCATCGTGGTCGCCCGGTGCGAGATGAACGACGACATCGATGTCGTCGTCGACGACCGTCGACGTCTCGTCGCCGCGGCGAGCCTCACGAACGTCGTACTCCGAGTTGGCGCGAAGACGTTCGACGACACGGCGGCCGAGAGGCCAGTTCGCACCCGTCACGACGATCGTGGTCAGTCGAGTGCGGACTTCGGGCGACGAGGGCATGTCGAGTGACATCGAACGGAACGCTAGTCCTCGTCTCGACCCGACTTCGCCCGGTCGAGTTCGGCCCGTAGGCTCGGCCCATGTCCGGCGATCTCCCCCGCCCTGGCGACGACGAGTCGCCGTTCGGCGGCCTGCCCTTCTTCGGAGACATCATGAAGATGTTCGCGAGCCAAGGGCCCATTCAATGGGACACCGCTCGGCAGATCGCGTTGCTTACTGCGACCGAAGGTCGATCGGAGAGCAACCCCGATCCGGCTTCGCGGGTCGCGTTCGTCGATTTGGCGCGCATCGTCTCGTTGCAGATCCAGGCGGTCACGGGACGGCCCGACGCATCGCTCGATGTCGAACCGAACGTCGTCACGCGGGCGATGTGGGTTCAACGCACACTCGACGATTACAAGCCGTTGTTCACTGATCTCGCCACGGCTCTTCAATCGGGGCCAGCGCCGGCCGACGATGACGACTCGTCGTCCGATCCCTTCGCCGCAATGTTCAGTCAACTCAGCGGGATGCTCGCGCCGGTGATGATGGGAATGACGGTCGGTTCGATGGTCGGTCTCCTCGCGCGTCGCGCACTCGGCCAGTACGACTTGCCCTTGCCGCGCGCCGGGTCGACCGCCCCGATGTTCGTTCTCGACAACATCGACGCCTTCGCCGACGACTGGAGCCTGCCGCGCGACGACGTCCGAATGTGGACGCTCATCAACGAATACTCTGTGCACACCGTTCTGAGCCTCGCTCACGTGAGCGAACGCCTCGATCGCCTCGTGCGCCGGCACGCGGCATCGTTCCGGCCCGATCCGTCGGCGATCTCCGACAAGTTGTCATCACTCGAATCGGACGATCCGATGGCCATGATGCAGTCGTTGCAGAAGGTCTTCGCCGACCCTGAGGTTCTGCTCGGTGCGGTGCGCACGTCCGAACAGGACGCTCTGCAACCCGAGCTCGACGTCGCGCTCGCGCTCGTCGTGGGCTGGGCCGACCACATCGCCGACCAGGCGGGGGCGCGCATTCTCGGTAATCCGGGCCGCTTGGCCGAGGCGGCTCGCCGTCGTCGAATCGAGTCCGGTGACGACACCGCTTTCGTCGAGAAGTTGCTGGGCCTACGCCTCAACCGCTCCCAGGTCGAGCGGGGTCGCGCGTTCGTCGCCGGTGTCATCGAACGCGCGGGCGCCGACGGACTCGCACCGCTCGTGCAGTCATCGGAAGCTCTACCCACCGTCGCCGAGTTCGACGCACCCGGCCTCTGGCTGGCGCGCCTCGACGTCAATCCACCCGCGTGATGCGACGCCGCACGTAATGGCGCAACTTGGGAACGTCGAGCGTTCCCTTGGCCAACTGCGACATGCCGAACAAGTAGGCCGCGGCTCCCGCCAGTCCGATCACCGACACCATCGCGAATCCGACCACACCCGGTAGGTCGAGAACCACCGGGACGAGCCCGGCCCCCACCCACATGAATTGGAATCGCGTGGCGAAGTTGGCCAACGCGCGACCGCGATTGGCATCGGGTGCATCACGTTGGACGATCGTCTCGAAGGCCATGTTGCCGATCGCGGCCGCGAAGTTGACGAGGGCCGCCGCGAGCAACGCGACGATCGTCAGCGGAGCAACCGCCGCGGCCGCGCCCGCGACTCCGATGATCACCAACCCGACGATGAGAAGCGACTCCACCTTCGGGAACCGCTTGAGCGACTTCGCGCTCAAGTTGCCGAGAAGTGTTCCGACCGCCGCCAACGACACCGCGACCCCGAACCAGAACGTGCCGAACTGCGGACCGAAGTGATACTCGGTCTGGCGCCACAACCCATTCTCCGAAATGCCGACCACCTGCGAGCGCTGCGGATCGGCGAACCAAAAAGCCAGATGGAAGAAGAGGAACCCGACGCTCGCCCGGATGAGGCCCATCGCCGACGACGCGACGATCACGCCGGCCTGACGAAGTTCGACGATCTCGATCTCAGCCGGTTCGTCGCGGGCCACCGACCGCTTCGGAACCCGCACGGCCTGCAGTGTCGCCAGAACGAACATCGCGGCGCCGAAGACCAAGGTGGCCTTGGCCGACACCAGACTCAGGACGCCGGCCGGGACCGCGGCCAGAAATCCCACGATTCCGGCCGTGACACCCAACTTGGCGTTGGCCTCGACGAGGTCGGACTCGCTGCGCGTCAGAGTCGGCAGCATGGCCGACTTCGACACTCCGTACGTCTTGTTGAGAACCATGGCCAGGAACGCCAGGGGGAACAAGAACAACGAATCGAGTTGCCACACCATCAGAACCATGACGACGGCTCGCAACGCGGCGATCAGAACGACGAGCAGGCGGCGTCCACCCGGCATCCGGTCGATCACCGGCCCGATGAATCGTCCGAGCACCACGAAGGGGGCGAACGAGACGGCCAGGAACAAGATCACTCGGCTTCGCGCCTCACCCGGCGTGATCGACAAGAAGAGCGAGTCGGCGAGCGCGACCGCCATCGACGCCTCACCAGCGGCCATCAACGCGTGAACTCTGACGAGTCGGGTGAACGGCGAGCCCACGACGCGGTGCTGATGCTTCGGGGGAACGTACGACTTGCCCCGTCCTCGACCCGGAAGAAGAGGCTCGTCGCTCACGTCACGATGTTAGGTTCCGGGTCTCGAGCACCCGGTGACATCTCAGCGTGGCTTCTCGAACTTGTAGCCGAGGCCGCGGATGGTCACGATGCGCGTCGGATTAGACGGATCGGACTCGACCTTCGATCGCAACCGCTTCACGTGAACATCGAGCGTCTTGGTGTCACCGACGTAGTCGTGGCCCCACACACGGTCGATCAACGTTTCGCGGGGCACGACCCGACCCGAGTTGGCCATCAACAAATGAAGTAGTTCGAACTCCTTGAGTGGCATCGCGACGACGTCGCCATCGACCCTCACCTCGTGCACGTCGGGGTCGATGCTCACACCATCGACTTCGATCACTGCCGAGTCGACCGACGCGATCGTCGACGCGGCCTCACTCGACGACCGACGCATCACGGCACGCATCCGGGCGACCAGTTCGGTGAGTCGGTACGGCTTAGCGATGTAGTCGTCCGCGCCCACCTCGAGTCCGACGACGGTGTCGATCTCGGTGCTCTTGGCGGTCAGCATGATGATCGGGACCTGAGACTTCTTACGGATCTGACGGCAGACGTCGATCCCCGAAGCCTTGGGCAACATGACGTCGAGCAACACGATGTCGGGCCGAACCACGTCGAACCGGGTCAACGCTTCGACCCCGTCGCGCGCCACCTCGACCCGGAATCCCTCACGGCCGAGTCCGACTCGGAGCGCCTCGACGAAGCTCTCTTCGTCCTCGACGACGAGCACCATCTCCTTGGTCATCTTGTCCCCCATGACTTTCCGACGGGAATCGTGAACGTGAACGTGGAACCTTCGCCCTCGACACTCGCGACACTCACTTCGCCGCCGTGATTGGAGGCGACGTGGCGGACGATCGCCAGGCCCAGGCCCGTGCCACCGGTGTCACGCGAGCGGGCCCGATCGACTCGGTAGAAGCGCTCGAAGATTCGATCGAGGTCCTGATTGGGAATTCCGGGACCGTGGTCGGAGACCTGAATCGAGACCTTGTCCGATTCGCCGGACACCGAGATCTCGACGCGCCCACGATCGTCGGAGTATTTGACGGCGTTCTCGACGAGGTTGCCGAGGGCCGACACCAACTCACGTCGTTTCGCCATGACGTAGGTGCCCCGATCGGATGCCTTCACGTCGATGTGAATCTGCTTCGAGTCGGCGAGGGGCCGCGCCCGATCGACGGCCTCACCGACGGCCGAACTGATCTCGACCCGCTCCCGCGATTCGCTCGACCCGAGCTCGATCCGCGACAACTCGAGGAGATCTTCGATGGTGCGCGCCACGCGGGTGGACTCGGCGATCATTCGCTCGGCCAGACGCCTCACCGTCTCGGCGTCGTCGGTCTGCGAGATCGCCTCGGCCAGAACCGAGAGCGCGCCGACCGGAGTCTTGAGCTCGTGGCTGATGTTGGCCACGAAGTCGGTGCGGACCGAGTCGATGAGGTAGCGCTCGGTCACGTCCTCGACTCGGGCGACCGCTCCGCCCGAGGGAAGCGGGTTGGCCGTGATCGACAACAACTGCCGGGGCGGACCATGAAGTTCGAGGAGCTGCTTGGTCACTTCACCGCTCAGGGCCGACCGAAGGTTCTGCTCGACCGCTTCTTCGAGCAGGATCCCACCCACCCCTTGTTCGAGCGCCTCGTCGGCGACTCGATTGCGGTAGATGATGCCGCCGCTGTTCGCCGCGACGTACACAGCGGTTCTCGATTCGTCCACCAATTCGAAGATCGCGGTCACTGCTTCGGGATGCAGGTGGCCGCCAGAGCCGCGTTCGGTCATGCGCCGTCGGCCTTCGGCAATCCGATCGGAGTCGGATCCTTCGACACTCGTTCGTGGTGTCGGGCGGCCCCGGTGTGTTCGGGGAGCCAACCGGTCACGACGTAGCGCACCTTCTCGCCGACGTTCACGGCGTGGTCGCCGATCCGCTCGTAGAAACGCGCGACGACCGCCATCTGGATGGCCACTTGAAGGTCGATGCGGGCCGCGGCGTGCGACTCGAAGATCGCCTGGATGAACTGACGCTGCAGGTCGTCGAGGAACGAGTCCATGTCGTCGATCGCCGCTGCCCGCGCGGCATCGAGATCGAGATAGGCGCTGGTCGCCTCACTCATCAGAGCACGGGCCTGCTCGCTCATCTTCAGCACGAGACCACGCAGTTTCGGATCGAGATCGTGGCCGTAGATCCGTCGTGCGGCCTTGCAGATGTTGACCACCAGGTCAGCGGTTCGCTCGAGTTCGGCCGAAATCTTGAGGGCGGCCACGATCTGTCGCAGGTCACCGGCTACGGGGGCCTGGAGGGCGAGAACGCGGATGCAGTTGTCCTCGACCTCCACCGAACGAGCGTCGATTTCGTCGTCGCCGACGATCATCGCCTCAGCGGCGTTCAAGTCCTGGTCGAGCAGAACGTTGGTCGCCTTGGGAATGCTCTCGGTGACTCGAGCCGAAATGCGCACCAACTCTTGGCGGATCTCGTCGAGGTGCTTGTGGTAGTTCTTGCGAATTTCGTCCATGGTTAACCTTGTGCTTCCCTCTCTCAGCCGAACCGGCCGGTGACGTAGAGCTCGGTGCGTTCGTCGGAAGGCATCGAGAAGATCTTGCGCGTGGAATCGACCTCCACCAACACGCCGGTCCGGCGATCACTCTCCGGATTGACTTCGGTCGTGAAGAAGGCGGTGCGGTCGCTCACGCGAGCTGCCTGCTGCATGTTGTGAGTGACGATGATGATCGAGAAGTCCTTCTTGATCTCCTGCATGAGGTCCTCGATTCGCGCGGTGGCGATGGGGTCGAGGGCCGAGCACGGCTCGTCCATCAGAATCACGTCGGGTTTGACCGCAATGCATCGGGCGATGCAGAGACGCTGCTGCTGGCCACCCGACAATCCGAGTGCGGAAGCCTTGAGGCGATCCTTGACTTCGTCCCACAGCGCCGCCTGGCGCAGGGCCCCTTCCACGACGTCGTTGATCTCGGCCTTGGTGAAGCGGCCCGACAGGCGCGCACCGTACGCGACGTTGTCGAAAATGCTCTTCGGGAACGGATTCGGTTTCTGGAACACCATGCCGATGCGACGGCGCACCTCATTGGAGTTGATCTGCGAGTCGTACAGATCGACGCCGCGGTACTCGACGCGACCTTCGACACGCGCGGTCTCGATGAAGTCGTTCATGCGGTTCAGGCACCGGAGGACCGTGGTCTTACCGCAGCCCGACGGCCCGATGAACGCGGTGATCTCGTGTTGATTGATGTCGAACGATGCATCGCGAACGGCGCGGAAGTCGCCGTAGTAGACATTGAGATCGCGAACCGAGAAGACCGTGGAGGTCTCGGTCGTCATCTCGGGTTGAACGGCTTGAACCTGCAGCATCAGGTACCCACTCTCTTCTTTTCGAATCTCTGACGGAGGAGAATTCCGGTGAGGTTGAACGCGATCACGAGCACGAGCAGGACGAGTCCGGCCGCGGCCGCCGAGTTGGACCAGCCGATCGGGCCGTTGCCGCTGTCGGGCCGGCCCGACCAGTTGTAGATGAGCATCGGGATAGCGGTGAACTTGCCGGTGAACGACGTCTCGGGGAGCAAGCCGGTGATCGCACCAATCATGATGAGTGGCGCCGCTTCGCCCAGCGCGCGCGAGAGTGCCAGAACGGTTCCGGTGAGCACACCGGGCATCGCGTACGGAAGGACGTGATCGCGAGTGACTTCCCACCGCGTGGCGCCGACGCCGTAACCCGCCTCGCGAATTCCGACCGGCACCGAGCGGATGGCCTCCATCGACGTGATGATCACGACGGGAAGAACGAGAACCGACAGGGTGAGAGCCGCCGCGATGACACTTCCGCCGTTGGTGATGGGCTTCAACCACCCGACGAAGATGATGAGGCCGAGCACGCCGTAAATGACCGCGGGCACGCCGGCAAGATTCCGGATGTTGACGATCACGAAGCGATTGAAGCGCGTGGGCTTCGCGTACTCCTCGAGATAGATCGCCGCGGCGATCCCCAGCGGAACCGCCAGAACGAGAACGCCGATCCCGATTCCGAAGGAACCGAATAGTCCCGGCCAGATCCCCGAGATACCCGGCTCGGACCCGATGGTGTCGGTGATGAAACCACTTCCGCGCTCACGAAAGGCCGGAACGGCCTGCGAGAAGATCCGCACCAAGAGAACGAACAACGACAGGAGTGTGAAGGACACGGCCACGAGAAGTCCGAAGCCGAGTACGAGGGAACCGGTGCTCCTCTCGCGGCGCCGCAGGTCGCTGATGTCGAGTTCGATCGTCGTCATCTCAGTACTTCTGCCGATAGCGACGGACCACGCGGTCGGCGATCAGGTTGAGGCCCATGGTGAGCAGGAACAGCAGCAGTCCGACGAAGAACAGGACCTGGAAGGGAGCGCCGGCCTTCACCTGATCGGTGCCGCCGGCCGCATTCGTCATCGCCGCAGTCATGGTGAGGCCCGGGTCGAGCGGACTCAGAACACGGGGCCCCGAACCGTCGCGGCCGCCGGCCATCGCGGCGACCATCGTCTCACCGATCGCGCGCGACGTGGCGATGATGAACGCCGCGACAATTCCCGAGACCGCGGCCGGGAGCACCACCTTGATCGTGGTCGTGCTCTTGCGCGCACCCACACCGAAACTCGCTTCGCGCAGTGACATCGGAACCGCACGGAGTGCGTCCTCGCAGATCGACGCCATGATCGGCACGACCAGCACACCGATCGCCATACCTGCGACGAGCATGTTGCGCGGCTGGTCGGGAGAGAAGATCGGATCGACGACGTTCGGGGCGATGAACTTGAGGGCGAAGTAGCCGACGATCACGGACGGGATGCCGGCCAAGACCTCGACGGCCGGCTTGACGATCTTGCGTACTCGCGGAGGGGCGTACTCGCTCAGGTAGACCGCGGTGCCGAGTCCGAGTGGGACCGCCACGATCATCGCGATCAAACCCATGATGACGCTGCCCAGGACGATGGTGAGCAGGTCGAAACGCTCACGCCGCGGGAACCACCCGGGAGCCGCACTGTCGTCGACCAGGATTCCGAAATCCCAGCCGATGGCGCGGAAGAAGTCGATCGCACCCCGGAAGAGAACGAAGAGAATCAATCCGCTGATGACCACCGTGGCCATCGCGGCGCCGCCGAGGACGATCCTCATGCGGCGATCACGGGCACGTCGTCGCGGATCTCCGAGGAAATCCGCGACGACGAGAGACCCGCTCATGTCACTCAGCCCCGATTGCTCCACGCATCACGGCTGGCCTGAATCTTGTCGGCACTCAGCGACACGTACCCGGCGGCACCAACCTCGGCGAGACCGGCATCGGAGAGATACAGATCGACGAACGCGGCCACGGCCGGGTTCTCGGCGGCCTTGGCCTTGTTGACGTAGATGAACAGCGTGCGGCTGAAGGGGTACGAGCCATCGGCGATGGTCTCGTCGGTGGGAGCGACACAGTTGCCTTCCTTGTCGGCGATGGCGATGGCCTTCATGCGGTCACCTTCGGCCTTGTAGTAGGCGTAGCCCACCCAACCGAGCGAGGTGTCGGCGCTCTCGATGCCGTCGACGATGACGTTGTCGTTCGGGCTCGCGGTGTAGTCGGCGCGGGTGAAGGCATCCGTACCGCGATCCTTCGCGATGCTCTTGATCGCGAACTCGACGTATGAGTCGTAGGTTCCGCTCTCTTCACCGGGTCCGTAGACAGCCAGAGGTGCGTCGGGCAGTGGGGCGAAGGCCGAGCCGAGTTCGGCGGCCAGATCGTTGGCGTCGGCCCAACTGGCGAAGCCTTCCGACTCCGGTCCGGTCAACGCGTAGAGAGCCTTGGTATCCAGGCACTCCACGGCGGAGTTCTTGGGGTTGGTCGCGACGGTCAAGCCGTCGATCGCCACCGCGAGCTCGATGTACTCGATGCCGCTGTCGGTGCACGCCTGGGCTTCTTCGTCCTTGATCGGGCGTGACGCACCGGTCACGTCACCCTCGCCAGCGCAGAACTTCTTGAAGCCGTCACCAGTACCGGGACCTTCGACGGTCACGGCGATGTTGCCGCCATCAGCGGTGCCGGCGAGTTCGCCGACCTTGATCGAGATGGGTTCGACGGTGGACGAACCGGTCACGAAGACCGAGCCGCCAGTCGCCGAGGACTCACCGCCCGCGGTCGACTCAGGGGCCGCGGTGTCCGACGTACTCGATGAATTGCTGTCGTTGCCGCCGCAGGACGCAACGAGCAGGAGTGCCAGGGCCGAGGCCCAGGGGGCGAGGCGCTTCACGCTCATGAACAGTGGATCTCCTTGTCCGTCAGACGCCGTGTGCGACCGAGCGGAACGAACGGTAAAAGGCTCACATGGACAATGTCCGATGTCCAAGTGAACCAGAGGTGAACAAACGGGGTGACTTTGCCGAAATCCCGGCCGAAGGCCGGCCCGGGGCACGGGAATCGGTCTCGATACGTGTCTCGGGCGCCGTGACGTGACGGCGGATGAACGGCCGATGAACGGCTACGCGGTTCGGCGACTGCGCCGGGTCTGCTCCTGTGAAGCCCACTCGTAGAGGCGGCGCTGCGGGTGGGGCTCGAAGTCGACCGCGCCGACGCGTTCCCAGGATCCATCGGGTCGCAGGTCGAAGGCCGGAGCGTCCGGATCGAGCAGAACCCCGAGGGTGTGATCGAGCCATTCCTGGTGACGGGCGTTGGTGAGCGGAGTGAGTACTTCCACCCGTCGGTCGAGGTTGCGACCCATCAGATCGGCCGAGCCGATCAGGTGCAAGGGCTGGCCGTCACCTTGCCCGTGCGCGAAACGGTAGATGCGCGAATGTTCGAGATACCGACCCAACACCGACCGAACTCGGATGTTCTCCGAGAGCCCCGGGACGCCGGCTCGTAAACAGCAAATTCCCCGCACGACGAGATCGACCCGCGCCCCGCGCCGACTCGCGGCGTAGAGCTCGTCGATGATCTCGGGATCGGCGATCGAGTTGACCTTGATCGCGATGTGGCCGCGCTCCCCCATCGAGGCTTCGTGGCGGATGAGTTCGACCAATCGGCCGCGCAGGTGCTCGGGAGCCACCACCAATCGGCGATACGTGACGTTACGGCTATAGCCGGTGAGGTGGTTGAACAGTTGTGCGGCGTCGGCCGTGATGTCGGGTTCGCACGTGATGTATCCGAGGTCTTCGTACATCCGTGACGTGCGCGAGTTGTAGTTGCCGGTTCCGAGATGCACGTACCGACGAAGTCCATCGGCGTCCTCACGTACGACCATCACGCATTTGGCGTGCGTCTTCAACCCCACGAGTCCGTACACCACGTGCACACCGGCGCGTTCGAAGGCTTTGGCCCACGTGACGTTCACGGCTTCGTCGAATCGCGCCTTCAACTCCACCAGGACCGCGACCTGCACCCCGCGTTCGGCAGCGCGGATGAGATGACGGGCGATCGGACTGTCGCCACTCGTGCGATACAGCGTCATCTTGATGCTCTGAACTCGCGGGTCGTCGGCGGCCTGCGACAAGAACTCCTCCACCGAACTCGCGAAACTCTCGTAGGGATGGTGGACGAGCAGGGCACGTTCGCGGACGACCGAAAAGATCGAGCGCTCATCGGCTTCGGCGGCGGCCAGTCGACCCGCGGTCACCGGCACCCACGGATCGTCCTTCAAGTCGGGACGATCGAGCGCGTGAACCTGCCACAAGCACGTGAGATCGAGCGGGCCTTTGACCCACGTGACGTCGTCGCGATGCAGTTCGAGTTCGTCGAGGAGCAGATCGACCATGGCCGACGACGCGTTCTCCTCCACTTCGAGGCGCACCGCGCGCCCGAACCGACGACGGCGAAGTTCGGTCTCGACGGCGGCCAGGAGATCGTCAGCGTCTTCGTCCTCGAGCGTGAGGTCGGTGTTGCGCGTGACACGAAACGCAACGGCGTCGGCCACGTCCATGCCGGGGAAGAGCGACCCGATGTGGGTCTCCATGATGACGTCGACCGGAACGAAGCGTTCGCCGCCGGGCAATGCGAGCAGACGCGGGAAGACGGTGGGCACCTTGACGCGCGCGAACCGCTCATCGCCCGACTCCGGGTCGCGCACCATCACGGCGAGGCTGAGTGCCAGGTTCGAGACGTACGGGAACGGATGAGCGGGGTCGACGGCGAGTGGCGTCAGGACCGGGAAGATTCGCTCGTCGTAGTAGGCCTTGGCGAATTCTCGCTCGGCGTCACTGAGATCGGACCACGCACAGACCGCGATGCCGTGCGAACGAAGCGCCGGTGCGATCTCGTCGAGGTAGATCGACTGCTGGCGCGCCGCGAGTTCGGCCACGCGCACGACGACACGATCGAGTTGACGAGACGGAGTGAGACCATCGGGTAACGGCGACGACACACCGGCGGCCTGCTGGTCGCGCATGGCCGCGACACGAACCTGGAAGAACTCGTCGAGATTGGACGAGAAGATGGCGAGGAACTTGGCTCGTTCGAGGAGCGGAACACCGGGCTCGGTGGACATCCGCAGGACGCGCTCGTTGAAGTCGAGCCAACTCAGTTCGCGATTGACGAAACGATCGGGCGACCCCGCGTCCATGGATTCAGCGTACGGTCGGGTCGAGGATGCCCGGTCGGGGCGCGCCGGGGTTCACCAGAAATTCAGCCCGTAGGCCGACTCAGACTGCTTCTTCGTCGAACCCGAGATCCCACTCGACGGTGATGTTCTCGCGCTCGGCATCGCGCATGATGCGCTCGCGGTTGCGCTTGAACTGCGGGTCGTTGTAGGGCAGGAGAACCAGACGGGCCAACGCGCGCGAGCGGAACTCGTCGACGAGCACCCGGTCGCCGTAATCGCCGACGACGTCCCAGTGGGGCGACACCGGGCCGAGAAACACCACGCGGACGTGGGCTCGGGGCGGCTCGTTGATCACTTGGGCGTCGGTCATCGGACTTCTCCTGTTGAGACGGGCCGGCACAAAAGTGCTGGTCGCCGACACGCTATCGGCGGGCGTGGGCTGTGGAAACTGACACATTCGTCCTGATCAGGGCATCCTGACGAGACCGAGACACAGGGTCGTGCTTGACTGGTCGTGGCCGGGAACTCGGGGCCGAAGGCGAGCGTCAAAGTCTTCGGAGTCGACGAAGCGGCTTCTCAGCGGGCGAAGCGGGCGGAAACCAACTTCGCACAAGGAGAACAACTCATGAATCAGACCAATGCCCTCGATCAACTCATCGACGAGGATTCTGCGACCGGCTGGATGGCACTCGGTTCCTGCCGCGCCTATCCCCCGAACATGTTCTTTCCGAGCGACGGTGTGGGCGTCGACCGAGCGCGCAAGATCTGCGCGACGTGTCCGGTCACCGCTCCGTGCCTGGAGTACGCGCTCGAGAACCACATCGACCACGGTGTGTGGGGCGGCTGCTCCGAACGTGAGCGCCGTCGGATCGCCAAACGCCGTCGCCTCACGTTGCGTTCGGCCTGACCGCCGCGCAACGGCGGGGTTCGCCCCTCCTGATCGGGACCCTGCTCGTCGGGCGCCTACTTGTCGGGTGACGCTTCGTCGTCGGGCTTGGAGCCCTCGGCGAGACCCTTCTTGAACTCTTTCTGGGCCTGGCCCAGGTTGCGCGCCAGCTTCGGGATCTGCGAACCGCCGAAGAGCACGAGAATCACCACCAAGACGACGATGACCTCAGGTCCGTCAAACAAGCCAGCAAACATGACGTCAGGCTAGCACTCGTACGCCCCGGCGGTCAGCGGGCGCCCGGGCTGTCATCGGGCACCCCGACGATCCGCCGCCTGGCAAAGTGATCGCGTGCTCGAGTGCGTCGTCAACGTGAGCGAAGGGCGTGATCTCGCCGTCCTTGCACGACTCGATGCCGCGTGTGGCGACAACCTTCTCGATCGACATTCCGATCCGCATCATCACCGCAGCGTCTACACGCTCGTCGGCGAGGACGCTCCACGTCGGCTCGCACGGGCCGCGGTCGATCTGCTCACGATCGGTCGACACGACGGCGAACATCCGCGTCTCGGTGTCGTCGACGTCGTTCCGTTCGTACCGCTCGGCGACTCGTCGATGGATGATGCGCGTCGCGCGCGGGACGAGTTCGCGTGGTGGGCCGCTCACGAACTCGACGTCCCGGTGTTCGTCTATGGGCCCGCGGGTACCGAAGAGACGCAACTTCCCGACATTCGACGCAGCGCCTGGATCGAACGAGGCCCCGATCTCGGCCCGTCGACTCCACATCCAACTGCGGGAGCGATGTGCGTCGGCGTACGCGATGTTCTCGTCGCGTACAACGTGTGGCTTCGCGGACCGTTGGATCGTTCGATGCTCGTCGCGATCGCGAACGAGGTGCGACGTGACGGCATCCGAACACTCCCCCTCGTCCTCGACGGACGGCCGCAAGTGAGCATGAACCTCGTCGATCCCTTGCGTGTCGGGCCTGACCGCGCGTACGACGCCGTGCGCTCGGCTTGCAACGAAGTGGGAGTGACGATCGATCGTGCCGAACTCGTGGGCCTCGCTCCGCGTGTCGTCATCCATCGCATCGACGCAACACGTTGGTTCGAACTCGATGTATCACTCGATCGGACGATCGAGGCGCGTCTCGAACGCGCGTGACGATCAGGCGGTGGCGGTGCGGCGGCCGGCTTGAGCGCGCTGACGACGCAGGCGGCGACGCTCACGTTCGGAGAGCCCACCCCAGATACCGAACTTCTCGCCGTTGACGAGCGCGTATTCGAGGCATTCGTTGCGCACGACGCAGCCTCGGCAGACTTCCTTGGCTTCCCGAGTGGATGCGCCACGCTCGGGGAAAAAGAGATCGGGGTCGACTCCCAGGCAGTTGGCCTGGTCCTGCCAGTTCTGCTCGTTCTCGTCCATGCGGCCTGCCTCGCCATCCCGGCCCGGGGGCCGATTCGCTGGCGCCCCTCGACGCCGTAACTACAACGGTGTCATTCTGGCTCGTCCTGAACGAAATGTGCAAGGGGAAACTTCATGAAACCCCAGCCTGCGGGGCCCGAGCGATCCGCGCACGGCCTCGTCGGCCGTGTTACCGAGGGTCGAAATACGGGTTGTGCGCCGGCTGCGCCGACCGCCACCGCGCGACGGTCGGGGCCACCTCGGCGTCATCCAGCGTCCGCGAACCGGACCGCAACGCCACCAACGTGGCCTCCCGGTTGTTGGCGTGGATCGCCGCGGCGTCGGTGGCCGCGGGATTCACCCAAACCGCGACGATCAGGAGGTATTTCCCCAGTTCAGATGGGGTGAAACGCTCCGAAGCGAAGGCGGCGACCCCTTCGGCGACCCCGGCTTGAGCCGGACCCCACGTGAGTTCGCCGTGGTGGTCGTCAGCGATCGTCGCCTTGTTCACGAAGAGCGTGGGCGGTTCGCAGGGCACTCCGGGCTCGTACACGCACAGGAACGCCGTGTGGCCAGGGGTCGGCGTGGCCAGAGCCGTCGCGAAGGCCGTACCGAGTGGCCCCTCGCGCAGCCCCAACAACGTGTTGATGTGCGCGGCGTCAGCGCCCGATCCGCTGAACCCTTCGCCGATCTCGATGGCCGTCACGATGCGGTCCGAGCCGGCAGTCGCCCGTACCGGGACAGTTTGAGCGCGTTGGACGAATCGGTGCCCGGCTTCGTGTCGTAGGCCAGCAGCGCCACGTAGCGCGGGGTCGAGCCTTCGATCGTGGTGACACGGTGCATGCTCCACCGTCCGTTGAAGAGCATGAGTGTCCCCGGCGTCATCGGTTCGGTGCGCACGAGGTGGGGCGCGCGATCGGCAAGTACGTCGGCCACCGCGTTGAAGTTCGGATCGTCGGCGGTGCGGAGTTGCTTCGCGTTCTCGAAGTCGCCACCGCAATCGGACGACTGCAGCGCGAGCGACACGACGAAATCCGCCATGTCGAAGTGCCAACACAGCGCGTCGCCGTCGCGCATCACCGAGAGGTTGAGTGCTCCGAACGGGTCGGCGTAGCGATGCATGGTCTCGAGTCCGAGGCAACGCCGAACGAACTCGAGCATCGGGTCCCACTCGTACAAACGCCGTAACGGACTCGTCCGCGGGAACTGGTCGTACGCGACGACCTCGACGCGGCTGTGCACGAGGGTTCGCATGGGATGGTCGATGGGAAAAGAGTCGTCGGGAGACGTGAGGTAGGGGGTGGACGACGACTGCGAACGGAACGCGAGGGCTTCGAGATCCCGGGCCTCGTCGACCATGCATCCCACGGCCTCGGGCGAAAGGAACCCCGGAAGGACGCAGACCCCGTCGTTCTCGAACTGCGCGCGGCACTCTCCGACGAGGGCCTCGTCGTCGAGCCTGTAACGAGACGTGTCGATCATCTCGGACGGGTTCATGGGCGAAGAGTAGCGGCCACGGCCGTTGACCTACTCTCGGACCATGCCCATTCACTTGAGAGCCGAGAGCGGCGATTACGCGTCGGCGGTGTTGTGCCCCGGTGACCCGCGTCGCGCCAAGTACATCGCCGAGACCTTTTTCGACCCGGGTGCGCGCTGTGTGAACGAAGAACGCGGGATGCTCGGCTTCACCGGTACGTACAAAGGCCAGCCCATCAGCGTGCAGAGCACCGGCATGGGAACTCCGAGCGCCGGCATTGTCTTCGAAGAACTCGTGATGCTCGGCGCGACGCGTCTCATCCGCGTCGGAACCTGCGGAGGGCTGCAGACTCACCTACGCATGGCCGACACGGTGATCGCAGTCGCGGCGTCGGCGGACGACCGTACGCCCATTCGCTATGCCGGCATGGAGGGTTTCGCCCCCACCGCGGCGTTCGCTCTGGTCGAGACGGCGGCCCGGCTCAGCCGCGAGGTGAGCGACCGCGTGTTCGTGGGTTCGGTGGTCACCAGTGGATTGTTCTACGACCCCGACACCACGTCGTTCGATCGTTGGCGATCACTGCAACATCTCGGTGTCGAGATGGAAGCGTCGATGCTCTACACCATCGCGGCGGTCAAGGGCATCGAAGCGCTGGCGATGATGACCGTGAGCGACGTTCTCGCTCCCGACGCATCACCGGTTCGCATCAGCGACGACGACCTGAAGAAGGGCGTCGACCAGATGATGCGAATCGCCTGCGACGTCGCGATCTCCTGACCGACGAGAATCGCCCGGGGCGCGTCGATCAGATGAGGCCGAGGTCGCGCACGGCCTGACGCTCGTCGGCCAGTTCGGCGGTGGATGCGTCGATCTTGCCGCGGCTGAAGTCGTCGATGTCGAGACCCTGAACGATCGAGTACTTGCCGTCCTTGCACACGCACGGGAACGACGAGATGAGACCTTCCGGCACGCCGTAGCTGCCGTCACTCGGAATCGCCATGCTCACCCAGTCGCCGGGCGCGGTGCCGAGGTACCAAGAACGAACGTGGTCGACCGCAGCGTTGGCCGCCGAGGCGGCCGACGACAGGCCGCGCGCTTCGATGATGGCGGCACCCCGCTTGGCGACGGTCGGAATGAACGTGCCTTCGACCCACGCGTGATCGTTGACGGCCTTGTACGCGTTCTTGCCGCCGACTTCGCAGTGGAAGAGGTCGGGATACTGCGTCGCACTGTGATTGCCCCAGATCGTCATCTTCTTGACTGCCGAGACCGGCTGGTTCAACTTCTGCGCGATCTGCGTGACCGCACGGTTGTGATCGAGACGTGTCATCGCAGTGAAGCGGCCGGGATCGAGACTCTTCGCGTTCTGCTGAGCGATGAGAGCATTCGTGTTGGCCGGGTTGCCGACCACGAGCACCTTCACGTCACGCTTCGCGCTCCGCGCGAGAGCTTCACCCTGCGGCTTGAAGATGCCGCCGTTCGCGCTCAAGAGATCGGCGCGCTCCATTCCGGCCTTGCGCGGCATGGCGCCCACGAGCAAGGCGACGTCGACGTCACCGAACGCCTTGTCGGCATCGTCGGTGCCCACCACTCCGGAGAGGAGCGGGAACGCGCAGTCGTCGAGCTCCATCTTCACGCCTTCCAACGCCTTGAGCGCCGGGGTGATCTCGAGCAACTGCAGGATCACCGGGGTGTCGGGACCGAGCATGGCGCCCGAAGCGATACGGAAGAGGAGGCTGTAGCCGATCTGGCCAGCGGCTCCGGTGACGGCAACACGTACGGGGGTAGTCATGGACCGAGAGCGTACGCCCCGCGGCCCGTGAACCCGAAAGTCAGGCCAACGCCTGACGGATCTGCTCGGTGTAGTACGTCACGCCGTCGCGATCGAGGTGGATTCCGTCTCCCGCGAAGCACTGGCCCGAGCAGAGTTCGGCGACCAGTTGCCAGTCGAGGACGACCACGTTCGGATACTTCTCGGGAAGGGCACGGATCTTGGCGTTGTTCGCATCGGTCCAGCCGCGGTTGACACGGTTGGTCAGCATCACGACCCGTGGTACGGCCGACACGGCGTCCATCAAGACATCGAGGGTCTCCTGGCTGATGGGGCCGTTGGTGCCGAGGTGCACCACAGCGGCATCCATCGTGACGCCGAGTTCTTTCAACTGCACGAAGATTTCTGCACCGATCTTGCCCTGGCGATCCTCCACCGCATCGACGACCCAACCTTCGTCGGCCATGGCCGGTGCCGCGCCTTTCATGATGGAGTCACCGAGTGCGAAGACTCCGTAGTGCGGCGGCACGAACGACGTCGTGGGTGCATCGGACGGCGAGTCGGTCGGTCGCTGAACCCCGACCGCTTCGAGAACATCGGTCACCGAACCCTCGGCTTGATCGAGCGACGCCCGCACCTCGTTCGGTTTCAAGTCGGCCGACGCCAGGCTCACGATCGAGAACACCGGGAGTGCCACCGCCACGACCGTGATCGCTCCGAAGGCTCCCCGGCGCCTCACGGCACCTGGGCCGCTCTCGAGAAGCGATGTGATCGATTCGCGGAATCGACGTTCGCGGATGGGCAATTCGATCACCCGATAACTGAACTCGGTGATGAGTGCGGTGACGGCCAACGCCCCGACGAACTCGTGAACCTTCAGATGCACGCCCGTCTCGTGACGCAACGCCTGGAACACCGGCCAGTGATAGAGGTACAGACCGTACGACCGCTCGCCGATCGCTCTCAGCACTGGATTGCCGAGCACGCGTCCGGCAACAGCCCGCTGATGGGCGACCGCCGAGATGAGCATCACGGTGAAGAGACCGGTGAGTAACAGTCCTCCGAAGAACAGCAGACGATCGGCGTGCAGCCCGTCTTCGCCGCGCAACTCGAGGATGTGGGTGCGCGTGATCAGGAGAACGAGGCCGACCAATCCGAGGGCGGCCACCGGGTCCATCAACTTGCCTTTGGCACGCATGGGCCCGCGCAGCAGAGCGAACGGACGCCACACGAGGGCCAGAGCCGACCCGAGCAAGAGACCCGTCGCGCGAGTCGGAGTCGAGAGGTAGAGCGCATCGACCTTGCTGATGCAACGATTCGCAACCGTCCAGTAGGCACCAGGCGTCTCGGAGCACAAACCGACGCGCCCCGTCGGAGTGAGAACCGCGACGACCAGCGAAATGAGGACGGCGATGCCGACGAACCAGACCGCGACGCGGGGCAGGCGATCGCGACCGCGCCGGAGAACGACGAGCATCACGAGCGGCCACAACAGATAGAACTGCTCCTCCACGGCCAAGGACCAGAGATGTCGCAACGGCGCGAAGTCGTTGACCGCGGTGTATCCCGCACCGATCCAGACCTGGAACCAGTTCGAGCCGTACAGGGCGCCCGCTACCACGTCGCCACGTAACGCACCGAGTGCGTCACGCTCGAACAACGCGGTCCACACCACGAGCAAGAAGAGCATCACCACGAGCGCCGGAAGGAGACGCCGCGCTCGGCGGGCCCAGAATCCGCGCAAGCTCAGAGCGTCGGTGCGCTCGTGCTCGGCCACGATCAACAACGTGATGAGGTAGCCGCTGATGACGAAGAACACTTCGACGCCGAGAAATCCCCCGGGCAACCAGTCGGAGTTCGCGTGGTAGACGATCACGGCCAGGACGGCGAGTGCACGAAGACCGTCGAGTCCGGGCAAGTACGGAACCCGGCTGATCTGCTGCGAACGAGAACCCGACGCGGTCATGCGAGTTTCAGTCTGCCGAACCGCTCGGTCGGCAAGAAGTCAGCCCTTCACCGGAAGACCGAGATTGGCGTAGATCTCCCGCGTGGCCGTGCTGCGATTGAGCGTGTAGAAGTGCAGGCCCGGCGCACCGGCGTCGAGAAGACGAGCACACAGTTCGGTGGCGACCTCCACACCCACGCGTCGGACGTCGTCCGGGTCGTCGATTCCGCTCAAACGATCGGCCAGCCACGACGGAAACGCCGCACCCGACAGCTGGGCCATCCGCTGGATCTGCGACTTGTTGGTGACGGGCATGATTCCGGGAACGATCGGTTTGTGGACGCCGAGGTCGGCCATCTCGTCCACGAGACGAACGTACGCATCGGCGTCGAAGAAGAACTGCGTGATGGCGAAGTCGGCTCGGCGTAATTTCTCAGCGAGGAACCGCCGATCGGTCTCGCGGTCGGGTGACCGCGGATGAATTTCGGGGTGGGCGGCCACGCCAACCGAGAACCGGCCCGCCGAGAGAACATCGTCGAGGAGATCGGATGCGTAGGTGTAGTCACTGGGTTCGGCCGAACCCTCCACCGGCGCGTCACCGCCCAACGCGAGAATGTTCTCGACCTCGCTAGCCGCGTACATCGCCAAGATCTCGGTGATCTCGTGTCGTCGATGGCCTTGGCACGTGAGGTGAGCCATCGGGGTGATGGTCGTCTCCTGGCGAATCCACTGCACCAGCTGCTGCGTGCGATGTCGGGTGCTCCCACCGGCGCCGTAGGTGATGCTCACGAAACTCGGGGAAAGTGACTCGAGTTCGGCGATGGTACGACCGAGAGTGAGTTGTGCCATGTCGGTCTTGGGAGGGAAGAACTCGAACGAGAAAGTTCGGCCAGCGGCGATGAGATCAGCAATGCGGGCCACGTTCGAATTCTACGCGTCGCTCAGTGGCGGAAGTGGCGACGGCCTGTGAACACCATGGCAATGCCGTGTTCGTCGGCCGCGGCGATGACTTCGTCGTCACGAACGCTTCCTCCGGGCTGAACCACACACGTGACTCCAGCCGCGGCGACGACATCGAGGCCATCGCGGAACGGGAAGAAGGCGTCACTCGCGCACACGCCTCCGCGAGCACGATCAGCCGCACGATCGACGGCGATTCGCGCGGAATCGAGGCGGTTCTGTTGGCCTCCACCGATCCCGACCGCGCATCCATCCTTCACCAGGACGATCGCGTTGGAGCTCACCGCCGACACGACGTGCCACGCGATGTCGATGTCGTGTCGCTGTGCGTCGGTGGGCTGCACCTTGGTGACCACCGCCCAGTCGCTCCGATCGACCGTCACGACATCGGTGGACTGCACGAGCAATCCGCCGTCGACCGACCGCACCACGAGTTCATCTCCGTGAGGAGGGGGCCCGCTGATCGTGCGCAGATTCTTCTTCTCCCCGAGAATCGCCAAGGCTTCGGCTTCGAAGGACGGTGCGACAACCACTTCGGTGAACACCGGGGCGAGTGATCGAGCCATCGCTGCCGTCACGGTCCGATTGACGGCGACGATCCCGCCGAAGGCACTGACCGGATCGCACTCGTTCGCGGCGCGATACGCGTCGGCGATCACCGAAGCCGGACCATCGATGACGGCCACACCACACGGATTGGCGTGCTTCACGATCACACACGCCGGCGAGGAGAACCGATTCACCAATGACCACGCGGCCTCGGAGTCGTACACGTTCAGATAACTGAGTTCCTTGCCGCCGTGTTGAACCGCGTCGTCCCACCAACTCCGACGACCCGTAATGCGATACCGCGCCCCGACCTGGTGCGGATTCTCGCCGTAGCGCAACGACTGAACCTTCTCGGCCGCCAGGACGATCGACGACGGGAGCGACTCGCGACCGTTCATCCAGTCGGCGATCGCCGCGTCGTAGGCGGCCGTCGTCCGGAAAGCAATGGCCGCCAGGTCGCGCCGCGTGGCGGCACTCACTACGCCGTGCGACTCGATTTCGGCGGCGACTCGCTCGTAATCGTCGGGGCGCACCACCACCGCGACGTGAGCGTGGTTCTTGGCCGCGCCGCGCACCATGGCCGGACCTCCGACGTCGATCAGTTCGACGGACGGATCGGACGTGAACGGGTAGAGGTTGACCACCACGAGTGAGATCGGCTCGATTCCGAGGCGTTCGAGATCGGCACGGTGCGACGGGTCGTCGAGGTCGGCGAGGATGCCGGCGTGTACCGCCGGGTGCAGCGTGACGACTCGGTGGCCGAGAATCGCACCCGACCCGGTAAGTGACGCCACATCGGTGACGTCGATGCCGGCATCGGCGAGCGTCTTGGCAGTTCCGCCGCTCGACGCGACGGTCCAGCCGGCCCCCCGGAGAGAACGAGCGAAATCGACGACACCCGTCTTGTCGTAGACGCTGATCAACGCGGTCGGCACTGGGCGAACGCTAACCAGACGAGACCTTGACACCACTCGGAATTCTCGGTCTGCTGAGACGGCTACGGTCGGGTCCGAATCGGACGTGCACCGGGCACGAACACCAGGAGGGTGACCCTTGCAATTGAACACAGCGGACAAACTCAAGGTCGGCGGCGCCGCCGGCATGTTGATCTTCGGCCTCGTCGGAGGATGGGCGAGCTTCGCGGGCGAGACCGCCGGCAACGCATTCGATTGGGTGCGTGGATGGATCTCGTGGATCCTCGTGATCGCCGTCGGCGTCATCACGATTCTTCGGGCCCGCGGAATCGGCAAGTTGAGCGCATCTCAAGTGACGCTCATCTCCGTTCTCGCGTCGGGCGTCGCGACTCTGCTCATGCTTCTTCTCATCATCACCGGCCCCGACAAGAGCGCGATGGGCTTCAAGGTCGAGTTCGGTCGTGGATGGGCGTTGTGGGTGAGCTTCATCGCCACCGCCGCCACGCTCGCCGGATCGGTCATGGGCTTCACCGCTTCAGGCGGAAACCTCAAGGACCTGACCGACGTCAACAAACTCAAGAACACTCTCGGAGGTGGTTCGACACCTCCCCCGCCGCCGGCGAGCTGATCGTCGACATTCCGTGCACGTAAAAGGCCCGGGGGTGACCCCGGGCCTTTTACTTCGATCCAGTGTCGAGGACTCGTCGTGAGTCAGCCCAGTGACGCGACGATCTCGGCCATGAGCGTGCCGGCCTCGGTGGGATTCTGACCCACCTTCACGCCAGCCGCGCGTAACGCGTCCATCTTCCCCTGCGCGGTTCCCTTGCCACCCGAGACGATGGCGCCGGCGTGGCCCATCTTCTTGCCGGGGGGTGCGGTGACACCCGCGATGTACGCACTCATGGGCTTGGTCACGTTGGCCTTGATGAACTCGGCTGCTTCTTCTTCCGCCGATCCACCGATCTCGCCGATCATGATGATGGCGTGTGTTTCGGGGTCGGCCTGGAACTCGCGCAAGCAATCGATGAAGTTGGTTCCTGGCACCGGATCTCCGCCGATACCGACGCACGTGCTCACTCCGATACCGCGCTGCTTGAGTTCGTACAGCGCCTGATACGTGAGTGTGCCCGAACGACTCACGATGCCCACGTTCTTCTTGCTCGCGCTCGGCAACTCGGCGATTTCGCCCGCAGTGATGCCGATGTTGCACTTGCCTGGGCTGATGATGCCGGGGCAGTTGGGGCCGAGGAGTCGAGTGTTCGGGTAGTCGCGGACGAGCGTGTTGTAGACCTTCGCTTCGTCCTGAGCCGGGATGCCTTCGGTGATGCACACGATGAAGCGAATGCCGGCCGCGGCGGCCTCGAGGATCGCGGCCGAGGCGGCCTTGGGCGGCACGGCGATGAACGACGCATCGGCGCCGGTGGCCTTCACGGCCTCGGCGACGCTGTTGAACACCGGGATGCCTTCGACGTCGGTGCCGCCCTTCCCCGGCGTGACGCCGCCGACGACCTGCGTGCCGTAGGCCTTGTTGCGCAAGCCGTGGTACTTGCCCTGGCCTCCGGTGAGACCCTGGACGATGACCTTGGTGTTCTGGTTCACGAAAATGGCCATGACATCACTTCCCGTTGGCGATCGCGACGGCGGCTTCGGCCGCTTCGAGCATGGTGGGCTTGGACTTGAGCTTCGACTCGGGGATTCCCGCGTTCTTCAGGATCTCGCGACCCTGCTCGGCGTTCGTGCCATCGAGACGGATCACGATCGGTGCGCGCAGATCGACGCGGCCGAGGGCCTCGACGATTCCCTTGGCCACTTCTTCGCCACGGGTGATCCCGCCGAAGATGTTGATGAAGATCGACTTCACGTTCTTGTCGAAGTTGATCACCTCGAGCGCAGCCGCCATGACATCGGCATTGGCACCCCCACCGATGTCGAGGAAGTTGGCGGCAGTACCGCCGACCTGATTGACGACGTCGAGGGTGCTCATGGCCAGACCGGCACCGTTGGCGATGATGCCCACCGAGCCCTCGAGACCGATGTACTGCAGGTCGTGGGTACGTGCGAGTTGTTCGCGCGCGTCGAGTTCTTCGGTCGCGCGGTATTCGTCCCACTCGGGATGGCGGAACGCCGCGTTGTTGTCGAGGCTCACCTTGGCGTCGAGCGCGTGCACCTCACCGGTGGGCTTGAGGATGAGCGGATTGATCTCGGCCAGATCGCAATCGCCTTCGGTGAAGCAGCGGTACAACTGGACGAGGATCTTGGCCACGCCGTCGACCGCCTTGGCCGGGATGCGCGCGTCGACCGCGGCCTGACGGGCCGTGGATTCGGAGATGCCGTCCACCGGGTCGATGTGCAACTTCACGATTGCTGTCGGGTCCTTGGCCGCAACCTCTTCGATGTCGACTCCACCTTGAGCCGACAGCATGAGCAAGTGCTTCTTGGCCGAGCGGTCGAGCGTGTAGGACGCGTAGTACTCCTCGGCGATGTCGCTCGCGTGCTCGACCCACAGGCGCTTCACGACGTGACCCTTGATGTCCATCCCGAGGATGTTCCCGGCGTGGAGGCGTACCTCGTCGGCGTTGTTGGCCAACTTGATTCCGCCGGCCTTGCCGCGACCACCCACCTGCACCTGGGCCTTGACGACGACCGGATACCCGGACGCGTCCGCGACCTTCACCGCGTCGGCGACGGTGTCGGCAGCGCCACCCGGGCTCACCGGGATGTCGTAGCGGGCGAAGTACTGCTTGCCCTGGTACTCGAACAGGTCCATGTCGGGGGATCCTCTTTCTGAAGAGATGTAGCGATGACGAATGAAGAAGCAGTTACACCGCGACGGAGTCTTCGCGGGAGTCGAGTTCTTGCTCGAGCCAGAGTGCAATGGCCTTGAGCGACGAACCGGGTCCGAAAATCTGCGAGACGCCTTGTTCGCGCAGAACACGGGCATCGGCATCGGGAATCACACCACCGCCGAACACGAGGGCGTCACCGAGGTCGCGGGAACGAAGTTCTTCCATCACCCGCGGGAAAAGAGTGAGATGGGCACCAGAGAGAAGCGACAGTCCGACCGCATCGACGTCTTCTTGCAGCGCGGTCTCGGCGATCTGCTCGGGGGTCTGGTGGAGTCCGGTGTAGATGACCTCGAAACCGTGGTCGCGAAGAGCTCGGGTAATGGTCTTGGCGCCCCGGTCATGACCGTCGAGACCGGGCTTGGCGACGACGATTCGGTAGGGCCGTTTCACGGCGATAGACCCTAGGTCCTGCCTGCTCGGGGCACACAGTCCGCCCCGAGCAGGCCGCGGTCGACGCACCACCGCCGGGCGCCGACCGCGAGAACTCGACGTGCTCAGGAGGCGCGCAGGATGCCGCCGCCGAACGCGACGCCGTCCACCAGGCGGACGACCTTCCCGTCGGCCACGACCGCGACGAGGGTCGTCATGGTCTGCGGATTCGAGGTGGCTGCCGCGTCGACCCCTTCCTCACGGCGATCGTCAGTGACGGGCACTGACTGGTTCGCGGCCGTGTTGGCCAACCCGCGATCCTGACCCTGGGTTCCGCGATCCTCGATCGACACCGACGTGTCACCCGCAACGGATCCCGGCTCGTTGCCACCGGCCGAACCAGAACCGGACGAGCCGGTGCCGGTGCCGGTCGA
>CAYNKE010000008.1:0-32579 GCA_964397715.1 uncultured Bifidobacterium sp. | reverse complement strand
TCAGCGACCGGTCAACCTCACGGTCGCTTCAGCGACCGGTCCAACTCGGCGGACGCTTCTCGATGAAGGCGGTGAGGCCTTCCTTGGTGTCTTCTGACGCCATCACACCGGCGAACAGCGAGTTGGTGAGATTCTTGAGCGTGTCGTCGTCCTCGTACGCGGCGGCCAGCACCACCTGACGACTGGCGTAGACCGCGAGGGGAGCGCAGGCTGTGATCTGAGCGGCGAGCTTGCGCGCCTCGCTCATGGCTTCGCCGGGTCCGACGAGCCGTGAGATGAGACCGAGGTGATACGCGCGCTCGGCCGGAATCGGCTCGCCCGTGAGAATGGCCTCCATCGCAGCAGCCTGCCCGATGGCCCGCGGCAGTCGGAAGAGACCGCCGGCTCCGGCGATGAGGTTGCGCTTCACTTCGGCCAGACCGAACGACGAGCGGGTCGTCGCAACGACGAGGTCGGCGGCCAGAACGATCTCGCAACCACCGGCAGTGGCGAGCCCGTCGACGGCGACGATGATCGGCTTGCGTCGTTCGCGGTACACGAAGCCGGCGAAGCCGCCGCGCTTGGTGTTCAGTCCACCGGCCTGGCCCGAGTTGATGGCCTTGAGGTCGGCGCCGGCGCAGAACACCGGCTTCTCTTGACCCTCGGTGTTGGCGGTCAGAATGCCCACCCAGACGTTGTCGTCGGCTTCGAGGGCGTCGATCGCGGCTTCCATGCCCTGGGCGACGTCGCCGTTGACGGCGTTACGCGCTTCGGGGCGGTTGAGGGTGATGATGCCGATTCGGCCGTCGGCCTGGTACGTGACGATGTCGCTCATGGGGCCGACGGTAGTAGCGACCGTCGAACGACGACGACTCAGGTCGGCGTGTCGTGAGCCGAATCGACAGCCGGTGCGACCTCGACCGGTGCAGTGTCGACCGGCGCAGCGTCGACCGGTGCAGTGTCGGCGGGCGCAGAGTCGACCGGCGCCGAGGGCGCCGGTGTGCTCGCGACGGTCGGTGCCGCGGAGCCCGCCGGCCGAGGAGGCTTGGGCGGGATCTTCTTCGGCTTGGTCGGTCGCAACGGCTTGGGAGCCTGCGTCTTATTGCTCGGCGCCACTCCGAAGAGAGCCGCGACCTGAGGTAGGAGCGACGCGAGGCGCTCGACGGTCTTGGTCAATTCGGGCGACACCGTCGTCGGGATTGCCGACACCGCGAGGAGCGAGCGAACCGGAGAGAAGGCCACGGCTTCGAGCACAGCGATCCAGCGGTCGGGGAACGCGTCAGGTGTGAGGTTGGCCGCTGTCGCCTCGGCGAGTTTGCGGCCGAGTTCCTCTGGAAAGATCGCACCAGCTTTGGGCGGCTGCCCCGCCAACTTGAGAGCACGAACGACGCGTCCGATCTCGACGGCCGCGGTGATGTCGGCCAGCCAGTTCTGATGCTCGGTTTCGGTACGCGTCGCGAGTCCGGCTCGCAACTCCGTGACGAGGGGCCGACACGTCTCGTCACGTTCGATGAGCGGATCATTGGCCGCGGCCATGACGCTTCGGAGGTCGCGAAGATCGAGCTGATCGAGATCGCGCTTGGCGGCTTCCGCACGGTCGAGCCAATCGGCGACGCGCAACTTGGGAAGGAGATCTTGCGCCATCTGGAGGACGCTCTGCTCGGGCATCGTGGGTTTGCCTTCGGCGGCGAGGGCTTCGTTGGCCGACTTCAACTTCTGACGAACGGCTGGCATGCCCTGTAGAGCGAGTTCGGCGATGGGCCGCTGGTTCTCCGGGATGGTGGCGAGAACTTCTTTGCGGCGAGTGCTCCCGGGCTTCAGACGCTTGGCGCGGGGACGCTGCGGAAGTTCGGGCGGAACTTCGAAGCGCGGGCGACGCGGACGATCGGGACGACGATCACGGCGCTCGCCATCGGCCGGACGAGTGGAGCGATCACCGCGGGGACGGCGATCGGCTTCGTTGCGCTCGCCATCGGGGCGAGGACGACGCTCACGGCGATCTCCGCCCGGACGATCGCGCCGGTCTCCGGGACGGGCATCGCGACGGTCGCGCTTGGCGAGTTGCTGAGTGACCGGCTCGAACGGACGCTCGTCGGCGATGAGCGACAACGTCTCCACTTTGTTGACCTTGGTTCGGCCCTGGACCACTCCGAGGATCTCGATGCCGTCGATGTCGAATTCGGCGTCCACCTTCACGACGTCGCCGGTCTTGGTCCCGTTCGGAAGGATCGATCCGTCGAGCACGCCCTTGGGTTCACGGGCGCCAGCGGCGCGCCATGTCCAGGTGCCGTCGGGACGCGAACTCGTGAGTTCGATCTCGATGCGGCGGGACATGGTTGACGACCCTATCGGAGTTCGGACACGCCTCCCAAGAGGTGCCCGATTAGCGTGGAGACGTGCCCATCTACGCCCTCGGTGATCAGGTCCCGTCGATTCATCCCACGGCATACGTGCATCCCGATGCGGTGGTGATCGGCTCGGTGACCATCGGCGCCGAGAGTTCGGTGTGGCCAGGTGCGGTTCTGCGCGGAGACGACGGCGAGATCCGCATCGGCGAACGCACGTCCATCCAGGACGGGAGCGTTCTGCACACCACGCCGATGTGGCCCACAGTGGTCGGCAACGACTGCACAATCGGGCACATCGTCCATCTGGAAGCCTGCACGATCGAGGATGGGTCACTGGTCGGAAACGGCTCGATCGTCATGCACCAAGTAGTCGTGCGCAGTGGAGCGGTGGTCGGCGCGAACAGCGTCCTTCTGAACGGCACGGAGGTGCCGAGCGGAGCCTTGGCGGTCGGAGCACCGGCCGTCATCAAGGAAGGTCGCGCTCGATCGGCCGACATCGCCATGGCCGCGGCGTCGTACGTCGCGCGGGGCAAGCGTTTCGCCAAGGACCTGCGTCGTATCGATTGACGTCGTATCGATTGACACGGTGGATCGGCAGGGTTGTCTGACGTGGCGTGGGGAATCGCGGTCGACACGACGTCGCTGGACGTCGAGTTCGTGAGTGATCTCCTCTGGGGACTCGGAGTCGTCGCGGTGGCGGAGCACTGGCAGAGCGACGGAACCGTCACCTTGCGCACTTCGCTCGGTGACGACGTCGAGGAGGTGCGACGCGCGCTGGCCTCGCTTCCGGTCGAGATCGCCTGGCGGATCGAGGAGATCGACGACCGAGCCGGGACCGAGTGGCGTCGACACGCCGAGCCGACGATCGTGAGCGATCGCGTCGCGATCGTTCCAGCCTGGTTCGATTCGCGAGACGGGGTCGACCAGTCACACGAAATCGTGATCCGCATCGAACCGGGCTCGACGTTCGGCCTCGGCAACCACCCGACGACGCTCGCTTCGTTGCGCATGCTCGAGCGCTACGTTCGACCCGGAGCCGCGGTACTCGACGTCGGATGCGGCAGTGGAGTGCTCGGGATCACCGCCCTCCGTCTCGGAGCGGCCTCGGCTCTCGGTGTCGACGTGTCCGTGGCTGCCCTGGCAACCTCTCGAGAGAACGCGACCGCGAACGGCGTGGCCGATCGGTGGGAGGTGACGACCGACGCCCTGCCGACGATCTCGTTCGCCTATCCACTCGTGCTGGCGAACATCCTCGCACCGACTCTGGTCGACTTGAGCGGCGACCTCAAGCGACTCACACGCCCCGAAGGTCTTCTCGTGATCAGTGGTGTTCTCGACGGTCACTACGAGCACGTCGCCGAGGCACTTCGACCTCTCCGCGAGGTCGACCGCATCGTCATCGACGGCTGGGTGGCCGCGGCGTTCAGTTGACGAGGGCGTCGATCTCCGAACGACGGGGGAGTGACGGGACCGCTCCTTGACGGGTGGCGGCCAGAGCTCCGGCCGCCGAGGCTCGGCGGGCCGCGGTGACGATGTCGAGACCTTCGGCCAGCGCGGCGGCCAACGCACCGCACGCGGCATCGCCGGCCCCGGTGGTGTCCACGGCCCGCACGACGAACGGCGGAATGTCGAACTCGTCCTGTCGGGTGACGATGCGCAATCCGCGCGCGCCCAGCGTGATCACGACCGTGGAGACGCCGGCGTCGAGCAACGCCGAGGCGCCTCCGAGTTGAGCGACCTCGTGCTGGTTGGGGACGACGACGTCGCACAGCGAGATCAACGAGCGCGACAGTGCGGCGGCCGGTGCCGGGTTCAGAACGGTGGTGGCGCCCCCGACCTTGGCGATGGCCAGTGCGGCCTCGACGGCATCGAGCGGAACCTCGAGTTGACACAGCACGACGCCCGCACGAGCGATCACGTCGCGATGATCGTCGACGACGCTGATGGTCAGACAACTGTTGGCGCCCGGAACCACGACGATCGAATTCTCGCCGCCGTCGTCGACGGCGATGAGCGCCCGTCCCGTCGGACGAGCCACATCGACCACGTAGGGATCGAGACCCTCCTCGGACAGCAGAGCGTGAAGGGCATCACCCGCCGCATCGGTGCCGAGACATCCGACGAACGCGGTTCGCGCACCGGCTCGACTCGCGGCGACGGCTTGATTGAGGCCCTTGCCTCCGGGGTGTTCGGCGTAGTCGCGGCCGAGGACGGTCTCGCCGGGTGCGGGTAGGTGGTCGACGGTGGCCACCAGGTCGAGATTCGCACTGCCGACCACCACGACGCCGTGGCCGGTCGGATGCGAGGTGCGGCTGGGAGAAGTCACCACGATCGGAGACTAGGCGTCGATCGCTCTCAGAAGCGGCGTGATGTCGAGGCGCTCGATCGACGGGAGATAGACCCGCGCGGCATCGGAGCGGAACTTCGTGCACAGATCGGGTCGAAAGAAGCGAGCGCCTTCCCGGACGACGTAGTTGAGAACGAAGAAGCGGTAGGCCTCGGGAAGGAAGCGGATCTCGTCAGCCGAGAGGGGATCGACACGGTGATACGCACGGATGAATTCGACGAAGTGCGGCTCGACGAGGGTGTGCGGCGAGTACGTCCAGTGAGTGCGATCGCCGGTGGCCGACGAGACGCGCGACAAGAAGTAGAAGTCGAGCAACCGCGACTCGATGCGGAACCAGTCGTAGTCCCAGCGGCTGAAGAGGTCGAAGCCGTCGTCGCGGTACTTCACGGAGAAGTTGCCCAGGTTCCAATCGACGAGAATCGGGATCCGATTCCACGAGTCGTAGCGGACGTCCTCCAGCTCCATCAAGAAGTCGTGGGTGTGTCGCCACAGGACGCCGATGTGTTCGGGAGGGAGATCGAAGTTGCGCGGGGCGAACGGGCTGGACAGCAGATCGAGCAGATGGATGGCGTCCGACTTGATGCTGTTCGACGTGGCCGGCACCAGCGGCGCGATACGGCGGCATTCGACGTGGAAGCGAGCCATGTTCTCGGCGAGGCATCGAATCTCGTCGAGGTTCAGTTGGCGGGGGAGAGAGTCGGCTTTGCGCGCCTCCTCGTAGAAGGCGACCCAGAGGTGTTCGTCGTACCACGTGAACGGACGATCGCCGCGCGGGGTCGGCCCACCCAGCACCCGCGCGAGGAAATCGCGGAACGGCCCGTCGGCCAACAGGTCGGTGCATCGATAGAGACGGTCGTGATCCTCGGCGAACAAGAAGTACGACCCGTAACTCGACACCTTGCCGTACACGTTCGAGCCGTCGTCGAGCGACACCCGGTAGACGGTGTTCGTCGACACCCGTGGACTCGTGTCGTGCACGGCGACGATGCGACGCGAGTCGCCGTAGGCCTCCCAGGCCGACGACAACGCGGCTCGATGGTCACCCGAAGCCATGAGTCAGTATGGCGCGAGGGCGACGCGAGATTCGCGCAACGCGGGCGATCAGGACGCGGCGCGGATGCCGATCGGTGCGATCAGGCGATAGCCGGCTTGATGCCGCTCGTCCTCGCTCTCGCCACCCCACAGCCCGTACTCGTGGTGCGTGCGCGCGAACTCGCGGCACGTCGTCTGCACGGTGCACGACGAGCACACCTGGCGGGCCTGAGCCTCACGACGCTCACGGGCCTGGGGCCGCTCGGCGGTGGACGGGAAGAACAGATGCGTGAGACCGCGACAGGCGGCTTTGGTCATCCAGGCGTCGTCGGTCTGACGTCGGGTGATGACGATCTCGGCTGCGAACACACGACCCCCCAGTCGCTCGTTTGAATCGGAAAGTAGAAGCGAAGTGATCGAACGGTCAATAACGGAGCCTGTGACGTTCGTCGACGTCGGGCCGGGACGGCCGCCGGGAACGCCGGAACTCAGCGGGCACTCAAGAAGTGGGCGACACCCTGGGCGAACGTGTCCACGTCGGCCGGGGTCGTGTCCCAGGCCGTCATCCAGCGGACCTGATGCTGGTGGACGTCCCAGTCGTAGAAGAACGACCAGTCCTGCAGGGGACGGATCACGGCGGGAGGTAGGGCGGGGTAGAGGCTGTTGACCGCTGGCGGGCCGTCGAGGGTCACGCCGGGAATGTCGCGGACGGCGGAGTGGAGCAGTCGTGCCATCTCGTTGGCGTGGCGGGCGTTGGCGAGCCACAGATCGTCGGAGAGGAGCGCGATGAACTGGGCCGAGATGAAGCGCACCTTCGAAGGAAGTTGCGTGACCTGCTTGCGCACGAACGGCGCCGAACGCGCGAGGGACCGGTCGAGGTACACGACGGCTTCGCCGTGCATCATGCCGTTCTTGGTGCCGCCGAACGACACGACGTCGACACCGGCATCGACGGTGAACGAGCGCAACGCGCTCACGGTGCCGCCGAGGGCGACGGTCGCGTTGGCGATCCGTGCGCCGTCGAGGTGGACCGTCATGCCGAGACGGTGAGCGGTGTCGCAGATGGCGGCGATTTCGTCGGGGGAGTACAGCGTCCCCCATTCGGTGCTCTGCGTGATGGAGACCACGCTCGGCTGGACGTGATGCATCACGCCCCGGAAGTGAGCGAACTCCTCGATCTGTTCGGGGACGAGCTTTCCGTTGCGATGGGGGACGTCGATGAGCTTGGCGCCGAGAATGCGCTCGGGTGCGCCGGTTTCGTCGACGTTGATGTGCGACGAATCGGTGCAGACCACGGCGCCGGCCGGGGCGAGCATCGTCGCCAGGGCGAGAAGGTTGGCCCCGGTGCCACCCCACACCATGAAGGTGTCGACTGGACGACCGAAGAGTTCGTCGAACATGCCGTTGGCCCGCGCGGTCCAGTTGTCGTCGCCGTACGCGACCGCGTGACCGGAGTTGGCGTGGGCGATCGCATCGAGAACCGCCGGATGGACGGCGGCGTTGTTGTCGCTCGCGAACCGATGCACGGGTGCGGTGGGCATCGGCTCAGTCTGTCGGAGTCGTCGGAGGTTCGAACCGAGTCGGCGGCCCGCCGCGGGTATCCGCGGTCCGCACCCGTACATCGAGCATCATTTCGTCATGACGAAATCAGCCGCCCGGAACTCGGGGCCGCGGTGCCGGTATTGCCGTCGGGTCCTTCCGAAGCAGACCGGTCCGGGGCGCCGCAAGGAGTTCTGCAGCCAGTCGTGTCGCCAATGGGACTGGGTGGGCCGCCAACGGGCCCAGGAGTTGCAGTTGAGCGAGAACGAGCTCGTCGTGGCCCGGGCCGAACTCGACGCGCTGTACGACGACCTGTACGTGCTGACGTGCGCGATCGCCGACACCGAGAAGGAGATCGGCGCGAAGTCGACGGCCGCGTCGCTCAGGGAGGCGTTGGAGTGGTTGCTCGAGGCCGCGCGGCCCTTGCAGGAGCGGACGTTGAAGCCGGTGGGCAACGGCTAGACATCCGGGCTGATCGGCGGTTCGTCCCTTTCGCCCATAATCTCCGTTATGTCACTTAAGTCGGGTGGAGAACCAGGCTCCGACCAGGGCGGTCGCGCCGCGTTCTCCCCCGCTCAGCGGACGTCGAGCAGGTCGACGACGAAGATCAGCGTCTCGTTGGGCTTGATGACTCCGCCGGCGCCGCGAGCGCCGTAACCGAGGTGCGGAGGAATGGTGAGCCGGCGTCGGCCGCCCACGCGCATTCCGGCCACGCCGCGGTCCCATCCCCCGATGACCTCGCCGGCCCCGAGACGGAAATCGAAGGTCTGACCGCGGTCCCAGGAGGCATCGAATTCACGACCCGTGCTCCACGAGACCCCGACGTAGTGCATGACCGGACGTGAGCCCGAGGTGGCTTCGACGCCCTCGCCGACGACGAGGTCCTCGACGACGAGTTCGAACGGTGGATCGCCGGCGGGCACGGTGATGACGGGTTTGTTGCTGGAAGCCATGGGCCGACCGTAGTGGACGTCGACCCGAAGCGGTTCGTCGCCGACCTCTTTCGAGATCGGTCGCATCTACGGTGGAGGCGTGTCCCGCCTCGACGACGTTCTGAACCAAGTTGCCTCGTACGGCGAGCACGACGTCGCGTGGAAAGCCGGCCGGGCGTTCTCGCTCGCCTATTACGCGGGCGCCGACGTACAGCGAGTCGCGGACGAGGCGTACGCGATGTATGGCTCGGCGAACGGTCTCAACGTCGACGCGTTTCCGAGTCTGCGTCGCTTCCAGTCCGAGGTCGTGGCCACGGTGAGCGGTTGGCTCGATGCACCCGCGAGCGCCGCGGGCTTCATGACGAGCGGCGGCACCGAGTCGCTACTGCTGGCGGTGAAGGCGTCGCGCGAGTTCGGTCGACGTGAGCGTGGCATCTCCTCCCCCAACATCGTCATGCCGACATCGGCGCACGCGGCACTCGAGAAGGGTTGTTACTACTTCGGCGTCGAATCTCGCCGCGCCCCGGTCTCGGATGATTGGCGGGCCGACGTGGCGGCGATGGAATCTCTGATCGACGAGAACACCGTGATGCTCGTCGGTTCGGCTCCGCAATACCCGCAGGGCGTGATCGACCCCATCGCATCGATCGGCGCTCTCGCTCAGTCGCGTGGGCTCCTGTGTCACGTCGACGCGTGCATGGGAGGAGTGACTCTCCATTTTCTCGAACGCAGTGGCGAGCGAGTCGCACCGTGGAACTTCACGGTCGAGGGCGTCACGAGCATGTCGGTCGATCTGCACAAGTACGGGTACACCGCCAAGGGCGCGTCGGTCGTCGTGTATCGCGACAAGGCGCTGCGGGCCCTCCAGACATTCATGACCGACAACTGGCTGGGCGGTCTCTACGGTTCGTCGGGAATTCTCGGTACGAAGAGCGGCGGGCCGATGGCGGCCGCCTGGGCCGTGCTGCGATACCTCGGCGACGACGGCTACCTCGACCTCACGACCCGGGCCCGGCGAACGGCGCTGCGACTCGCCGAGGCGGTCGACGCCCACCCCGATCTCGCGCTGCGAGCCCGTCCCGATTCGACGCTGGTCGCCTTCGGATCGGGGTCGGTCGATCCGTTCGCGATCGCCGATGGACTGGCCCGCCGAGGCTGGTACGTGGACCGCCAGTCCCCTCCCCCATCGCTGCATTGCACCGTGAACGCCGTGCACGACACCGTGATCGAGGAGTTCGTCGTCGATCTGGGTCGCGCGACCGACGAGGCCGCGTCGGCGACGAGTGCGGGCGCGGCGGGTGCCTACGGAACGGTCGACTGACCGGCGCTCACCAGCAACCTGCCAACATGACGGCATGAGTCTGCGCTTCGGAATCTTCATGCCGCCCATGCACAAGACCGGGGTCAATCCGACCCTGGCGCTGCACCGGAATCTCCAGTTGGTCGAGCATCTCGATCGCCTCGGCTATCACGAGGCCTGGATCGGTGAACACCACTCGGCCGGGTCTGAACTCATCGCGTCACCCGAAGTCTTCATCGCGGCCGCGGCCGAGCGGACCAAGCACATCAAGTTGGGCACCGGAGTGTCGTCCCTCCCGTACCACCACCCGTTCATGCTCGCCGACCGCATCGTGATGCTCGATCACCTCACGCGCGGACGGATGATGTTCGGCGCTGGCCCCGGTCAGCTCACGTCGGACGCGTACATGCTCGGCATCGATCCGATGACACAGCGGCCGCGCATGGAGCAGTCGCTCGACGTGATCATGCGGCTGTTCCGCGGCGAGACGGTCACCGAGTCGACCGACTGGTACACCTGCAACGAAGCGGTGCTCCAGATGAAGCCGTACAGCGACTTCGACATCGTCGTCGCGTCGTCGATGTCGCCATCGGGTTCGAAACTCGCCGGCAAGTACGGCGTGGGACTGCTCTCGATCGCGGCCACCGAACCAGCCGCGTTCCAAGTGCTCGACTACAACATCAAGGTCTGGCAGGACGAGGCTCAGCGACACGGTCACACCGTCGACCGCTCGAAGGCGCGGCTCATGGGTCCGATGCACATCGCCGAGACCGAGAAGCAGGCGCGTGAGAACTGTCGATACGGATTGCGTTGGGTCTGGGACTACTTGAGCCACATCATTCCCGTGGGCGACCCGAGTGCACCGCCGCCGCCCGAGGACTTCGACGAGTGGGTCGACGAGGCGAACGATTCGGGTCGCATGGTGATCGGAACTCCCGACATGGCCATCGCCCAGATCGAGCGTCTGCTCGACAAGACCGGTGGGTTCGGCTGCTACATGTTCCTGGGTGCCGATCTCGCCGATTGGCACCAGACGCTTCGCTCGTACGAGTTGGTCGCCGAGCGCGTGATGCCGTACTTCAACGATCAGTTGTCAGGGCCACAAGCCAGTTACGACCGCGTCGTCGGAGCCGGGTCCCGCTGGGTCGACGCCACGCTCGGTGCTCAATTGACCGCGATCGCCGATTACGAGGCGCTCAAAGCCGCTCGCTGATCACGCGCCGAACACGTGGGCACTGGCCGCCGTGACCAGATCCCCCAACTCGGCGAGTTCGGCCTCGGACAGCACCATGAGGTGATTGCTCATCAACTCGTCGGTGAGCGATTCGGCGGCGTCGAAGCGGGTCCGGTCGGGTGCGGGCATCTCTCCGGTCCAACCGAACCGCTGGGCGGTCGCGGGTCCACCGGTCGGGTTCGAGAGCACGGCCTGGAGCGGCGTCAGGCCGCTCGCCAGGACGGCCACGAGATGGGCGCATCCACGGAGTTCGCGCAGAACGTGGAGCAGTTGGTAGCAGCGCGCGAGATCGTCGGTCGGTCGAGCCTGGGCTCGCCATCCGGCGAAGAGAGCCAGCCCGCTCGGATCGGCCCGGTCGACGACGGCGGCCACGAGGTCGGCCAGTCGGCCCGCGCCGTTCCATCCGGCCAATTTGGCTCTCCCCCACTCCTGACAGCCGAGGGTGTAGCGGTCGGCGGCGGCGCGCGGTGACTCGATCTGGCCGTTCCACATCTTGGTGACGAGGTCGGGCGCGAAGAACCCGAAGGCGCTCACGACCACGTCGGCGTGGACGTCACCGAGGACTCCGCCGCGACCGACCACGTAATACACGAAGCCGTTCGGGTAGCCGACCTCCTTGCCGGCGCCGAGAACGGTCGGATCGAGCATGAAGGCTCCTCCGAGCATGCCGACGGGTGCCGCGATGCGCCGGGCCGCGGCCCGAGCCGCCCCGGACGATGTGCTCGACGGTGATGATGGTGACGTCATGGCCGAAAACTAGTCGTCGGTCACCGGTGACCTCGCGGTGGCGATGTACGGTGAGGTCGTCGTTGAACCCGCCGGGAGAGCAACGGTGCCGCCAGCACCGGTGCGCCGAAGGAGCAACCTCCCCGGAATCTCTCAGGCAACCGGACCGGTCGGGTGAGACAACGCTGGAAAGCGGTTCGCCGCACCGACGGGGAAAGGCGCTCGTGCGCCGAAGCTCTCAGGTCCGCCTCGGCGGGGAGACAGCGGGGGAAGCAACCGACGAAAGGCTTCCATGAACCCGATCACTCTGCCGTCCTCGCTGTCGTCGCTCTTCGACGCGTCGTTCCACGAGCGCCACATCGGAATTCGTCATGACGAAATCGACGCGATGCTCGAGGTCATCGGCGCGTCCTCGGTCGACGATCTCGTGGCGCGCACGATTCCGAACTCGATCCTGCGAACCGAGCTGCTCAACCTCCCGCCGGCGGTCTCCGAACCAGAGGTGACCGCCGAATTGCGCGTCCTCGCGGCCAAGAATCGCACTCGCCGATCCTTCATCGGCTTGGGTTACGCGCGGACCATCACTCCGCCGGTCATTCGCCGCAACGTGCTCGAGAATCCGGCGTGGTACACGTCGTACACGCCGTACCAGCCCGAGATCAGCCAGGGTCGTCTGGAAACTCTTCTCAACTTCCAGACACTCGTCGCCGACCTCACTGGATTACCGGTTGCCAACGCCTCGTTGCTCGACGAGGCCACCGCGGCGGCCGAAGCGATGACGATGGCCAAGCGCATCGGAAGATCGACGTCGTCGCGCTTCTACGTCGACGCCGATACTCACCCGCAGACGATCAACGTGATGCGCACTCGGGCCGTTCCGCTCGGAATCGACCTCGTCGTCGGCGGTCCACTCGATGCGTCGACGGTGTACGGCGCGTTGCTCTCATATCCGACGTCCACTGGCGCCGTCCTCGACTGGACCGACGTCATCGACGATCTGCACGCGAACGGTGCGGTCGCCGTCGTGACCACCGATCCCCTCGCGTGTGTTCTGCTCGAATCACCGGGCTCGCTGGGCGCCGACATCGCGATCGGCTCGGCGCAGCGATTCGGTGTCCCGATGGGATTCGGCGGTCCACACGCGGCCTTCATGGCCACCCGTGAGACGCACGCGCGGACTCTTCCCGGTCGCTTGGTCGGCGTGAGTACCGACACCGAAGGCCGCCCGGCGTTGCGGTTGGCGCTGCAGACGCGCGAGCAGCACATCCGGCGGGAGAAAGCGACGAGCAACATCTGCACCGCGCAGGCGCTACTCGCCAATATCGCCGGGCTCTACGCGAGTTGGCATGGTCCCGAAGGTTTGCGTCGGATCGCCGAGCGGGTCAATCGTCTCGCGGGCGTCGTCGCGGCAGCCCTCGTCGAGAACGGATTCGAACTGGTCCACGACTCCTGGTTCGACACCGTGACCTTCCGCGATCCGAGTGGTGCGGCGGGCGCGGCGGCTCGTCGTGCCGGATTCGATCTACGCGCAGTGGACGCGACCACGTTCGGACTCACCGTGGACGAGGCGACGACTCTCGCCGAACTCGAAGATCTGCTCGGGGCGCTCGGAATCGAGAGTCCCGATCTCACCCGCCTCGACGGTCGTATGCGCGGCCTCCCCGACTCTCTCGTGCGTAAGACACCGACCCTGACCGCCGACGCGTTCAACTCGTTCCATACCGAGCATGAGATGCTGCGGTATCTGCGTCGTCTGTCCGACAGGGATCTCGCACTCGACCGCACGATGATTCCGCTCGGCTCGTGCACCATGAAGCTCAACGCCACGACGGAGATGGAACCCATCACGTGGCCCGAGTTCACCGACGTGCATCCCTTCGCACCGGACGACGAATCGGAGGGTTACCGCGAGCTCGTGCGGCAGCTCGAGTCGTGGTTGTGCGAGATCACCGGATACGACGCCGTGAGCCTGCAACCCAACGCCGGAAGTCAGGGTGAGTTGGCCGGTCTCCTGGCGATCCGCGCTTACCACCTGAGCCGCGGAGACGCGTCACGCGACGTCTGCCTCATTCCGTCCAGTGCCCACGGAACGAACGCCGCCAGTGCGGTGATGGCCGGAATGCGAGTCGTCGTGGTCGCGTGCGACGAGCACGGCAACGTCGACCTCGACGACCTGCGCCGTCACCTCGCCGCGAACTCGGGTCGCGTGGCGGCGATCATGGTCACGTATCCGTCGACTCATGGAGTGTTCGAGGACGGAATCGTCGAGTTGTGCCGTCTGGTTCACGACGCCGGCGGGCAGGTCTACGTCGACGGCGCGAATCTCAACGCTCTCGTCGGTACGGCCCGACCGGGTGAATTCGGGGCCGACGTGAGCCACCTCAACTTGCACAAGACCTTCTGCATCCCTCACGGTGGCGGTGGACCCGGAGTCGGTCCGGTCGGCGTCCGATCACATCTCGCCCCCTTCCTACCCGGTCACCCTCACGACGACGGGGCGGTCGTCGGACCGGTGTCGGCGGCTCCGTTCGGATCGGCGGGAATCCTGCCGATCCCGTGGGCCTACATCCGGCTCATGGGACCCGACGGTCTGCGACGAGCGACCGAGATGGCGATCGTCAATGCCAACTACGTCGCGCGGCGACTCGCTCCGCACTTCCCGGTGCTCTACACCGGTGGCCACGGCTTCGTCGCTCACGAGTGCATCCTCGACATCCGTCCGATCACGAAGGCGACCGGAGTCTCGGTGGACGACATCGCCAAGCGACTCATGGACCACGGCTTCCACGCTCCCACCATGAGCTTCCCGGTCGCCGGGACCCTCATGGTCGAGCCGACCGAGAGCGAGACTCGGGCCGAACTGGACCGATTCTGCGACGCGATGATCGCGATCCGCGCGGAGATCGACGACGTCGCGGCGGGCCGAATCGCCGTCGACGACAGCCCGCTGCGTCACGCGCCGCACACTCTGGCCGACCTCGTGGGCCACTGGGATCGCGCGTACACGCGTGAAGTCGGCGCCGGGCGCTCGACGTATCGGACCCCGGTCAGCCGCATCGACGCCGCGCACGGTGATCGCAACTTGATCTGCACCTGCGAACCGCTGAGTTCGTACGCCGATCGCTAGGTTGGCTCCATGAGCACGTCGTCGGCCAGCGCCCAGAACGGTCCCCAGAGCAGTCACGGTCTGGGGGACGTGATGTCGCTCCTTGGCGGAGTCAATCCGGTCGCCATGGCGGGCAAAGCGGTCGAGACCATGGTGACGCTCACGAGCGAACTGGTGCAGACCCTCGCCAACTTCAACGACACCATGCGCGAATTGAACACCGCCGCACGACGCGTGAACGCGATGCTCGACGACATCGAGGGTCCGATCCGCGCCATCGTTCCTCAGGTTCAGGCCGGCGTGAAGCAAGCGCGATCGACGATCAAACGCGTGGACGGAGTTCTCGGTCAGGTGGGATCGCTTCCCGGCGATGTCGCCAAGGCGGTGTCGACCCTCGGTGATCTCGCGGTGCGCCTCTCCCCTCTCGCGGCGTTCGCCGAATCGGCCGGCGGACTGTTCGGCATGAAGCCGAACAAGTGACGACCGGGCCGACGAACTAGTCCGCTAGTTCACGAAGGGCGTCGGCACGAGGCGTCCGGGTACGAGCGATCCGCGGATGTCGATCGCGATGTCGTCTCCGATCGACAAGGACGGATCGACGAACGCCAGAGCGATTCCGTGACCGAGAACGGGTGAAAAGTTCCCGCTCGACACGGTCCCGACGTTGCGGCCGTCGCGCAGAACCGGGCAGTCGGCGCGGGGTGGACGTCGCCCTTCGGTGGCGATCCCGCGCAGAATCCGTTGCACGCCGCGGGCTTTCTCGGCGGCCAGGGCGGCTCGGCCCCGGAATTCAGGTTTGTTCCACGCCACGACCCACTCGAGGTCGGCTTGAAGACTTGTGATGCCGGGACCGAGTTCGTGGCCGTGCAGGGGCAGGCCGGCCTCCAGACGCAACGTGTCACGAGCGCCGAGGCCCGCCGGGGTGATTCCCGCACCGAGCACCGCTCGCCACAACGCGGCGGCCGACTCGGCGGGAACCGCGATCTCGACACCGGGCTCTCCGGTGTATCCGGTGCCAGCCACCACGCAGTCGACGCCGTTCCAGTCGAGGCGCTCGACGCGGAACCTCTTGACCTCGGCGGCCGTCGGGAAGACGCCCGACAACTTCGCTTTGGCCTGCGGACCCTGAATCGCGAGAACCGCACGAGTCGCGGTGATGTCGATGCCGCCGATCGCGTCGAGCACTCGCGAGGTGTTCGACGCATTTGGCATCACGTCGAAGGTTCGGCCGTCGGGCAACCACCACACGATGATGTCGTCGAGAACCGATGCGTCGGCTTCGTCGAGCAAGTGCGTGTACTGGGCTCGACCCGGTCCGATCTTGCCGAGGTCGTTGGTGAAGGCCGACTGCAAACGCTCGAGTCCGTCCGTCACGCGAACCGTGCCGAGGTGGGAGACGTCGAAAACGACCGCGTCCCGACGGCACGTTTCGTGCTCGGCGATCGTGCCGGATTCGTACTGCAGCGGCATGTCCCAGCCACCGAAGGGCGTCATCTTGGCCCCGAGGGACCGGTGCTCGGCGTCGAGTGGCGAGAGTCGCGAATCGCTCACGTCAACTGACGCGGCGCAGGGCGAGGTCGGGATAGAGGGCGACGATCTTGTCGTCGACCTGATCCTTGACCTGAGCGAGAGGGAGAAGGTTCAGAACTCCTTGACCGCGACGAACGACATCGATCAATTCGTCACCCCGGCACAGGATCACGCTCGACCCTTCGATCACTAGGTGAGCCGAGGTGATGTCGTCGTCGACGTGGCCGCGGAGATACGCGAACACGTCGCGGACGGACTCGAGTTTGATGCCCGCGTCCAGAAGGCTCTTGACCATCCGCAATTCGAGAAGGTTGCGGTAGCTGTAGTGACGACGGGATCCGCTCCCCTTGGCGTCGTTCACGTCGGGACGAACGAGATCGGTGCGCGCCCAGTAGTCGAGCTGCCGGTAGGTGATACCGACGACATCGGCCGCTTGCGTTCCGGAAAACGTCTTGTCGCTCACGCTGCCCCCTCGACGAATTACAACGGTGTCGTAGGGTACGGCCGACCCTCGCGAGCGTCAACCCGCGACCGCCGTGGCTCGCCCCGGACCCGAGGGTCTACGGGGCGAAATCTTCGGGCTTGATGCTGTCGATGAAGTCGCGGAACTCGTCCACGAGGTCGTCGACCTCGGCCGGGGCCTGATCATCGTCGTCATCCTCGAACTGGGCGATCCGACCGGCGGTATCCATCACCGAGGCCTCGGCGAAGATGCCGCAACCGGCTCGTACCGCGATGGCGATCGCATCGGACGGGCGGGCCGACACGGTGAGCGGACCCTGACGGGACTTGAGATGCAACTCCGCGAAGAACGTTCCTTCGGAGACATCGGTGATCACCACGCGGTCGAGGTCGGCTCCGAGCGACCCGAGCACGTCGACGAGAAGATCATGAGTGAGCGGTCGCGGTGGAACCTTGCCCGACATCCCGATCTGGATGCTCCCGGCCTCGGGTTCGCCGATGTAGATCGGCAGAACGCGACGTTCTCCGTCGCGCTCGCGCAGGAACACCACGTGCACGCGGCCCGGCATTTCCAGGCGCACACCGATCAGTTCGAGCGCGATCACGACGCCGACAGTACCCCGATTTCGGGTCAGCGTGGATCGCGCAGAGAACCGAGTGACCGGGCCAGGAGGATCGCTCGCAAGCGCCCGCCCAGATCGGTCAAATCGTCGAGGAGGCCATTGGCTTCGGAACGAGAATCAGGTGTGCGGCGGCGCAGGATCGGAAGAACCCGTTGCTCGAAGAGACCGGCTTCACGTTCGGCGGCGATCTTCCAGGCCTTGAGGTGCCGCACGTCGAGACCGGCGTCGGTGAAACCCTTGGCCACTTCGGCCAGCGCCAGATCGTGCTCGTCGAAGAGCGGCTGGCCTCCGACCGACCGGCCGTCCGCGCGCGGGCTGACGAGCCCGAATGATTCGAGTTCGGTCAGGGTCGAATCGTCGAGGCCGCTCGTCTGAAGGATTTCGGCTCGGGTGTACGTGGCCGGCCGGCCGATCGAGTCGGATGGATCGGGCGGGGCGGGACGACGGGGTGTCTTGTCGACGATGACGTCCGGTGATCGTGGTCCACGACGACTGGGATGTTCGGCGACCGCGGGAGTTTCGATCGTGGTGCGTTCGTCGGCGCGTTCGATTCCGGCCGGAGGTGTGTCGAGCCGGTCCTTGATGATGCGCAACGGCAGAAAGTTCTCGCGCTGTTCGCGCAAGATGAAGCGCAAACGCTCCACGTCCTCGTCGTAGAACTTCCGGTAGCCCGACGCGGTGCGCTCGGGAACGATGAGACCCTGGCTCTCGAGGAACCGGATCTTTGAGATCGTGACGTCGGGAAACTCTTCCAGGAGCAGCCCGAGAACTTCGCCGATCGAGAGATACGGACGTTCGGCAGCCGGACGTGACGTCACGTCACACCATCTCCGCGGGAGCGATGAACAAGAGCCGGAAGCGGCCCACGAGAATTTCGTCGCCTTGTTGCAAGACCACGGAGTCGACTCGACGCTGGTTGACGTAGGTCCCGTTCAGGGATCCGACGTCACGCAACACGTACTCCGCACCTTGGCGTTCGATCTCGGCGTGGCGTCGCGAGACGGAAATGTCGTCGAGGCTGACATCGCTGTCGGGGTGGCGACCCAGGCGGGTCGGCGTCGACGTGAGGCTGAAGCGATCGCCGGCCTGAGGGCCCGAGCGAACCATCAGCGTGGCGGCGGGTTCCGCCGGAAGCGAGACGTCGTCGTGGTCGTCGGGGCCGAAGATGTCGGCGCGCGAAAGAGTCTGCGTGCGATCCGTATCGGTCGCGGTCGCTGCTCCGCACGAGGCGCAGCGACCGGAATCGCCCGACTGGCGCGATCCGCATTGGGGGCAGAAAACCGACAACTCAGCCGCCGATCAGTTGCGCGTACGCCGTGGAGTCGAGAAGGTGCGAGACGTCGTCGGAGTCGACTTCGATCTCGCAGATCCAGCCTCGGCCGTACGGATCGCTGTTCGCGAGACTCGGGTCGGCGAGCAACTCGTCGTTCACGGCCGCCACGGTGCCGCTCACGGGTGCGTAGATGTCGGACACGGACTTGGTGGATTCGACTTCGCTGAAAGATTCGCCGATGCGAACGGCGCGGCCGACCTCCGGGGCCTGAATGAACACCACGTCGCCGAGTGCGTCCTGAGCGAAGTCGGTGATTCCGATGCGCGCGCGACGACCCTCGAGTCGTACCCATTCGTGGTCGGACGAGTACAGCAGCCCCTCGAGCACTCCCATGACGGACAATGTAGTCGCTCGGTCCTCGACGTTCGAGGTGAGGAATTCGGGTGCCGTCAGCGCGCGGCGAGGCTTCGCCGGATCGTCGGCACGTAGGCGAACGCGGTGTAGTAGCTCAACGCCAGACCGATCGGTCCGATGATCCAGGCGGCGACCGTGAAAAACGTGTCGATCGGGATGTCGCTTTCGCCCATGACGAAACCGGGAAAGGTGAACATCAAGATGAACGTGGCCCACTTGCCGAGGTACGTCACGTCGAACCGCTCCATTCCGAAGAACAAAGTGAGCGCCGCCACCACCCCGCCGAAAACGACTTCGCGGACCAGGACGGCCAGGCAGAACCACCACGGAGCGGATCCGTCGATCATGATCGCGACGAGCGCCACCACGAAGAGAAGGCGGTCGGCCGTCGGGTCGAACATCTTCCCGAATTCGCTCACTTGGTCGAATCGGCGCGCGACCCAACCGTCGACCCAGTCGGTCGCCCCCAGGGCGCCGAGGAGCCAAGCCGCGCCCTGGCGATTGTCTCGGCCGAACAGAAGCCAGAGAAAGAGCGGGAGGCAGCACAGGCGCAACAGGGTGATGAGGTTGGGCCAGGTGGCGATCCCCGACCAGACGCTCGGCCCTCTCACGTCGCTCACGATTCGAGAGTACCCGGGGCGATCTAGGGTGCGGGTATGGCGCAACGTGATTTGAGCGGCTCGGTCGTCATCGTCACCGGAGGCGGCTCGGGCCTCGGTGCACAGTTCTCCCGGCGACTCGCCTCCGACGGAGCACATGTCGTGGTGACCGATCGCGACGAGGCCGCCGCTGGTCGCGTGGCCGAGGAAGTCGGTGGAGAAGTTGCGGTCTTCGACGTCACCGACTCGGCGGCGTTCGACGCGGCCGTCGACCGGATCGTGGCCCACCACGGACGACTCGACGTTCTGATCAACAACGCGGGGATCGCCCCTCCGCGCGCCCCGGAGCGCGACGAGAAGGCATTCGCCAACGCTGTCCGACGGGCCGAGGGACGTATCGACGAACTCGATCCGCTCGACGTGACCCTCGGCATGAGCGACGCCGAATGGGATCTCATGATCCGCATCCACTTGCACGGCACGTTCTACGGAACTCGCGCCGCGCTTCGCCACATGATGCCGCGCCGCTCGGGATCGATCGTGAACGTGTCGTCGATCATGGGTCTGCGCCCCGCCGCGGGAGCGCCTCACTACTGCGCCGCCAAGGCCGGCATCATCGCTTTCACCAAGTCGACCGCCCAGGAGGTAGCGCCCTTCGGCATTCGCGTGAACGCCGTCGCCCCCGGATGGGTGGACACTCCCCTGCTCGCTCCGATGGATCCGCTGTCGATCGCCGGTATCACCGCGCAGATTCCGGTGGGTCGCCTGGCCCGAGCCGAGGAGTTGGCCGAGGTCGTTCGCTTCCTGGCCGGACCGGAATCGTCGTATTGCGTCGGCGACGTGTTCGCCGCGTCCGGGGGCTGGGTCTGATGCCGACGGTCTTCACTCACATCATCGAGGGTCGTATCCCCGGCACGTTCGTCTGGAAGGACGACGCCTGTGTCGCTTTCATGACGATCAACCCCATCGCCTCGGGTCACGTACTTGTCGTGCCACGAGCCGAGATCGATCACTGGATCGATTGCCCCGACGATCTGTCCGCCCACCTCTTCGACGTGTCCCACGTGATCGGGCGTGCGCAGATGGAGGCTTTCGGATGCGCCCGGATCGGGCTCATCGTCGCCGGCTACGAAGTCCCGCACACTCACCTTCACGTGATCCCGACCGCCGACATGAGCGATCTGTCCTTCGCCAACGCCGCGGTGTCGGTCGAGCGCACCGATCTCGAGTCGGCCGCCGAGCGGATCCGCGCTGCGCTGCGTCGCGCCGGACGAGCCGAGGTCGCGGCTTAGCGTCTGATCGGAACGATCAGATCGGGTCCGTTGTTGCGGATCGAGTTCACCGTCGTCGCGACGTCGACCACGGACACGATGCCCGGTCGAGCCGGAACCATCAGTGATTCGATGTCGGCTCGATCGGAGTTCGCGGTGTCGAGCCACGTGGACCAGTCGTCACGCTCGAGGATGACGGGCATTCGATCGTGAATGGGCGCCATCGTGTCGTTGGCCGCCGTCGTGAGGATGCAGCACGTATGTAGCCAGGGTGCCTCGCTCGCCTGATCGTCGTCACCGGGGTGTTCGATGCTCCCCTTGGCCCGCCACGATGTCCACAGTCCGGCCACCGCCAGGGGTGAGCCGTCCGAGCGCGTCACGTACACGGGTTCCTTCGGGGCCTTGGCCGGGCGAGCCGCGGCGTACACGGTTCGCCATTCGAAGAATCCGTCCATCGGAATGATGCAACGGCGCGAGCCGATGGACGGACGAAACGATGGCTTCTCGAAGACGGTCTCACTGCGTGCATTGATCAGGCGCGCCGACCCGGATGAGTCCTTGGCCCAGTGCGGGACCAATCCCCACTGAAAGCGACCGAGACGGCGGTGACCCTCGCTGTCGACGGCGATGGCGACGATGCGGGTGGTGGGCGCGACGTTGAAGTTGGGTCGAAAGTCGTCGAAGAGCGTCGGTGTCGGTTCTACGGTGTCGAAGATCGCGGCCAATTCATCGGGAGGTGTCAGCGACGTGAAGCGACCACACACGCTCGTCACGGTACTGCTGTGCGCCTCCTGTGGCACCGGGACGACGATCGGGTCGTCGACGACCATCGTCACGTCGACTGCCGACTCGACTGTCGACTCGACTGTCGACTCGTCGGTCGCCTCGCCGGCCGCCTCGTCGGTCGTCTCGGCGGTCGGGTCGGTGCCGGTGACGGCGAACCGACGCTCGGCCCTCGACCCGACGCGCTTCGACGTGGTGATACGCGAAGCCACTCGTGGTGCGCGGGACGTGGCGGTCGTCGTCGAACGCGACGGTCGAGTCCTTCACGAATGGCGCACTTCCTCCGGTGACGACACCGCCTACCGCTTCCGAATCGCGAGCGTCTCCAAGGTTCTGACCGCGGTGGCCGTGTTGCGACTCGTCGATTCCGGCCTCATCGACCTCGATCGGCCCGTCCTCTCGTCGATCGCGAAGGCGAGTGGTGTCGACCTGGCCGACCCGGCGATGGAGCGGATCACTCCTCGACAATTGCTCTCCCACACATCGGGCCTCGGCGTGATGTCCGACCTCTTCTTCGAGTCCCCCGAACTCTCGGCTGACGATGTGGTTCGAACGATCCTGGCGAGTTCCCTCGTAGCGAATCCTGGTGACTCGTTCCGGTACTCGAACGCCAATTTCGTGCTCCTCGGTCGACTGCTGGAGGTGGTGGAAGGCCGCCCCTACTCCGAAATCGTCGGCGACGAGGTCCTGGCCCCACTCGGGCTCAAGGATGTCGCGATCAGGCGAACCGAGCAGTTCGAATCCGGCGACGTGCGCCACGCGGTGAGACCGGGACGCAACTACATGGAGCTCCTCGGACCGGCCGGCGCCTGGGTCGCCTCGGCCCGATCGGTCGCCACGCTTCTGGCTTCGGTGGACCCGGAACCGACCGCCGGGATCCTCTCCCAGCGCATGCGCCGCATGATGACGACTCCGTCGTCGGCGGGCGTGGAGGACGGTTCTTGGACCTACGGGCTCGGGATCCGAATCTTTCCGGGTGGGGTGTGGGGCCACACCGGAACCATCGAATCGATACGGGCCGCCGCGTTGCACTTTCCGGACGGAACGATCGTCGTCGTTCTCGCCAACGGCGACTCGCCGCGGGTCACCGACGACTTGGTCGCCGCTCTCCTCCTGGCCGACCTGTACGCCCGGGGTGGTTGATCCTCAGACACCCATCGGTCTTGAGCCCGACACGTTGTAGGTGAGGACCGCGCGCGCGATCAGTTTTCCGGACGTCGCACCGATGATCTCGGCTTCGCAGAAGACGACCGATCGACCTCTCTTCACCACCCAACCCTCGGCGACGGCGTCCTCCTTCACGAGGGCCGAGAGATACTGCACGTGCATGTCGACCGTCGAGTAGCCGACGTCGGCACCGTAACGCGAGCCGATCGCCGGCACGACGACCACATCGAGAAGCGTCGCGATCGCTCCGCCGTGAACGACACCCATGGGCTGCTCGAGTTCGGGACGGAACGGAAGTCGCATCCGGCAGTAGTCGAAGCGAACTTCCTCGACGTCGATACCGACGACCTGGACGAAATACTGCCGGTCCCACCGGCCGAACTTCGACCAGCGAGCCGCGGTCTCGGGGTCGAGCGCTTCGAATCGTTGGGCGCGTTCGGTCACGTGGACTCCGTTCTCACTCCCATCACTCTGCCACAGGCCGAAGAGCGCTCGACGGTGATCACTCGGTGGTACCGTCCGGACATGCGCTTGATCATCCTCACGATCGTCGGCTCGCTGATCGCCATGACCGTGGCGAACGTGGCGACCACGGTGTTCCTCCATCGTGCGCTCGCCCACCGTGCGCTCACTCTCCGCGGCCCCGTTCGTTTCGCGTTTCGCGTGTTGATCTGGATCAGCACGGGCATCAAGCCGCGCGAATGGGTGGCGGTGCACCGCAAACACCACGCCTACACCGACGTCGAGGGTGATCCCCATTCGCCAGTTCTCCTCGGCTGGCGGCGCGTGCAATTCACCAACGTGGTCCTGTACCGGAGGGCGGCTCGCGATCCGGAGACTCTGCGCTATGCGAGAGACCTTCCGTCCGACCGCTGGGACCGCGTTCTCTTCGACCGATCGTTGCTCGGCCTCGCGATCGGTATCGCGATTCTGACCGTCGCGCTCGGGCCGGCGGCCGGTGGTCTGGTTGCCTTTGGCCACACGGTGCTCTACATCGGAGGCTCAGCCGCCGTGAACGGGATCGGACACCATTTCGGACGCCGTCCGTATTCCAACGGTGCGGGCAACTTGCAATGGCTCGCGTTCCTCACGGCGGGTGAGGGTCTGCACAACAACCACCACGCGGCTCCGACATCGGCGAAGTTGTCGCATCGCTGGTACGAGATCGATCCCGGCTGGTGGTGCATCAAAGTGCTGACGTGGGTCCGCCTGGCCTCGGTTCGGCTCACGGCTCCTCGCCTGGCGTGACCCGTATCGCCGCCGACCTCGTGGTCGGACGAGGTTCTTCAGGCGTCGTCGACTTCGGAGCCACGATCACCGACGTGTCGTCCACGGGGGTGGCCGACGAGCGAGTCGCGTATCTGTGCTCTGGATTCGTCGACCTACAGGTGAACGGATTCGACGACGTCGATGTGTGGCGGTCCGGGACCGAGCGTGATCACCTCGCCATCGACCGCGTGTCCCAGCGGCTCCTCGATTCCGGCGTCACCTCGTGGCAGCCGACTCTCGTCACCGCTCCCCTCGAGCGTTACGAACCGGTGATCGAGTTCCTGACATCGGCGCAACTGACGGGCTCGCGCTCGATCGGGGTGCATCTCGAAGGCCCGTTCCTGGGACGTGCTCCGGGCGCCCATCGTCGCGACGCCATCATCGACGTCGACGATGCATTCGTCTCGTCGTTGCCGTCCGCCGTCACGATGATGACGATCGCCGCGGAGAGTCCGGGGGCGACCAACGCCATCAGGGAACTCGCCGCGAAGGGTGTTCGGTGTTCCCTCGGACACTCGCGTCCGAGTCGTTCGGAGTACGTCCAGGCCCGCACGGCGGGAGCGGTCTCGGTCACCCATCTGTTCAATGCGATGTCCGGCATCGACCACCGTGAGCCCGGTCTGGCGACGTGGGCCCTGCTCGACGACTCGATGTTCCTCGGACTCATCGCCGATTCGGTCCACGTTCATCCAGACGTGCTCGCACTCGCGTTCCGCAACGCCCTCGAACGGATCGTCCTGGTTTCCGATTCGGTGGGCTGGAACGCCACGCCCGGTGTCGAACTGCGCGACGGTGCGCCGCGCCTCGCCGACGGAACCCTCGCGGGTTCCGCTCTCACGCTCGATTCGGCCGTTCGACATTGTGTGGCGGCAGGAGTGGCTCCCGAATCCGCTCTCCTCGCAGCCTCGCGGAATCCGGCGCGTTTGATGGGCCTCCACGACCGCGGCCTCGTCGCGGCGGGGCAACGTGCCGATCTGGTCGGCCTCGACGACGACTTGAACGTCGTGGCGGTGTGGCTCGACGGTCGACGCGTGCGCTGACACCGTTACGGTGGAGGGATGCAAATCGTGTCGGCACTCTTCGTCGAGAACTTCCAGATTCGCCAAGCCCCCGGGCCGAGCACGCGCATCGACATCACCGGAGCAATGTTTTCCATGGCGTCCCCGTCACCGGTCCCCGTGACGATCGACCCGCACCTCGTCGCCCTCGTGTACTGCGCCCCCGACGAGGGAGGTTCGGGAGTCTTCGAAGTGGTCTTTCGGCGAGGGTTGCTCGAGACCGACGAACAAGTCGCCCGCAACGTGAGTCCCTTCACGGTCGATCCGGGCAAGTTCACGTATCGCCTCGTGCGCGGAGAGCTCGAATTCGCCGACTACGGGCAAGTCTTCGCCCACTGTCGTGTCGATCGCGGACCGTGGGTCGTCGTTCCTTTCACGCTGCTTCCTCCGGCCTGAGCCCTCGCCGATTACAGTCGGCTCTCGTGCCCACCGAAATCGATCGTCAGGCGGTCAACCTCATTCGCGGGTTGGCGATGGATGCCCCGCTGGCGGCCAAGAGTGGACATCAGGGAACCGCCATGGCCCTCGCTCCGCTCGGCCACGTTCTCTACAGCCGGATCATGAAACACGATCCGACCGAACCGCTCTGGCCCGATCGCGACCGCTTCGTCCTCTCGGCCGGCCACGCGTCGATCCTGCAGTACTCGCTCTTGTTCCTGAACGGCTACGGGCTGGAGATGGACGACATCAAGGCGTTTCGCCAGTGGGGTTCGGCGACGCCAGGTCACCCCGAGCGGGGCCACACCGCGGGGGTCGAGGTGACGACCGGTCCCCTCGGACAAGGCCTGGCCAACGCGGTGGGCCTGGCGCTGGCCGAGCGGCACCTTCGGGCGCGCTTCGGATCGGAGATCTGCGACCACCACACCTGGGTCGTCGCGGGCGACGGCTGTCTGATGGAGGGTGTCAGTCACGAAGCCGCGTCTTTCGCCGGACACCATCGGCTCGGCCGATTGATCGTCGTGTTCGACGACAACAAGATCACGATCGACGGCGGGACGTCGCTCACGTGCTCCGACGACGTTGCCGCACGATTCACGTCGTACGGATGGTCGGTGAGCCAATTGGGCGAGATCGGCGAGGACCTCGATGCCCTGGAAGCCGCGTTGCGCGGAGCCCGTGATTCCGACGACAGCCGACCCAAACTCCTGGTCCTGCGTACTCGCGTGGGGACTCCGTCTCCCGACTGGACCGACAAACACGAAGCTCACGGAAATCCGTTCACCGCCGAGCACGTCACGCGAACCAAACACGTCATGGGAATTCCCGACGAGCCCTTCTGGGCGCCGGCCGACGTCGTGGCGGCGTGTCGTGAGATCGGCCGCCGCCAACGTGGCGAGCGTCTCGCCTGGGAGAAGCGCGTCGTCTCCTCCGGGCGCAGCGCCGAATGGAACGCGCTGCTCGGTGCAGGAGTCGACGGCTGGGCCGATGGATTGCCGGTGTTCGAGGCCGGTCAGCAGATCGCCACTCGGGTGGCCGTTCAGAAGGCCTTCGATGCGGTGGCCGATTCATTTCCGGCTCTGGTCGCTGGTGCCGCCGACCTGACCGGCAACACCGGCGCGAAGTTGTCGGGGGCGGTCGCGATGTCGCCTTCAGCGCCCGAAGGCCGCCAGATCTACTACGGCGTTCGCGAGCACGCGATGGGTTCGATCATGGTCGGTCTCGCGCTCCATGGCGGAGTCGTCCCGGCCGGTGGAACCTTCTTCGTGTTCTTCGACTACATGAAGCCGCCGGTCCGGTTGGCTGCACTCTCCAAGGCCCGTTGCATCTTCGTCTTCAGTCACGACTCCGTCGGAGTCGGCGAGGACGGGCCGACGCATCAGCCGATCGAGCACTTGGCGGCTCTGCGGGCCATCCCCGATCTCCAGGTCATTCGGCCGGCTGATGCGAACGAGACGTCCAGAGCAGTGCGTATCGCACTCGAACACGATGGTCCCACGGCGTTGGTGTTGAGTCGGCAGAACCTTCCGGTGGTGACCGACGGTTCGGCGGTCGTCGACGGAGCGGGCATCGTTCGCGACGGTGGATCGAAGGCGGTTGCCCAGATCGTGGCGACCGGCAGCGAGGTGGCACTCGCTCTTCAGGCCGCCGAGCGACTCGCCGCCGATGGCATCGTCGTGTCGATCGTTTCGCTCCCGTCGTGGGACCGTTTCGAGGCTCGGCGCCGGTCGGATCGAGTTCGGGCCGAGTCGATCCTGCGTCCCGACCTGCCCACGGTCTCGGTCGAGGCCGGAGCGACGCTCGGCTGGGAGCGTTACGCCGACGTGTGTGTCGGCATCGATCGATTCGGGGCGAGTGCACCGGGCGGAGTCGCGATGGACAAGCTCGGCGTCAACGTCGACGCGGTGGTGTCGGCCGTTCGCTCCGCTCTGTCACGATAGGTCCATGACCAACCTCTTCCGGCTGTCGTCCGAGCAGGGCCAGAGTCCGTGGCTCGACAACTTGAAGCGCAGTTACATCACCTCGGGTGAGTTGCAAGCCTGGATCGATGCCGGCATCCGCGGGCTCACGTCCAATCCGACGATCTTCCAGAAGGCGATTCAGGGTTCGACCGACTACGACGACCAGTTCCGCGATCTCGTCGGGGCCCGTTCCTCCGTCGCCGACGCGTACTGGGAGATGGTTGCAGCCGACATCCGCGGAGCACTCGACGCGTTCGAACCGCTGTATCGATCGTCCAATGGTGCCGATGGATTCGTGTCGGTCGAAGTCGACCCGAATCTGGCCCTCGATTCGGGCGGGACGTTGACGGCCGGTCGCGAACTCTGGACGCGTATCGCTCGACCGAATCTGATGATCAAGATTCCGGCCACTTCCGAAGGTCTTCCGGCGATTCGCTCGATGATCGCCGAGGGACGCAACGTCAACGTGACGCTGATCTTCGCCCTCGACCGCTATCAGAAGGTGATGGACGCCTATCTCGATGGTCTCGAAGATCGTCGGCGCTCGGGAGGCTCGGTCGCCGGGATCGCCAGCGTCGCGTCGTTCTTCATCAGCCGGGTCGACACCGAGATCGACCGCCGGCTCGAAGAGGTCGGATCCCCGTCGGCTCTGGCTCTGCGTGGTCGGGCCGCGGTGGCTCAGGCTCGCCTCGCGTACGACGCGTTCCGCCGGACGTTCTCCGGTCCGCGTTGGGAGAAGCTACGAGCAGCGGGAGCCGCGGTTCAACGGCCGCTGTGGGCCTCCACCAGTACGAAGAACCCGGCGTATCCCGACACGCTGTACGTGGACGAGTTGATCGGACCCGACACCGTGAACACTCTTCCCGATTCGACCGTGACCGCTTTCCTCGATCACGGAACGGTCGCTCGGACGATCGACATCGACATCGACGAAGCCCGAGCCACCTGGGCCGCACTCGGCCAGATCATCGATCTCGACGACGTGGCGACCCGCCTCGAGCGTGAGGGTGTCACGGCCTTCCAGAAGAGTTTCGACGAACTCCTCGGAGCCCTCGAGGCCAAGTCGGCCGAATTCTGAGCGTCAGTCGAGGAGGCGGGCGGCCTTCTCGACGGCACGACGCGCCTGGGAGATGACGCGATCAATGTCGGGTCGCCCGGTGCGTCGTTCGCTCGCCTCGCGCAAGACGTCGAACGACAACTCGTCGAGGCTCGCAGCGATGGAGTCGAGTTGAGCGGCGATCTCGACCAGTCGTCGGCGTGTACCGTCATCGACCGCTGACGCGTCGTGGTCGTCGTTCATGTCTGTGCCGTTCGCGCCGATGATGTGGATTCCTGTTCTGATGATGTCGGCAGCTCCGAAAGTGCCGGTGCTCGCATTGTGGACGCGATGATGTCGAGGGGGTGTCGCACGTCGAGCCCGGCCGCCGCCAGGTGTTGCTGACAACCCGGATTCGCCGAGGCGACGATGCGGTCGATTCCGCCGGCGGCCGTGATCGAGTCGACTTTGCGACGACGTGCCGATGCGGCCATGTCGGGTTGAAGGAGCGAGAACGCTCCCCCGGCGCCGCAGCACAAGCCGTCGTCGGCGATTTCGATCACATCGGCGAAAGGAGCCAAGCACTCGCGAACCGAACCGTGGACCTTCTGGACGTGTCGGAGATGACAGGGATCCTGGACGACGACGGTCACCCTGGTGCTCGGGGTGCCAAGACGTGTGATCCGCGGGGCGAGCCACTCGTGGGCGTCGAGAACCCGGGCCGAGAACGCGCGGGCTTCGGGAGTGTCGAGGAGTCGACCGTATTCCTTCATCGCGGCTCCACACCCGGCCGAGTCGACGAGGATCGGTGCCGAGCCCGGCATGGATTCGATGGTCCGTTCGGCGAGTCGGTGGGCATCGAGCCCAGCGTGGGTGTGGAGCGCACCGCAGCAGGCTCCACCCGACACGCCGTACGTGCTGTCGAGTGCGGTCACGATGTCGGCGAGAGCGCGGTGGGTTCGACGTTGCCAGGCATCCATGACACAACCCGTGAAGATCCAGACATCGGGTCGTGTACTCGTGGCGCGTAGCGGTCGACCATTGCGTATCGGAATCGGACCGGGATCGAGCCGCGATGGCACGAGCCCGAACCGTCGCGCGACCGCGAGAAGGCGCGAACCCGCCAGGAGAAGGCGGTGGTGTGGAAGAGCCGACAATCCCCACCGCAAAAGTCGTGGTGCGGTTCGCCTTCCGACGATCGGGTCGTTGGCGAGCCGTTCCTTCGTGTGCTCGATGATCCGTCCGTAGGGAACCCCGCTCGGACAGGCCGGCTCGCATCCACGGCATTGGATACACGTGTTGAGATAATGCGCGACGTCGTCGTCGACCTCCACGTCCCCGGACTCGACGGCGCGGATGATGGCGATTCGACCACGCGGTGAGAACGCCTCTTCGCCGGTGACGCGAAACGTCGGACAATGAGGAAGACACAAGCCGCATCCGACACACGTGTTCAGATCTTCGGCGACGGTCACGATCTCACAGTATTCGGTCTACTCTTCGAGTATGAGTCTCGATCATCTGTCGGTCGTCGAACGTCTCTCGCAAGAGATCGAGCGCCGCGCGCTCGCGGATCCGAATCTTCCGATTCCCGACTGTCCGGGTTGGGACGCCCGGCGGCTCCTCGGGCACATGGGTTCGGTCTACGCGATGATGGCCAACCTGGTCGGCGGACGGGCCACGTCGTTCGCCGCGCCGCGCGACGATCAGCGTCCCCCGGCCGGAGACGCCATCGCCGGATGGTTCGGCGAACGTCGGGCCGAAGTTCTCGCGGTTCTGCGATCACGTGGTGAATCCGAAGAACAATGGTCGTGGACGAGAGATCGAACGGTTGGCTTCTTCCATCGTCGACTGGTCTTCGAGTCGGCCGTGCACCTCGCTGATCTGGAGCGAGCCGCCGGTGTGGCGCCGTCGATCGCTCGCGAAGTCGCGGTGGCCGGGATCGACGAGATTTTTCAACTGATGCTGCCCGCGGCGGCGAAAGCGAAGCCGGCCGGTTCTCTCCATCTTCACTGCACCGACGGAAGCGGTGAATGGCTCGTGCGCGTGGTCGATGATGCGATCGTGACGACTCACGAACACGCCAAGGGCGACGTGGCGTGGCGAGGTCCCGCGGTGGCCCTGTTCCTGTACTCATGGGGACGAAAGAGCGGCGATGTCGAGGTTCTGGGTGACGTCGCGGTGTCGGAGAGTTGGGCCGCCGCTGCTCCGTGATCGAGACGGCCACCGACTTTCACTGCGGAAAGAGCACGTCGGGGTTGAGACGTCGGTGCGGGTCGAACTCGTCGAAGAGGCGGGCCTCGATCGGGTCGAGAGTCTCGCGCCGACCAGGTTGCGGCTCGACGTGGTGCACGATGCCGACACCCACCTCGCCACAGGCTCGGCCGTGGGCGGCCTCCACGACCGCGCCCACGCGACTGGGTGCGACTGACCAGCGATACGGCTGATCGATGACGGGAGGCCCGGCAACCTCTGACAGTCCGTGTACTCGGGCCGCCGCCGTGATGTCGTCGGCGTGGCCATCGAGACGCACGTGGAGTTGGCGTCCGTCCCAGAGGAGAGCGGCTGGTCGGTACAGACGGGACTGCAGGTCGCTCACTCGTGGGGCGTCGGCCTCGGTGACGAACCACCGCGAATTCGCCGGAAGAGGTCGCGTTCGCAGGATCACGTGAGCGATGAAACCCAACCGGCCGAAGGAACCGACCAGGAGTCGGGCCAGGTCGAAACCACTCACGTTCTTGACCGTGGGGCCACCCGCCGCGACGAGGCGCCCCCGGTGGTCGACGAACGTGACTTGGAGCAAGGCATCGCGGACCGGGCCCACTCCGAGACGGTCGATACCGGAGCGACCGATCGCGAGTGCGCCGCCGACGGTTCCATCCCCGGGTAACGCGACAAATTGGCGGCTGGTGGCGGTCACGGCGCGTAGTTCGGCGAGAGTCGTGCCAGCACCGCAGGCGATGGTCATCTCGTCGGGCTGGTACTCGCTCACTCCGGACGGAGCGATCACGAAGCGACCAGAGTCGATCGAGGGATCCCGGCGAACACGCCGGGATCCGAGTCCGTGAACCGACACGGGCCCGCTGTCGCCGACCGCGGACGCGAACTCGGTCAGATCCATGCGCCTTCGGGCACGTGTTGGACGTCGCCGCACGCCGCCGGACTGGGCAGAACCTTGAACGGATTCGCGAGCGACCACGGGTCGAATCCACGTCTCAACGCGGCCTGAGCGTCGAGATCGACTTCGGAGAACATGAGCGGCATGTAGTCGCGCTTCTCGAGGCCGATTCCGTGCTCGCCGGACAGAACTCCCCCGTACGCGATGCTCACCTTCACGATCTCCTCGCCCGCGGCATGGACCCGCTCCATCACGCCGGGTTCACGCTTGTCGAAGACCAGAAGCGGATGCAGGTTTCCATCGCCGGCGTGAAAGACGTTGAGGACGAGCAGCTGATGGCGTTCGACGATGCGGTAGATCTCGTCGAGAACGGCCGGCAGATGACGGCGCGGAACGACGGTGTCGTGCAAGTAGTAGTTGGGCTTGATGCGCGCCACGGCTCCGAAGGCCGTCTTGCGACCCTTCCAGAGGAGTGCTCGTTCGGTTTCGTCGCGGGCGATGCGCACGGTGCGGGCCCGATGGAGCCGCCCGATGTCGGTGATCCGTTGCGCCTGCGCGGCCACGTCGGCCGACGAGCCGGTCACTTCGACCAGGAGAACCGCCGCGGCATCGAGGGGCAGGCCCGCATGGACGTACGCCTCGACGGCTTCGATGCACAGCGCGTCCATCATTTCGAGAGCGGCTGGCACCATGCCATCGGCGATGATCGCGCTCACAGTGTCGGCGCCATCGCGCACTTCGGTGAAGTCGAGGAGCATCGTCGAGACCGCCGGTGGACTCTGGGTCAGTCGCACACAGATCTTGGTGGCGATCCCGAACATCCCTTCGCTACCCACGAACGCGCCGCGCAGGTCGAGGCCGGCCGGCTCGGGTTCTTCGCCCCCGAGGACGACGATCGAGCCGTCGGACAGGACCACCTCGGTCGCCAGGACGTGAGCCGACGTGACGCCGTCGGCGAGGCAATGCGGACCGCCGGAGTTGTTGGCCACGTTCCCTCCGACGGTGCAACTCTGCTGGCTGCTCGGGTCGGGTGC
>CAYNKE010000007.1:0-33183 GCA_964397715.1 uncultured Bifidobacterium sp. | reverse complement strand
TGTTGGCCACGTTCCCTCCGACGGTGCAACTCTGCTGGCTGCTCGGGTCGGGTGCGAAGTGGAGTCCGTGATGGGGGTCGAGCGCCGCGACGTACCGTGACAAGTCGAGGTTGAGGACGCCCGGTTCGACCCAGGCGATGCGGTTCACCGGATCGACCGACAGGACCCGATTCATCTTTGTCAGACACACCACGATGGCGCCGTCGAGCGGAGTGGCTCCACCGGCGAGACCGGTTCCGGCACCACGCGCGACGAACGCTCGTCCGTGGCGATGACAGGTGCGAACGATGTGCACGACGTCATCGGCGTCGCGCGGATACGCGACGGCACCGGCGCGACCACTGATCGTGGAGGCATCGTGGTCGAAGAGCGAAACCTCCACCGTGTTGCGGTGGAGGTCGATGCGACCCGATTCGAGGTCGGCGAAGAAGTCGGTCATCGACGAGGGCGTTTGGACGCGACGAACCCGGGATCGATCTGCCGCAGAACCACGACTCGACCGGGCTCGACCGGTTCGCCGTCGACGAGGAGAGCGTCCTGCGGACCCACGGGGGCGACCGTGCGGTCGAGCGGCTCCAAGCGGCCGTCGCGACGTGCCCGCAGTTCGGCCTCCTTCGCGTGCATCGTCTCGCGCCCTTCGCGGACCGCATCACCGACGTCGGTGATGCGGTCGCGGACCTTGCTGGTGGCCTGACGCGCGACCTTCACCGGAGCGAGTGTTTCGACCCGCTTCTTGACGCGACGACCGGCAAAAACCACGCCGGTGACCCCGGTGACGATTCCGCCCACGAACCACACGAGACGCTTGATCATGCACCCTTCTTCCAGGGGACGACGTTGCTACCACTCTGGCGCCGACGATCGGCGCGGCGCTCGCGACGGGAGAGGCGTTTGGCCGCTCGTGAGGTGCCCGAGGCGATCGCGGCGACCTTGATCACCGGAGTCGACAACGCGGTGCGAGCGACTCGACCGGTTCCGGCCACCGCCCCACTGATGGCCTCGGCCGATCCGAGGACGCGGTCGAAGCGAGCCAGGTCGCGTTGTGCTTCTTGCATCGCATCGCGGGCTTCGTCGGTCGAGACACGCAGGTCGTCGATCAGCGGTCGTGTTTCGCGTCGCAGAGCGTCGACTTCGGTCCGAATGGCGCGCAACGTGTCGTGAACACGCAAGAGGACGACCACCAGGGCCGCGAATCCGAATGCGCACAACACGGCGGCGAGTAGGATCGCGAGTTCTCCGGCGCTCATGGTTCCATTGTGTCGGGTTCGAGACGGTCCGCGCCATGCCCGGAGGGCCGATACCAGACCCGGTCGGCCAGGGCTTCGGGGAGGAACTCCTGATGGCGCGCAGGATCGTCGTGGGTGTAGTGGTACTCGACGCCGTGACCGAGAATCGCCGCCCCCTGGTAGTGCGCATCCCGAAGGTGAGCGGGGACCTCGGCCACCGCACCGTTGCGGATGTCGGCCCGCGCGTTCCAGATGGCCAGTGCGACGGAATTGCTCTTGGGCGCCCGAGCCAGGTGGATCGCGGCTTGCGCCAAGTTGAGCTGCGCTTCGGGTAGTCCGACGTGTTCGACCGCGTGAGCAGCCGCCACCGCGACGACGAGGGACGAAGGGTCGGCCAGTCCGACGTCCTCGCTCGCGAGGATCACCATGCGCCGGGCGATGAAGCGGGCGTCTTCACCGGCTTCGAGCATGCGCGCGAGGTAGTAGACCGCGGCCTGGGCGTCGCTCCCCCGCATGCTCTTGATGAATGCGCTCGTCACGTCGTAATGGTCGTCCCGGCCGTATCGCAACGCGCTCGTCCCGAGGGCTTGTTCGACGTGCGCGATCTCGACGGCATTCGGATGAGCGAGAGCGGCGGCCACGTCGAGTGCCGTGAGGACCTGGCGACCGTCTCCCGCCGCTCGATCGACGAGAAGGTCGACCGCGTCGTCGGTCGCCGACGTCGAGAGCGCGTCGAGACCCCGCAGTACCAACGTCCGGGTGGCCTTCTTCGACAGCGGTTCGAGGCGGAACAGAGTGCTGCGCGATCGCAGCGGTGCGTTCACCTCGAAGAAGGGATTCTCGGTCGTGGCCCCGATGAGCGTGATCGTCCCGTCCTCGACCGCCGGGAGCAACGCGTCTTGCTGGGACTTCGAGAATCGGTGGATCTCGTCGAGGAACAGAATCGTTCCTTGGTCGTGCTGCCCCAGACGCTGCTGAGCCCGGTCGATCACTTCACGGACGTCGCGCACTCCCGCCGTCACCGCGGAGAGTTGCTCGAAAGCCCGGCGGGTCGACCCGGCGATCGCGAGAGCCAACGTCGTCTTGCCGGTTCCGGGTGGCCCCCACAGCAGGATGCTCGTGAGTCGATCGGCTTCGACGAGACGCCGGAGCGGTTGGCCCGGCCCCACGAGGTGGTCCTGTCCGACGACGTCGGCGATCGAGCGCGGACGGAGACGAGCGGCCAGGGGCGCCCGCTCCTGGAGACGCTCGCGCGCCGCGGCCGTGAACAAGTCGTCACTCATGGGAGCAGACGCGAGAACGCTCGCTGATAGGCCGGACGACGCCAGTCGATCACTCGATCGACGAGATCGTGAGGTGTGATCCACTTCCAGGCCACGAACTCGTGGCCGTCGGGACGGGGTGTGACGTGATGCGCGTGTCCGTCGTCGTGATCATCGGGAACGACGCCGAACAAGAACCAACGCTGCACCTGACCTCGAACCGGATCGTCACGTCGGATGTGCTCGGGCCACTCGTAGGCGATCCAGTCCGTCAATTCGTCGACCATTCGGACGTGAGTGGAATCGAGTCCGGTCTCTTCGCCGAGTTCGCGCCACGCGGCGTCGACGGGAGTCTCCCCCGGATCGATGCCACCTTGCGGCAGTTGCCAGGCACCCCGAGGCTCCTTGCGCTCGAACGCGAGAAGATGACCGTCATCGCGCCGCACGACGATCACGACGCCGGCGCGGAACGACTGGGTCGCCAACGATCAGACCTTCGGAGGTAGAGCGCGGATACCGAGCTCCTCGAGTTGCTTCGGCTCGGCTCGGGTCGGTGCGTTGGTCATCGGGTCCTGACCACTCTGAGTCTTCGGGAACGCGATCACTTCTCTGATGTTCTCTTCACCGGCCAGGATCGCGACGAGACGGTCGAGCCCGAAGGCGAAACCACCATGCGGCGGCGCGCCGTACGTGAAGGGCTTCAGAAAGAAGCCGAACTTGCGGTTGGCTTCCTCCTCGGAGATTCCGAGGGCCGTGAAGACTTGACGCTGCATCTCGGGTTCGTGAATGCGAATCGATCCCGAACCGAGCTCCCAGCCGTTGAGAACGAGGTCGTACGCGAGGGCGCGAACGGAAAGCGGATCGGTCTCGAACTTGTCGAGGTCGTCGGGATGCGGCCGGCAGAAAGGATGATGGCCGGGCTTCGGACGGCCGGTTTCCTTGTCCACGCCGACGAACAACGGGAACTCGACGACCCACACGTAGCGGTAGGGGCCCTGGTGCACCGGAGGGCGACCGAGATCGTTGCGGAGCTGGCCGAGGACTTCGCAGGTGGTCATCCATTCGTCGGCGACTATCAGGACGAGGTCGCCAGCGGTGGCTCCGGTGGCCGCGATCACGGCCGTCTGCTCGGCGGCCGACAGGAACTTGGCCACCGGAGAGTCGAGCGACCCGTCGGCGGCAACCTTGAGCCACACCAGACCCTTGGCGCCCATCTTCTTCGCTTTGTCGGTGAGTGCGTCGAGCTTGTTTCGTCCGAACTCCTCGGCCCGACCGGTCGCGCGGATGCCCTTGATGGAAGCGGCTCCGGCGAAGGCTTTGAACTCGGTCGACGCAAAGATGGGCGTGAGTTCGACGAGTTCCATCCCGAACCGCAGGTCGGGTTTGTCGACGCCGAATCGATCCATGGCGTCGCGCCACGTGATGCGTTCGATTGACGGGGGCCGTTCCCCGGTGACGGCCTCGGCCGCCGACAACACCGCTTCGCTGATGGCCGCGAGAACGTCGTCCTGGGTGACGAAACTCATCTCGGCGTCGAGTTGCATGAACTCGTACTGACGATCGGCGCGCAGATCTTCGTCGCGCAGACAGCGCGCGATCTGGTAGTAGCGGTCGATGCCGGCGACCATGAGGAGCTGCTTGAAGAGTTGCGGGCTCTGAGGCAGCGCATAGAACGAACCGGGCTCCTTGCGCGACGGAACCAGGAATTCACGGGCACCTTCGGGGGTGGACGGGACGAGCATCGGGGTCTCGACTTCGACGAACCCTTGACGCTCCATGGCGGCCCGGACGGCGGAATTCACCTTGGCGCGAACTCGGATGTTGCGCTGCATCCGCTCGCGTCGGATGTCGAGGTACCGGTACTGGAGTCGAACGTTCTCGTCGACGTCGTCAGCACGGGCGTCGATCGGGAACGGCGGCGGGTCGGCCGAGCGGAGCACTTCGACGGTGCAGTCGCCGATCTCGATCTCACCAGTCGTCAAGTTGGTGTTGACGGTTCCCGTCGGGCGCGCGCGAACGACTCCGGTGATGCGTGCGACGTACTCGCTGCGGAGGTCGACGCCGTCGTCGATGACGCACTGCACGATTCCGGTGTGGTCACGCAGGTCGACGAAGGCGAGTTTGTCGCCGTGTTCACGGCGCTTGGCGATCCAGCCGCAGAGGCTCACGGTCCGGCCGATGTCACTCGTCCGCAATTCGCCGCAGAGATGGGTTCGCATCGATGTTTCGGAGGGAGTGACTGTCATGAGGGGTCCTTGGGGATGAGAGAACGAAGGGTGTCGAGGAGGGCCGAGCGGTCGACGTCGAACTGATCGCCGCCGTTCATCGGACGGATGATCGCTCGACCCGCGGCCAGTTCGTCGGCGCCGATGATCACGGCGAAACGGGCGTTACTGCGGTCGGCGGCCTTCATCTGGCTCTTCATCGAGCGATTGTCGAAGGCGCGATCAGCCGACAATCCGGCGCGTCGGATCTGATCGGTGAGCGTCAGGGCCTGAGCGCCTCCCGTTGCATCGATCACGAACACGTCGATCGCGCTCGCCGTGGCGGCGAACACACCCTCGTCGTCACAGGCGAGAAGGGTGCGGTCGAGTCCGAGGGCGAAACCGATCCCCGGAGTTGCCGGACCGCCGAGATCTTCGACGAGACCGTCGTAGCGACCGCCTCCACCCAAGGCGTTCTGCGCCGAATCGAGGGTGCCGCCGGCATATTCGAACGTCGTGAAACGGTAGTAGTCGAGGCCGCGCACCAGCCGCTCGTCACGCACGAAGGGAATCTCGAGAGCCTTCAGTCCGACTTGAACACGGGTGAAGTGTTCGGCGGCCGCGTCGCTGTAGAAATCGTCGATTCGTGGCGCCGAAGCGAGAACCGACGTGTCCTCGGGCCGTTTGGAGTCGAGGACACGCAAGGGGTTGCGGGCCAGAGTCGCTCGGGTGTCATCGGCCAGGTCGGCGGCATGAGTCGTGAAGTGCTTCCGCAGCGCGTCGGTGTAGCGCTGGCGGTCGCTCGGCTCCCCCAAGCTGTTGAGTCGAAGGGTGACCTTTTTCAGGCCGAGAGCCGCGAAGAATCGCCAACCGAGGGCGATGACTTCGACGTCGACGTCGGGGTCGGTGGGGCCGAGCACCTCGATGCCGACTTGGTCGAACTGCCGAAAGCGACCTCGCTGCGGCTTCTCGTAGCGGAAGTTCGGGCCCGAATACCACGCCTTCCACGGAAGAGTCGGGCGGTGTTGGACATAAGCGCGGCAGACGCTCGCCGTGAATTCGGGTCGCAAAGCGACGTGTCTCTCACCTTTGTCGACGAAGTCGTACATCTCCTTGGTGACGACGTCGGTCGCTTCCCCGACGCGCGAGAAGACGCCGATGTCCTCCAGAAGCGGTGTCACGATCTGCTCGTACCCCGCGCCCTCGACGACCGTCGCGAAGACCTGAACGAACCGGCGCCAACGGGCCGATTCGGGAGCCAGGACGTCGCGCATCCCCGGGCTGGTCTGGAATTCGGGCACCCCACGAGGCTACCGGTCGGCTTCGACCGGCCCGGAGACCTTTGGCGCCGTGACGTCAGTTGGCGGCCGTCTTCTGGACGACGCGATACGCGTCGTACACCGCGTCGATCTTCTTGATCGTCCGGATGACGCTGTCGAGGTGGCCCGGGTCGGCGAGTTCGAATTCGAAGCGCATCTTGGCGATGCGATCGTTGCCGGTGTGCGTGCTGCACGCGACGATGTTCACGTGCTGCTCCGACAGAGCGTTGGCGACGTCGCGGAGCAGCCGACTTCGGTCGAGGGCCACGACCTCCACTCCCGCACGAAAGACTCGACCGGTCGCCGATCCGTCCCACTCGACGTCCACGAGTCGAGCCGACTGATCGTGAGCGAGCGACGCGGCATTGGCGCAGTCGGTCCGATGGACGCTCACCCCGCGTCCACGAGTCAGGAATCCGATGATGTCGTCACCGGGAACCGGTGTGCAGCACTTCGACAGCCGAACGAGCACGTCGTCGAAGCCTTCGACGTGGACGCCGGATTGCGTGGCGCCACGACGCAGTTCGTTGGGGTGCAGAACCGACATGGTCAGACGTTCTTCGGCCCCTTCGCTCTTGTAGCGATGAGCCACACGCTGCGAGATGGCCTTGGCGCCGAGCTGACCGCCGCCAACCGCGGCGAGAAGCGAATCGACGTCGGCGTAACCGTGCTCGAGGGCCTCCTCGTGGAGGAATTCGCTTTCCATCACGTGCGAGATCGGAAGTCGTTCGATACGGAACTCGGTCTCGAAGGCCTCCCGACCCATCTCGATCAGATCGTCACGGTGTTCGCGCGTGTACCACTGCCGGATCTTGTTGCGAGCCTTGGGCGAGGCGACGAAATCCAGCCATTCACGTGATGGGGCTGCCGTGTCGACCTTCGACGTGAAGATCTCGCAGGTGTCGCCCGAACGCAACTCGTGTTCGAGTGGAACCAGACGTCCGTTCACACGGGCGCCGATACACGCATTGCCGATTTCGGTGTGGACCGAGTACGCGAAGTCGACCGGACACGCACCGAGAGGGAGAGCGATCACGCGTCCCTTCGGAGTGAACACGAAGATCTCGTCCTGATCGAGGTCGGTCTTGAGGCTCTCCATGAATTGAGCGGGATCGGCGATCTCGCTCTGCCAGTCGATGATTCGGTTGAGCCAGTCGATATCGGGCGTCTCGTCGCCGGCCTTGTAGGCCCAGTGCGCGGCCACTCCCCATTCGGCTCGCTGATGCATCTCTCGAGTCCGGATCTGGATCTCGAGTGGCTTTCCTCCGGGACCGATCACGGTGGTGTGGAGACTCTGGTACAGATTGAACTTCGGCATCGCGACGTAGTCCTTGAAGCGGCCGACGACCGGCTTCCAGTGTCCGTGGAGGCAGCCCAGGGCCGCGTAGCAGTCCTTGACCGAGTCGACGACCACGCGAATGGCGACGATGTCGAAGATCTCGTCGAATTCCTTGCCCTTCTGGATCATCTTCTCGTAGATGCTCCAGAGATGCTTGCCGCGACCGGTCACGTCGGCCGTGATGTTGAGATCGGCCAACTGGCTCCGGACGTCGGCCATGGCCTTGGCGAGGTAGATGTCGCGCTCCGGACTGCGGGTCGTGACGAGGTGGTCGAGTTCGGCGTAGCGTTTCGGATACAACGACGCGAACGCCAGGTCCTCGAGTTGCTGTTTGAGACCCTGCATTCCGAGGCGGTGGGCAAGCGGTGCGTAAATTTCGAGCGTCTCGTTGGCGATGCGCTGCTGCTTCTCGAGCGGCATGGACGCGATGGTGCGCATGTTGTGCAGGCGATCGGCCAACTTGATGATGAGGACTCGCAGGTCCTTGGCCATGGCCACCAGCATCTTGCGCATCGTCGCGGCCTGTTGGGCCTCTTTCGAGTCGAACTGGATGCGCTCGAGCTTGGTGACGCCGTCCACGATGGCCGCGACGTCGGAGCCGAACTCGCGCTCCACGTCACCCACCGTGATCTCGGTGTCCTCCACCGCGTCGTGGAGAAGGGCGGCCGCGATCGTCGTGTCGTCCAGTCCGATGTCGGCCACGATCTTGGCGACGGCGAGCGGGTGGTTGATGTATCCCTCTCCGCTCTTGCGGGTCTGGTTCTGGTGAGCTTCGCGCGCGACTTCGTAGGCCTTGGCCATGAGGGCCGTGTTGGCCTTCGGGTGACGACGTCGATACGACGAGAGGACCTGGAACAGTTCGTCCGTGGGAGTGCTCTGGTGGCGGCGCCAGGGCAGGAGTCGAGTCACCGTGGACATGCGACTCCTCCGGATCGGATCATCAGAACTCGAGCAGCGATTCGATGCGTCGGGCGCCGAGTGCGGCGCGTCCGTTGAGAGCCGTCAGTTCGATCAACATGCCGAGTCCGACGATCGTGGCGCCGAGGGTCTCGACCAGGCGACACGTCGCGGCGGCGGTCCCTCCGGTCGCGAGGACGTCGTCGATCACGACGACTCGCTCCTCGGGGTGGATTGCGTCGCGGTGGATCTCGAGCTTGTCGGTCCCGTATTCGAGTTGGTACTCCTCGCGCACGACCGCCCACGGCAATTTGCCCGCCTTGCGGACCGGAACGAAGCCGGCACCCAGACTGACCGCGACCGGAGCGCCCAGGATGAACCCGCGAGCCTCGATGCCGATCACTCGGTCGACGCGATCGCCGGCGAACCGCTCGGCCATCTGATCGACGGCCGACTGCAACGCCGGTCCGTGACCGAGGAGAGGAGTGATGTCACGGAACGTGACACCGGGCTTGGGATAGTCGGAGATCGCCCGGACGTGTTCCGCGAGCGATGGATGACTCATGGGAGCAATCTACCGGCGACGCTTCTTGCGAGGTCGCGGCGGATGGGTCAGCACGGCCGACGCGGTGGCGTCGGTGCTCTGCACCTCGCCCGAGGACGCCTCCACCCGCTTGACGGCGCGGTTGCCGGCCGGCAGGCCGGTCACGACCATCTGCTGCAACGCGGCGCCCGTCAGGTGTGTTCCGCGCAGCGACGAGTACTTGGCCTCGCGCTCCTTGAAGATCGCGAACAGCGGGGTCGCGATGTACACCGACGAGTACGCACCCGTCGTCACGCCCACGAGCAGGGCCAACGAGAACTCGCGCAACGCGATCGCTCCGAGGATCTCGCTACCGAGGACGAGGAGCGACAGCACGGGCAGGATGGCGGCGAGGCTGGTGTTCAGCGAACGCATAAGAACCTGGTTGGCCGACACGTTGACGATGTCGGCAACCGGTGTGCGGGTGCCGCTGAACCGCTTGACGTTGTCCTGCACTTTGTCGAACACCACGATCGTGTCGTAGAGCGAGAAGCCCAGAATCGTCAGGAACGCGACGATGGTCGCCGGCGTGACTTCGAATCCGGTGAGCGAGTAGACGCCGACGCTGATCAGGACGTCGTGCACCATGGCCAGAATCGCGGCCGCGGCCATGCGCCATTCGAAGCGCCAGGCGATGTACATCGACACGAGCACGAGGAAGATCACGAGAGCGCGCACGGCCTTCTCGGTGATGGTCCGTCCCCACGAAGAACTGACCGAACTCACGGACACGTCGGATGATTCGAGGCCCGCTTTCTCGGCGAGTTCCTGCTGAACCTTGGTGCGGGTCTCGAGCGGTTGGTCCCCCACCTGGAGCCGGACGAATTCCTGAGATCCCGACGTGAGCGTCTGGACCTTGGCGCTCGCGGTGTCGATCCCGTTGTCCTCCAGGACTCCACGGGCGGCATCGATGTCCATGGTGGCGGTGGCCGGCACCTGCCAGGCGACTCCGCCTTCGAAGTCGATACCGAGATTGATGCCGCGGGTGAAGAGCGACACCAGCGACACGACGATGACGACGAGGGACAACCCGAAGCCGATCCGGCGCTTTCCGTAGAAGTCGAAGGAGGTTTGGCCGTTGTACAGGCGGCCCCAGATGGATTTCGAAACAGCGGTCTCGCTCATGCCGGACTCCCTGACGTGTCGACTCCGAAGGCTCCCTTCGTGCCGTAGAGACGGCGCCGGGACAACAGGAGCATGGTGGGACGGGTGAAGAACCAGGCGACCACGACGTCGCACAACGTGGAGAGACCGAGGAAGAAGGCGAAGCCGCGCACCGATCCGACCGTCAGATACCACAGGGTGAAGGCGCCGATGAGCGACACCGTGTCGGCGGCGATGATCGTGCGCCAAGCCGACTTGAAACTCCGCTCGGCGGAGTTGCGCATGGTTCGACCGGCTCGGACTTCGTCCTTCAGTTTCTCGAAGAACACGACGTACGAGTCGACGGTGACGCCGATCGACACGATGATGCCAGCGGCCCCCGAGAGGCTCAGCGCGAGACCGTTGGTCTTGGAGAGCAGCGAAATGATGCTCCACTGAATGGCACCCGAGACGAGGAGGCCACCGACGACCACCAGCGCGAGCGATCGGTAGTACAAGAGCATGAACGCGAGCACGAGGGCCACGCCGATCAAGCCTGCGATGATCGCGGCGCGCAAGGAGTCTTCTCCGAGCGTCGGCGACACGGTCTGGACCGCCTGAACCTGGAGGCGCACGGGCAGAGCACCGCTTTTCAGGACTCGAGCCAGGTCCTTGGCTTCGGACTCCGAGAAACTTCCGGTGATGTCGACGCCGCCGCTGAACGACGGCTGATTGACGGTCGGAGCCGACTGCACGACGCCGTCGAGCACGATCGCCATGCGCCGAGTCGGACACGTCGCCCCACCGTTGAAGCACTGTGAGGCTCCGACGTTCCAGAGGTCGGCACCAGCGGGCCCACCCTTGAGAGTGACGCGCACTCCCCAACCGCCCTGGATGATGTCGGCCTGAGCGTCGCTGTTGAACACTTCGCCACTCGCGAAGGCCGGGCCGAGTTGGTAGATCTCGCTGCCGTCGGAATTGCGGGCCACGATCGTGGCCGTGGGGTCGGCTGGGTCCCCACCGGCGAGATTGGGATCGACGGAGGACGGGGGTGCGGCATCGACCGTCGTCGTCGACGAACCATCAGCCGCCATCGTGGTGGTCGTGGATCCATCGCCAGCGATCGACGATCCCGTCGATGTTGTGATCGATGTTGCGACCGATGTGACAGTCGGGGCGAGCGATGTCGACGTCGGCGTTCCCATCGGGCGGCGAGACGGGCCCGGTGATGCGGTCGTGGCCGGGGCGAGCGACAACGAGATCGGCGGCGCAGCCAAGGTCGTGCTGGCTGCCGGATCGGGGGCCGACGTGGACGTCGGCGACTCCGACGAAGGGAGGCTGGCCGGGGGCGTCTGATTCGAGGCGATCGGAGTCGCGGCGAGCACCGGCCGGAGGAGAACGGCTCCGGTCACTTGGACGAGGCGAATGGCGTCGTCTTGGTTCTCGACACCGGGCAGATTGACGACGATCGCATCGCCCTGGCGGATGATTTCGGGTTCGGCGACTCCGAGGGAGTCGACCCGCTCGCGAATCCGCTCGACCGCGAGATCGAGCGACTCGGAGTTGTAGTCCCCGACCGGTTCCTGGGTGACCGACACGCCACCTTGGAGGTCGAGACCGAGAGACGGTTCGTTACCAGCGGCCAGGGTCGCTCCGAGGCCGAGGGCCACGGCGGCGAGGAAGATCGCCAGTGACGTGGCGAGGCGACGACTCACGGGATCACTCTTCCGAGGCGGAGGACTCGGGACCGCCGGCTGCTTCAGCGCTCGGGTTCACCTTGCGGGCGATCGCCGCTCGCGACACCCGGATCTCGACGTTCTCGGCGATCTCCAGCCAGACGACGTCGCCGTCCATCGCGTTCACGAAGCCGTACATGCCGGAATTGGTCAGGACCTCGTCGCCGTCGCCAATGGCCTTCTGCATCTCGGCGGTCTCCCGCATACGACGGCGCTGTGGCCTGATCATCAAGAAGTACATGGCGAACCCGATGAGGCCCATGAAGACCAGCGTGAACAAGAAACTCCCCCCGGAGTTCTGTGACGAATCCTTGGAGGCGAGAAGGGCGAGAAGCATGACCGTCCGATCGAAAGGGAACCCGGGGAATGTTAGTGGCCAGCCGCCCCGGCCGACCGGATGGATCAGCCCCAGACGGCCAGGGTCGACCGTCTCAGATCGTCGAAACGACCCGCAGCGATGGCTTCCCGGGCGCGGTTCATGAGGTCGAAGGTCCAGGCGATGTTGTGGATCGAAACCAGCCGCGACGCGGTCGGCTCGTTCACCTGGAAGAGGTGCCGGAGGTAGCCCCGTGAATGTCGCCGACAGACGTCACAAGGACAGCGATCGTCGATCGGTTCGTCGTCGAGAGTGAACTTCGCGTTCTTGACGTTGAGACGACCGATCTGGGTGAGTGCCGTCCCGTGGCGTCCGAGCCGCGTCTGCATGACGCAGTCGAATTGGTCGACACCGAGAGCGATCGCTTCGACGAGCGAGGCCGGATCCCCCACTCCCATGAGGTACCGCGGGCGATCGTGAGGAAGTACCTCGATCGCGGCCGCGAGAGCCGGAAGCATCTCGTCGCGCGTCTCTCCCACCGACAATCCTCCGATGCCGTAGCCGTCGAAGGCCAGGGCCACGGTTCGCTCGGCACTCTCGCGGCGCATGGTCGGACTGATGCCGCCTTGAACGATGCCGAAGAGCGCCTGATCGGATCGGGTGTGGTGCGCACGGGCTCGGGCCGCCCACGCCGACGTTCGTTCGAGAGCGGTTCGCACGACCTCGGGAGCGGACGGAAGGGGCGGGCAGACGTCGAGCACCATCTGGATCGTCGCTCCGAGCCGTTGCTGAACGTCGACGGCTAGTTCCGGAGTGAATCGATGGGAACTTCCGTCGTACGTGGACTTGAAGGTCACTCCCTCGTCGTCGACTCGGGGTTCGAGAGAGAAGATCTGGAATCCACCGGAATCGGTGAGCGTCAGTCCCTTCCAGCCGGCGAACGCGGCAATTCCGCCGAATCGCTCGACGACGTCGGCGCCGGGACGGAGCATCAAGTGGTAGGTGTTGCCGAGCACGATCTCGGCTCCCAAGGACTCGTAGTCGGCGGCACTGAGGTACTTGATCGCGCCGCGCGTACCGACCGGCATGAAGCACGGTGTTCGGTACGCGCCGTGTGCGGTGGTCGCCAGACCGGATCGGGCCGTGCCGTCCTGGGCGAGCGGGGCGAAATGAACGGGATGCATCAGCGGGACAACAGCATGGCATCGCCGAACGACAGGAATCGATACTCCTGCCGGTTGGCTTCGGCGTAGAGGTCTTTCCAACGGGGGCCGACGAAGGCGTCGATCATCATGAGCAATGTCGTTCGGGGAAGATGGAAGTTGGTGAGCAAACGGTCGACGACTTTCCAGTCGTAACCGCGGCGGATGAAGAGATCGGTGCGGCCTTCGAGACGGCCGGTGGTTGCCGCCGATTCGAGGCTCCGCACCGATGTGGTTCCGATCGCCAGCACGCGGTCGGCGGCGAGACAACGCTCGAGAACCGCCTCGGGAACCGAATACCACTCGCTGTGCATGCGGTGCTTCGTGGGATCGTCGACGGTGACCGGCGTGAAGGTGTCACGGCCGACGATCAGCTCGACGCGCAGGATCTCGACGCCGATGGCCTCGATTCGGGCGAGAAGTTCGGGAGTGAAATGCAGGCCGGCGGTCGGAGCGGCTGCCGACGCCGCGCGCCGGGCGTACACGGTCTGGTAACGCGTCGGCTCGTCGAGACGTTCGGTGATGTACGGAGGAAGCGGCACCTCGCCGAGGCGCTCGAGGACGTCGTCGACCGCCTCGCCGGAGTCCACGAGCGAGATCTCGAAGGTGTCGTCGTTCTCCGAGCGTCCGTCGAACGTCGCGACGACCCGCTCGTCGGCGTCGAGAAGGGACTCCCCCGGTTTGAGACGGCCGCCGGGACGGATCATGGCCTCCCAGCGGGTGCGGTCGTCCCGCAACGCTTCGAGAAGAAGAACCTCGACGCGTCCACCGCTGGCTCTGTGAACATGGAGTCGAGCCGGGAGGACGCGGGTGTCGTTGACGACCATGAGATCGCCCGAGCTCAAGAACTTCGGAAGATCGCGGATGATGCCGTGCTCGATCGACGTGTGGTGATCGATGAGGAGTCGCGCCGAATCTCGCGGCTCGACCGGTGTCTGGGCGATTCGCGATTCGGGGAGTTCGTAGTCGAACTCGTCCGTCAGCATCAGAAGAGCGGCGGCGGGCCGCCCTCGGGCAGCGCGAGACCGAGGTGATTCCAAGCCGCGGCGAGCGCGACTCGACCACGAGGTGTGCGCGCGATGAATCCTTGCTGGATCAGGAACGGTTCGTAGACGTCCTCGACCGTCTCGGTTTGTTCGCCGACCGCAATGGCGAGCGTGGACAACCCGACCGGACCTCCGGAGAACTGCTGGCAGATCGCCGACAGAAGTTGGCGATCGGACTTGTCGAGGCCGGAACCGTCGACTCCGAACACCGCGAGACCGCGGTCGGCGACGTCGCTGTCGATCGCGGGCAGACCGGCGACTTCGGCGTAATCCCGAACACGGCGCAGGAGACGGTTGGCAATACGCGGAGTTCCACGACTTCGCCGCGCGATCTCGCGAGAACCGGCGGAGTCGATGCCGAACCCGAGGATCGCTGCGGCACGCGAGACGATCGAGGTGAGTTCGTCGGTGTCGTAGTACTCGAGACGGGCGACGAGTCCGAATCGGTCCCGCAGCGGTCCGGTGATCATGCCGGTGCGGGTGGTCGCACCGACGAGAGTGAAACGCGGGAGAGTCAGGCGGATGCTCGACGCGGCCGGACCTTTGCCCACCACGATGTCGATCTGGAAGTCCTCCATGGCCGGATACAGGATCTCTTCGACCGTGCGGCTCAGCCGGTGAATTTCGTCGATGAACAACACGTCACCCGGTTCGAGTTTGGTGAGGATGGCGGCCAAGTCGCCGGCTCGCTCGAGTGCCGGTCCGGAAGTCACGTGTAGCCGTGTGCCCATCTCGGCGGCGATGATCACCGACAACGTGGTCTTGCCGAGGCCGGGAGGACCGGCGAAGAGGAGGTGGTCGACGGCCTCACCTCGAGACTTGGCGGCCTGGAGGACGATCGACAACTTCTCCTTGAGCTCGCGCTGCCCGACGAACTCGTCGAGTCGACGAGGGCGCAGGCCGACGTCGTCGGGCTCGTCGGCGTCGTCGGCACGACTGACGGGGTCGAGGAATTCATCCCGCACGACGAGCTCCGAGATGGGCCAGAGCCGAGCGCAACATCGTCGCGGCATCGCCGTCGGACACTTCGCGCAGCGCTTCGCGGATCTCGGCGTCCGAGTAGCCGAGACCGATGAGAGCGTTTCGTACGTCGCTCACGGGCGAGGTCGTACCGTCGGCAGAGTTCGGCTCGTCGAGGACGGGAACCTGGAGACGGTTCTTCAATTCGACCAGGAGGCGTTCGGCCGTCTTCTTGCCAACTCCCGGCACCAAAGTGAGGGCACTCAGATCGGAAGATGACACGACGTCGACGAGCGCCCGTGGAGAGTGCGTCGACAGGATCGCCATAGCCATCGACGGGCCGATGCCGTGGGTGGCGAGGAGGATCCCGAAGGTCTCCTTCTCGTCGCGACGAAGAAAGCCGTACAGGGTCTGAGCGTCGTCCCGGATGTGATGATGCACGTACAAGAACGCCGGCGACGTGGGTTCGAGTTCGGCGAGGGTCCGGGGTGTCACGTGGACCAGGTAGCCGACTCCGCCCACCTCGAGAAGGGCGATGCCCTCGGCCATGCGCTCGGCCACCGTTCCGCGGAGACTTCCGATCACGGCCGACCTCCGAGGGCTTCGCGTACTCGTTCGCGAGTCGGAGCCACGCTCAGATAGCACAAGGCCAGAGCGGCGGCGTCGGCTGCGTCGGCAGGACGGGGTGGGGTCGAGAGCCCGAGGCGCCGTTGGACCATCGCTTGAACCTGGGCCTTGTCGGCGCCACCCCAACCGGCCACCGCGTCTTTGACTTGGGTGGGAGTGAACTGCACGACGTCGCATCCGAATCGTTGGGCTTCGGCCAGGGCCAGACCGCTCACCTGCGCGACCCCCATGGCGGTACGGACGTTGTTCTGGAAAAAGACCTGTTCGACGGCCACGGCGTGGGGCCGGAACTCGTCCAGGAGGGCCAGCAGATCGTCGTGAATGCGCCTCAGACGGACCGGGAGATCGTCGTGGGGTTCGGATCTCAGAACCCCGAGGGAAACCGCCTTCGGCTGCGTCTGCCCGTCGATCACGGCGTAACCGCACCGGGTCAGGCCCGGGTCGATCCCGAGAACACGCCGACCGAACATGCGTACGATTCTATCGGTCGGGACCCGGGCCCCGGGGGATGTCAGCGGGCTGCCGACAGGGCGGCCGTCAGTTCGTCGACCGACCGAAAAGTGAGGCCGGCCAGGGCCCGGTGGGCGTAGGTGACTTTCCCCTGGGCGTCGACGACGAAGACGCTCCGCCGGACGAATCCCAAAGGACCGAGAACTCCGTAGGCCGCGGCGACTTTCTTGTCGACGTCGGCGAGGAGCGGAAAACGGAATCCGTGTTTGCCCGCGAACTTCTCGTGGCTCGAGACGTCCTGCGCGGAGATGCCGAGCACGACGGCGTCGAGGCCCTCGAACTGGGCCAGTTCGTCGTTGTAGGAGTTCAACTGCTTCGTGCAGACGGGCGTGTCATCTCCGGGGTAGAAGACGAGAACCACGGGACGGCCCGAGTATTCGGACAACGAGTACGACCGTCCTCCGGTGCCGGGAAGAGTGAAATCGGGGGCCGAGTCGCCGACGCCGAGTGCCATGAATCCGCCTTTCGTCGAGGTCTGACGAATCGTGTCAGCCCACGGCTTCCATCATGTCATCGGAGATGTCGAAATTCGAGAAGACGTCCTGCACGTCGTCGTTGTCCTCGAGTGCTTCCATGATCTTCAGGATCTTCTTCGCCGTCTCGAGATCGGTGACTTCGATCTGGGTGGACGACACCATCGTGGAGTCGGCGGAGACGACTGACAGGCCGGCCGATTCGAGCGAAGCCTTCACGTCGTACACCACGGCGGGATCCGTCGTGATCCTCCACGTCGATCCGTCGCGTGCGATGTCGTCGGCGCCGGCCTCGAGGGCAGCCATCATCACGTCGTCTTCGGGGGCCGAACCGTCGAGGAGAATGACACCCCGACGACTGAACTGCCAGCCGACGGCGCCCGGCTCGGCCATGGAGCCGCCGAGTTTGGAGAAGATGTTCCGGATCTCACCGCCGGTGCGATTGCGATTGTCGGTGAGGGTGTCGACCATGAGCGCCACTCCCCCGGGTGCGTAGCCCTCGTAGACGATCGACTCGTAGTTGCCACCATCGTTGACACCCGATCCACGTTTGATCGCTCGATCGATCGCGTCGTTGGTCATCTGGGCGGCTTTGGCCTTCAGCACGACCGTGCGCAACGAGGCATTGGACGACGGATCGCCTCCGCCCTCTCGAGCCGCCACTTCGAGTTGGCGGGCGATCTTGGCGAAGAGCTTTCCGCGCGCCTTGTCGGCGGCGCCCTTCTTGTGTTTGATCGTTGCCCATTTGGAGTGTCCGGACACGGTTCACCTCACGGATAGTCGGGAGTCGGCTTCGACGATGTCGAGGAAGAGCTGATGGATGCGCGAATCAGGAGTGAGTTCGGGATGGAACGACGCGGCCAGAACGCGACCCGAACGAACGAGTACCGGCGCTCCGTTCCAGGACGCCAGGACTTCGACGTCGGAGTCGATGTCGACGATCGCGGGGGCGCGAATGAAGATCGCGTGGAACGGATGGTCGAGTGACGTCACGTCGAGGTCGCATTCGAACGAGTCGACTTGACGGCCGTAGGCGTTTCGCCGCACCGACACTCCGAGGGCCGCGAAGGAGATCTGATCGTCACGACCGTCGAGGATCGATCTCGACAGCAGAATCATGCCGGCGCAGGTGCCGAAGACGGCCAGTCCATCAGCAATGGCTCGGGCCAGTTCCGACGCGAGACCCGACGACTGGAGCAGGTTGCTCATCGTCGTGCTCTCACCTCCGGGCAGGACGATGCCGTCGAGACCGACGAGGTGTTCGGGGCGACGCACCTCGACGACCGACGCGCCGAGTCCGCTCAGCCGGTCAGCGTGCGCCGCGAAGGCACCCTGAAGCGCCAGGACGCCGATGCGGGCCATGGCCTGGGGGCCTCGTCACCAGCCGCGCTCCGCGTACCGCTGGTTGATCTCGTCCATACCGATGCCCGTCATGGGAGCGCCTAGGCCTCGACTCACCTTGGCGAGAATCTCGGGGTTGTCGAAGTGCGTGGTGGCCTCGACGATCGCCTTGGCGCGCACCGCGGGCGTCTCGCTCTTGAAGATTCCCGAACCGACGAACACCGCCTCGGCGCCGAGCTGCATCGCGAGCGCGGCATCGGCGGGAGTGGCGAGTCCGCCGGCGCAGAACAGCGGTACGGGAAGCTTGCCGGTCGCGGCGATCTCCTGCACGAGAGGAAGCGGGGCTTGCAGACGCTTGGCCCAATCGAAGAGTTCGGCCGAGTCGGCCGTACCGATCTTCTTGATGTCGCCGAGAATCGAGCGCAGATGGCGGACGGCCTCGACCACGTTGCCGGTTCCGGCCTCACCCTTGGATCGGATCATGGCCGCGCCCTCAGCGATACGCCGAAGAGCCTCACCGAGGTTCGTGGCGCCGCAGACGAAAGGAACGGAGAACTTGTACTTGTCGATGTGATGGGCTTCGTCGGCCGGGGTGAGAACTTCACTCTCGTCGACGAAATCGACGCCGAGAGCCTGCAGGATCTGCGCTTCGACGAAATGCCCGATTCGAGCCTTGGCCATGACCGGAATCGACACGGCCTTCTTGATGCCTTCGATCATCTCCGGGTCGCTCATTCGCGCGACGCCGCCGTCCTTGCGGATGTCGGCTGGAACCCGCTCGAGAGCCATGACGGCGCACGCACCAGCGTCTTCGGCGATACGAGCCTGCTCCGGCGTGACGACGTCCATGATGACGCCTCCCTTGAGCATTTCGGCGAAACCACGCTTGACCGGGAACGAGCCGGTGACCGATGACGGGGCGGACGAAGACATGGCGTCAGGCTAACGGGGCGTGTCGTCGCGACGACGACCGATTGAGTGGCCGAACGTCACCGCGACGGAACGGTCAGGGCCAATCGGCGTCGGCCACCGCGGTACCGGCCGGAACCGGCACGGCCTGGCCGTCGCGGATCAACGCGACCCAGGTGCGGCCCGGGGTGAGTGCGATGACCGACCCGTCGTCGGCGGTGAGCGTCCACGGAGAGTTCTTGTCGGGACGGGTCCAGGTCCCCTTCACCATGGAGCCACCGGTGAAGACCCACGCGACCCCCTCGCCGGTCGTCTGGGCCTCCGGGCTGCGAGCGTCGGCGACGCTCGTCTTGTATTCGCACACCAGGACGACCACGTTGTTGGTGTCGATGCGCGCTCCGTCCGACTGAACTGCGGGCTCGTCATCGTTGGTTCTCAGGTAGGTCCCGGTCGACGAACTCCACTCCCACGACGCTCGCATCGCACCATCCATCTTCAACTTGACGCCGGGCGACGGCGCCCCTGGAACGACGTCGTCCGGCGAGCGGTAGACGAACTGCGGTGTCGGACGTCCACCGCGACCTTCGTCGAGCGCCCAGATGGCCGAAGTCTTGGCGAACAAGTTGTGCGGTGCCTTCTTGTCGGAGGAACGGAAGAAGCCGCCATTGGGCCCGGCGGCACTGACGCTCATGTTGACGAGATCGGATTTGTTGATCAGGTTGGTCACCGTGGGATTGCCGCCGCTCCACACGAGCAGCGGGCGATCGAGGCTGGTTCCCAGACTGATGTCCTGGGTGCGGCCCGACCGAATGGGTCCGACCGGATCGGATCCATTCGAGTGGAACACAGCGGCGAAACGAGTCCAGGACTCGACGTTCTCCTCGTAAACGATGTCGGCCTGGACGACGCCTGATTGGGGCCAGGCTCCCGGGTTGTTGTCGATCTTGACGATCAGAGCGGGCCGATCGGCCGAAGCGGGATCACCGATCGGCAGACCGGTCAGCGGGAACGTCGGCACCTCGACCGGGGCTGGCGTGGACGTGGTCGAGGCCAGCGTGGCGACCGTCGTCGTCGACGATTCCGAGGGGGCCGACGTCGACGTGACGGCTTCGGCCGCGACGCTGACGGGGGCGCCGTCTCCCCCACCACAGGCCGCGGCGATAGTCGCGATCGACAACAGAGTTGCGATGCGAAGTGATGAGAGTCGCGGAGAATTCATCAGAGCTCCTTCAAGAGGGCGATGCGGTCGTCGAGTGGCGGGTGCGTGTCGAACATGCGATGAAACCAGCCGAGGCGTCCCTCGTCGCGAACACCCGACAAGGGTTGTTCGATCCACAAATGTGCCGTCGCCATCGACGCCGAATGCGTGGCGGTCGTGTCGGCTTTCAACTTCTCGAGCGCCGAGATGAGTCCGGGCGGATAGCGGGTCATCTGGCATGCCGAGATGTCGGCCAGAGTCTCCCGTCGACGACTGACGGCAGCTTGCATGGCGCGGGCGATGATCGGCGAGAGGATCAGCAGGAGGAATCCGAAGATGGCGAGCGGATTCGCCGAATCGTTGCGGTCTCCCGAACGACGCGCTCGACCGCCGTTCCACCACATCATTCGGATCGCCAAGTCGGTCATGATCGCGATCGTCCCGACGAGAGTCACCGCAATGGTGCTCACGAGGATGTCGTAATTTCGGATGTGCGAGAGTTCGTGCGCGACGACGCCCTCGAGCTCGACACGGTTCATCTGGTCGAGAAGACCGGTGGTGACGGCGATGGCGGCGTGACGGGGGTTGCGACCCGTCGCGAACGCGTTGGGGGCCACGTCGTCGATCACGTAGACGCGTGGCTTGGGCAATCCACTGGCGATACACAAGCCTTCGACGAGGTTGTGCAGTCGCTGGTAGGTCTCGGGGTCGGCCGGTTTCGCACGGCTGACGGCGAGCGCGATCGAGTCCGACTTCCAATACGAGCCCCAGGCCACGACGAGGGCGACGATCGCCGAGACCACGAGCGAAGTCGGCCCACCGCCGACCAGGTAGCCGACGATCGAGCCCACGGCCACCACGAACAGGACGAAGCCGGCGACGAGGAAGACGGAACGACGTTTGTTGGAGCGAATCTCGTCGAACATCAGCGAGACACCATCAGAACGAGACCGTGGGCGGCTTCTGAGCCGCCTCTTCGGCCTCGAAGAACTCACGACGCGGGAACGTCCCGATCTTGGCGACGAGAACCGTCGGGAAGGTGTCGAGCTTGTTGTGATACGAGAGCACCGAATCGTTGTAGAACTGGCGCGCGTACGCGACGCGACTCTCGGTTGCCGTCAACTCTTCCTGGAGATTCAGGAAGTTCTGGTTGGCTTTGAGATCGGGATACGCCTCGGAGAGGGCGAACAGCTGGCGGAGGGTGCCCGACACCAAGTTGTCGGCCGCGGCTTGTGAATGCGGATCGGACGGGGCGGCCAGGGCCGAATTACGGGCCGTGACGACGGCTTCGAGCGCTTCGCGCTCGTGGGCCGCGTAGCCCTTCACGGTCTCCACGAGATTAGGAATGAGATCGAGTCGACGCTTGAGCTGAACGTCGATCTGCGACCACGCGTTGTCGACGGTGTTTCTGGCTCGTACGAGTCCGTTGTACGTCACGACGACGAACAGAATCAGCAACGCGACAACGATGAGGACGATGATCAGGGTCACCGCGACAGTGTACGGCGGACCCAGGCGACGAAGAGTGCGCCCAGATGGCGGATGACTCCGAGCGTCCGTCGGACCTGTTGCAGCACGGTTGGCCCGTCGACCGGAGCCTGATCGACCAGCACCTTCTGGTAGCGCTCGACGTACGCGAGCGCGAGGCTCTCCATCGAGAATTGACGAGCACGTACTCGTCCGTTGGCCACGAGGCGCTCGACGACAGCGTTGTCTCCGAGTACCGATGTGAGGGCCCGAGCGAGGGCCCGCTCGTCACCCGGGTCGACGAGAACTGCATCGACCCCATCGGTTGCGACATTTCGGTAACCGTCGATCGAACTCGCCACGACGGCGCAGCCGGCGGCCATCGCTTCGAGGAGAACGACTCCGAAACTTTCGCCACCGAGGGACGGCGCACAGAAGACGCGAGCGCGACGGAGGCGATCGATCTTGTCGGCGTCGGAGATACGACCCAACCACTCGATGCGATCATCGCCGGAAAATTCCCGTCGCAGTCGTGCGGTCTCGGGGCCGTCCGAGGCGATCCACACCGCTACGTCGTCTTCGAGGTGACGCAAAGAATGGAGAAGGACTTCGAGTCCCTTGCGCGGCTCGTGGCGGCCGAGGAACAGGATCGCCTTCTCGGTCGTCGAATCTTCGGGAGCGGCGTACCGATCGAGTTCGACGCCGTTCGGCAGGATCTCGTATTCGAATCCCAGGTATCGCTGAGCCAGTTCGCGAGCATCGACGGAGACCGCGACCCGGTGATCGATCGATTCGGCCAACGATCGCACGACCTTGTTCAGATAGCGATAACTGGCACTGTCCCCGGCGGCGTGGAAAGTCGCGACGATCGGCGCCATGTGCATCATCAGGGCCGTCATCGTCGGCCCCGGAGAGAGCGGCTCGTGAAGGTGCAGAACGTCGAACTCCTCGTCACGGAGGACACGGATGGTGCGAAGGGCCGCTGACGGGTCCGGGGCGATCGGTGCGATCGACCCGTTGGCGGCGGTCGGAAGCGAGTCACCGAGCGGTGTCACGAAAGTGTCGGGCGGCGCTCCGTCGCACGGGCCGAGAACACGCACCTCGTGACCGAGCCGACGAAGCGCTCGAGCCAACGCGAGAACCTGACCTTGAACTCCTCCCGGAAGAGTCAGGGAGTACGGACAGATCATGCCGATACGAAGCGGTTCGACCGGCGTCATCACGACCAAGTTACCCAGGACCGACCCCCGCTCCGGTCGGAGGTACGGTGGTCGCGTGACTCTTCCTGCTCTGTCTCTCGTCGCCACACCCTCGAAACGTCGCGTCGTGATCGATCTGGCACGTCGAGCCGAAGAACTCGGTTTCCCGGCGATCGCCTGCCCGTCGCTCGGAAGTGCGGTGGGTCTGTGCGCGAGCCTCGCCCACGAGACGTCGACGATCCGCTTCTACACGGCGATTCAGGGGATCTACGGGTCGACCGCGGCCGAGATGAGCAGCCTCGCGAGTCACGTCCACGAAACGAGTGGCGGCCGATTCGCGCTCGGGCTCGGCGTGAGCCACGAACCGATGGTCAAGCGTCTCGGGGTGGTCGCTGGTCGGCCTCTCTCCGACATCCGTCAGTACGTCGACACCCTTCGAGCGAACGAGAAGTACGCCGGCGAACAGCCCCCGATCTATCTGGCCGCGCTGCGCGACAAGATGCTCGATCTCGCGCAGGAGATCGCCAGCGGAGCGCTCTGGGCCAATGCGAGTCACTCACACACCGTCTCCCAAGTCAGGCGGGTGACCCGTGATCGCGATTCGTTCCACCTCGCCAACATGATCCCGACCGTCGTGAGCGACGACGCCGCGGCCGCCAAGGCGGTCAATCGCAAGACGATGATCATTTACGTGCGGCTTCCCAATTATCGGAACTACTGGCGCGCGGCGGGCTACGTCGAAGAGATGGATGCCGTCGAACGCGTGATCGCGGACGGCGGCGATGTCACGACGGCGATGAGCGATCGGTGGTTGACGGACTGCACTCTCGCCGGTCCGGCCTCGGCCGTGCGAGAGGGCTTCGAAAGATGGGTCGACCTCGGCATCGAGCCGATCGCGGTCGTGTCGAGCACGTCCGGCGGCCAGGTGAAGGCCGTCAACGAGTTGTTCGACGTCTACTCCTGATCGACTCGATGCGGGTAGCCCGGGTCGGACGGCCAGTTGGGCTGAAGTAGGTGCCACTGCTCCGGTGCGCGACGGATGAGGAACTCGAGTTCGTCAGCCAGTCGTTGAGTGAGCCTCTGCACGTCCTCGCGGAACTTTCCGCGTCGCTCGGCGCTCAGAGCCGGACGAACGATGGCTTCGTGAGAACGTCCGCGGAAGTACACCGCCGCGGGGATCAACGGAGCGCCAGTGCGCAGAGCCAGAGTTGCCGGACCGGCGGGTAGCAGAGTGCGTTCGCCGAAGAAATCGACGGCGACCGACGCCCCCGAGATGAAGCGGTCCGACAGAAGGCAAACCAGCTCGTTGTTGGCCAAGGCCCTCAGCACCGCGCCTCCGGCCTCGGGTCCGAGGGGAACGACGGTCATACCGAAACTCCGTCGAAGCGATGCGAACCATTCGAAGAGTTCGGGAGGATCGAGGGGTTCGACGACGACGGTCATGGGGGTTCCGCGATCGGTGAACCAGCGCCCCGCCCATTCCCAGCCGCCGAGGTGAGGCAGCGCCACGATCGCTCCCCGGCCAGCGTCGAGAGCGGGCTGGATGTGCTCGTCGAATCCCGGAAGCGAAATTCCGTCGCGCACCTCCTTGGCGGTCAAGGACGGGAGACGGAAACTTTCGACGTAGTAGCGCGCGTAATTGTCGAACACCTCGCGGACCAGGCGCCGCCGAACCGCCGGTGAGGCCGACGGCAGAACACGCCGCATGTGTCGATCGACCATCTGCCTCTTCTCGGCGAGGCCGACCGTTGCCGGAAGTCCGATCAGCGAAGCAACCGCGGCAGTGAGCGGACCGGGAACGGTCTTCGAAAGAACGGATCCCAGCCGGTAGGTGCCGACGACCAAGCCGTCGGTCACGCCGCGGAAGGGAGACCTGTCACTCACGTCTGACGACGTAGGAACTCACGACGGCGAGCCACGCGTCGGGCGCGGCGACTCTGACGACGTGAGCGGCGCATTTCGATACGCGCCGCCGTCACCGGTGCTACCGCCGCTTGGCGCCAGACCTTGACGAACCGCTGAACGGCGGTCACCGACACGAGAACGAGCATGAGCCACATGATCGGCAGTAACAGGACGGGAAACAGCAAGCCGAGGCACAACAAGATGATCCGTTCGGCCCGCTCCATGAGTCCGCCCTTGGCGTTCAGGCCGAGTGACTCGGCCTTGGCGCGCTGGTACGAAATCACCGAGCTCATCGCCAGAACCGCCATGGGCAACAGGGCAGTATGGGCCGACTCCTCCGACGCGAAGTACCAGGCAACGCCGCCGAAGAGCAGCGAATCAGCGACCCGATCGATCACGCTGTCGAAGAAGGCTCCGCGCTGACTCGACGTGTTGGAGGCCTTGGCGAGCGCACCATCGAGTAGATCGGGTAGCGCGGCCATGATGACGAGCAGCAAGCCGAGGGCCAGGAAACCAGCGCCGATGGCCACCGCCGCACCGATCGCCACGACGAGGCCGGCGATCGTCAGGTGGTCGGGTGACAATCGAGTCCTTCGGAGACGGTCGCCGATGGGCTTGACGGCCCGCTCCACGGGGGCACGAAGGTGTCCGTCGAACATGGGGTCAGTCTACGAAACTCGCGTCACGGCGGGACGCAACTCAATCCCAGGTCTCATCGGCATCTTGGACGAGCTTCTGCACGACCTGGCCGTCGACCGCGTCGACGAGCACCAGACCTCGACGACGAGGAGGGTCCTCGTCCGAGTAGCACAACACTCGCCACGTGGGGCGACTCCTGACACCTCGCCACACTTGTTGAGCCGAAGCGTGTCCGATCGCGAATCCGACCGCACCCCCCGCACGCTCGAGTGCTTCTTGTTCATCGATCGCCATGCGCCAACCCGATGTGATGCACACGAGACCTGTCACGACGAGAAGCACTCCCCCGGCAGCGAGCCCGCCGTTCACGAGGACTCCGTCACCACGCACGACCGACAGCAGAACCGTCGCCAGCCCCGACACCACGTAAATGATCCCGGGGATTCGGCGCCGACTGTTGTCGGGAAATCGGAACGGGGCGACGTGGTCGACCGCGTTCAGATCGTCCGGAAGGCTGTCGACGTGTTCGTCGGTAGGAATGGACTCACTCATCGACGACGACCCTAGAGCCCCGGTCGTGGCGCGACCACGCCCGTCTGATTCGGTCGGCCGTGACATCCAACGCCTCCGGTAGCTGTCGGGTCGACGCGGTGGCGGCCAAGAAGTTGCCGTCTCCGACCCAGCGAGGAACGACGTGAACGTGGAGATGATCCCGAATACTTCCGCCCGACGCGACTCCGAGATTCAGACCGATGTTGATACCTTCGGGTCGGTACTCGTCGCGAAGGACGGTGGTGGCGTCCGCGGCGGTCGCCCACAACTCGGTTCGCTCGGCGACCGTCAAGTCGACGAGGTCGACGACTTGACGATACGGAAGAATGAGAAGGTGGCCGACGGTGTAGGGATGAAGATTCATGAGGGCGAAGACGTCCGCTCCTCGCCACACGATGAGAGTTTCCTCGTCGCTGCGCCCGGATTCGAGAATCTCACGGAAGACGCTGCGATCCGAGGAGCTTCGATTCTCGAGGTAGCGGCTGCGCCAACCGGCCCACAGGGCGTCGTGCATGTCAGAAGGACGCCACGCTCACGTCGGCGGCGAGTCGCTCGGTGAAGGTGTCGAGCGGGACGTCGCGTTCGACGTCGGCTCCACGCGCGTTGACACCGACAGTTCCGTTGGAGACGTCGGTGTCGCCGACGACGAGTACGTAGGGGATCTTCTCGATCTTTCCGTTTCGGATTCGCTTCCCCAATTGATCGTCAGCCTCGACGACTTCGGCCCGGAATCCGGACCGAGCGAGTCGAGCGGCGACCTCGGTCGCGTACTCCTGGTGTGCTTCGGCGACCGGGAGCACCCGAACTTGAACCGGAGAGAGCCAGGTGGGGAAGGCTCCCGCATAATGCTCGACGAGAACTCCGAAGAAGCGTTCGACGGAACCGAAGAGAGCCCGGTGCAGCATGATTGGCCGTTGACGCGAGCCGTCCGGGGCCACGTACTCGAGTTCGAAGCGCTCGGGAAGATTGAAGTCGCACTGAATGGTGGACAACTGCCAGGTTCGTCCGATCGCGTCGCGCACGTGGATGTCGATCTTCGGACCGTAGAAGGCGGCGTCGCCCTCCTTGACGGCGTAGTCGACGCCGTGCGATCGCAGAGCGGTCGCCAGAGCATCGGTCGCCTCGGCCCAGATCTCGTCCGACCCGACGTACTTCTTGGGGTCCTTGGTCGACAGGTGGAAGGAGAAGTCTTCGAAGCCGAACGCGCGAAGAACGCTGATCACGAAATCGAGAAGCGAGATGATCTCACCTTGCAACTGCTCGCGCGTGCAGTAGATGTGGCTGTCGTCCTGTGTGAACCCTCGGATTCGCAGCAACCCGTGGAGAGTGCCGGCTCGCTCGTAACGGTAGACCGTTCCGAGTTCGAAGAGCCGCAGGGGCAGCTCGCGGTAGCTGCGCTGACGACCTCGGAAGATCAGGCAGTGCATCGGGCAGTTCATCGGTTTCGGGTAGTAGACGCCGTTGTCCATCTCCATCGGCGGGTACATGCCATCGGCGTAGAAGTCGAGATGGCCCGACGTCTGGAACAAGGTTGCGTTCGACAGGTGGGGTGTGAATACGAACTGGTAACCGCCGGTCTGGTGGCGCAGACGGCTGTAGTCCTCCATCAACTTGCGAACGATCGCACCCTTGGGGTGCCAGACGGCGAGGCCGCCACCGAGTTCATTGGGGAACGAGAGGAGATCGAGTTCGACGGCGAGGCGACGATGGTCCCGCTTCTCGGCTTCGGCCAGACGGTGCAAGTGATCGTCGAGAGCGGCCTTCGACTCCCAAGCCGTGCCGTAGATCCGTTGAAGAACGGGCCCTTTCTCGTTTCCTCGCCAATACGCCGAGGAGACCTTCTGGAGTTTGAAGTGACCAAGGCGGCTCGTCGACGGTACGTGCGGTCCGAGACAGAGGTCGACGAATCGGTCGGAGTTCCGATAGACGCTGACTCGATCGGCCGATCCGACTTCTCCGGAGTCGGATCCGTCAGCCCCTCCGGTGCGAACGCGCTCGATGATCTCGCACTTGTACGGCTGGTCGGCGAAAACGGCGAGCGCTTCGTCGGCGCTGATTTCGGAGCGGACGAAAGGCTGGTCGGCCTTCACGATCTCCCGCATCTTCGATTCGACGGCATCGAGGTCGGATTCGGTGAACGCTCGACCACCGAGGTCGAAGTCGTAGTAGAAGCCGTTTTCGATCGCTGGTCCGATCGTGTACTTGGCTCCCGGGTACAGCGCCACGACGGCCTGAGCCATCAGGTGGGCCGTCGAGTGCCGCAGGACGTGACGGCCGACTTCCGAATCGGCAGTCACGATCGAGACCGAATCGTCCTCGCGGAGAGGTGTGCTCAGATCGGTGAGCGTCCCGTTGACCTCGGCCGCCACGGCCGCCTTGGCCAGGCCCCGAGAAATGGAAGCCGCCAATGTTGCGGCTGACGACCCGCCCTCGATCGAACGACGTGAACCGTCGGGAAGGAGAACCGAAATCTCAGCCATGGAGGCGAGAGTCTACGGTCAGGCGTCGGTGGTGACCGGCGAATTGTCACGGTCGGAGACGTGGCCGACGTGGCTCGTCGCAACGGAATCGACCGTGGTCGACTCGGTCGACTTGCCCGCGTACACGTTCTTGTAGACCTGTCCGGTCATCTCGCGAATCTCGAACATGACTTCGTCGATCATCTCGCGCCAGGCGCGATGCTGCTCGGCTTCGGGCGTGCCGGCCGGTACGTAGCGCTCGGGCTTGACCGGACGGCCGATCGTGATGGTGGCCGACTTGAAGAGTTTGGGAGCCTTCGCGTCGGGCGGCTGAATGAGGTCGGTTCCGGTGATGCCAACCGGATAGATCGGGCAACCGACCTTGGCGGCGAGACGTGCAGCTCCGGTACGTCCCTTGTACAGACATCCGTCGCGGCTGCGGGTGCCTTCCGGAAAGATGCCGAACAACTCGCCGCGACGCAAAACGGTCTCAGCGGTGTCGAGTGCGGCCTGACTGCGTTCGCCACCAGCCCGATCGATCGGAATCATTCCCAACATCGGGAACAAGAATTTCGTCTTCCACGAATCCATGTACTCGGCTTTGCCGACGAACGAAATGTTGCGCGGTGCGACCAACATGAGGAAAGCCGAGTCGAGGAACGAGATGTGATTGGGGCACAAGATCGCCGGACCGTCGATCGGCAAGCGATCGAGGCCGACGACGTCGATCTTCCAGAGACGACGCGCAACAGGAGCAGCAACTCGACGTGCTCTCTGTTGAGCCTTGCCGGCTCCGTCTGCCTTCACGGTCGACCCTCCCAGCGGGGGAGATTACTGGTCGCTCACACGCGTTTTCTATGGGAAAAGAGCGATGTGACGAGAGTTAACACTGCGCTCACGAAACGGATACGAGTTCGACTCCGAGCAGTCGTGCAGCGTCCGTCACATCGAATCCACTCGAAGCGGCGCGATCGATGACTGCCAGAGCCTCCGGAGTGTCGAGATCGTCATCGAGGCGACTCCGGACATCGTCGATCACTGCTGGGTCGACTCGCGCACCCTGTGACTCGCTCCACAGGCCGAGGCGAGCGAGCGCGTCGGGCATGTCGGACGAGGTCCATTCCCACTCGTACCGGTATCGATGCGCAATGAGTGCTAAACGGATGGCGCGGGGATCCCACTCGCGCCGCAGCGCATCGACGAAGACCAGGTTTCCGAGGCTCTTCGACATCTTGTGTCCGTCGAGGAACACCATGGCGACGTGCATCCAGTGACGCACGAAGGGAACACCGGTGGCGGCCTCGCTCTGGGCTCTCTCGCATTCGTGATGCGGGAAGATGAGGTCGCTCCCGCCGCCGTGGAGGTCGATGGTCTCGCCCAGTTCTCGCAGGGCCAAGGCGCTGCACTCGATGTGCCAACCCGGCCGACCCGGGCCCCACATGGCCTCCCAGGAGGGTTCGTCGGGCGCTGACGGATGCCAGAGCACGAAATCGAGGGGATCCCGCTTGGCGGGGTTGTCGACGTCTCCCCCGCGCTCGCGCGCGAACGCGATCATTTCGTCGCGGGAGTAGTGGCTGACCGAACCGAACGACGAGAACTTGCTGACGTCGAAGTAAACCGACCCGTTCGCCTCGTACGCGAAACCTCGCTCGAGGACCATGCCGATGAAGCCGCGGATGTCCGAGATCGCCGACGAGGCGCGGGGCGTGGAGAAGACCGGCAATGCGTTCAAGGCGGCCATGTCGCGTTCGAAGCGCGCCTCCTCCCCGGCGGCGAGGTCGAGATAGTGGACGCCCAACTGACGAGCCTTGGCGAACAACGGATCATCCACGTCGGTGACGTTTCGTACGCACCGCACCTCGTGCCCCATGTCGACGAGGCGACGCACGAGAACGTCGTAGGTGATGAAGGTCGACGCGTGGCCGATGTGCGTGGCGTCGTACGGCGTGATACCGCACGTGTACATCAGGACTCTCGGGCCGGGCTCGAAAGGAACGACCGCCTGCCGCGCGGTGTCGTAGAGCTTCATCGTCACGAGGCTGAGGGCCCGGGCACCGAACTCTGACGAATGCCGGTGAGCTTGGGCGCCACTCGCGTCTTGTAACGGACGTTCAGCTGCAGAAGCACCGCCGTGAACGCTTCGATGGCCGTGGCATTGGACAACTCGCCGGCGTCGAGGGGGCGGCAACCGGGAATCTTGGCGACCATTTCACTGATCACGCTGAGAGCGCTGGCGTCGTCGCTACAGATCAGGACGTCGGAATCGATCGGCTCGCCCAGGTGGCCGAGTTCTTTGGCGGGCAGGTGATGGAACGCGGCGACGACTCGGCAACCGGGAACCGCGGCCTGGACGTGTGCGGCCACGCTCCCACGGGGAGGGAGCAAAGGTTGGAACTCACCAGCGACTCGCACCAATGCGTTGGCCATGCTCACGACGATCTTTCCCTGGAGAAGATCGGCGTGTTCCTGGGCCGTCGTAGCCGCGGAGTCCCAGGGTGTCGCGATCACGACGACGTCGCACGAAGCTGCGGCGTGGTTGTCTCCGAATTCGAGACGTGAGGACAGATCGGGGAAGCGAGACACCTGTTCGTCACGGGCTTCCATCGCCTTGTACTTGGATCGCGAACCGATCACGCAGACATAGCCGACCGACGCGAGACGAGCGGCCAGAGCAGTACCAGCCGGACCGGTACCCCCGAGAATTCCGATGCGCATCACGACAGCCTCGCACATGACCCGAGAACACCCGGGGTTCGGGGAATCGGTGGGCCCGACCTTGGCACTAAGTTCGCGCCATGGGAATCCTCGCTGGACGTCGAATCGTCATCACCGGTGTCCTGACCGACGCGTCACTGGCTTTCGCCGTCGCGCGGCGGGCACAGGAGGAAGGCGCGACGGTCGCCCTCACCGGCGCGGGCCGAGCCCTGTCACTCACCCAGCGCACGGCTCGCAAGCTCGGCGACGACGTTCCGGTCTTCGAGTTCGACGCCACCGACCCGACCCATGGGACACGCTTGTTGTCCGATCTGCGCGGAATCTGGCCCTCGGTCGACGGTGTCCTGCACAGCATCGGGTACGCACCCGAAGTCTGTCTCGGCGACGACTTCATGCCCGCGCAGTGGAACGACGTGGCGACCGCGATCCAGATCAGCGCCTACTCGTACAAGTACCTGGCCGAGGCCCTGTTGCCTCTCCTCGGCCGCGGAGCCTCGATCGTCGGACTCGACTTCGACAACACCGTCGCCTGGCCGGCTTACAACTGGATGGGCGTCGCCAAGTCGGCGCTCGAGAGCATCAACCGCTATCTGGCCCGCCAACTCGGTCCGGCTGGAATCCGGTGCAATCTCGTCGCGGCCGGACCGGTCAAGACGATGGCCGCCAAATCCATTCCCGGGTTCGCCAAGTTCGAAGACGTGTGGGGCGAGCGCGCACCCCTCGGCTGGGATGTCACCGACCCGGTTCCGGTCGCCAACGCCTGCGTTGCGTTGTTCTCGGATCTGTTCACCGCCACGACCGGATCGATGATCCACGTGGACGGCGGATATCACGCCATCGGCGCTTAGGCGGCCCTCTCCAGAATGTGAACGCCGCAAGCCGAGCCCAGGCCGATCACGTGGGCGAGGCCGACCTTCGCACCGGCGATCTGACGATCGCCCGCCTCGCCGCGAAGGTGGTGGCAGACCTCCCAGATGTTCGCGATGCCAGTCGCCGAGATGGGGTGACCTTTCGACTGCAGGCCCCCTGACACGTTCACCGGAGTCGAACCGTCACGCCACGGCGCGCCCGACATCAAGAAGTCGACGGCGCCACCTTCGGGGCACAGCATGAGGTTGTCGTAATGGACCAACTCGGCGGTCGCGAAGCAGTCGTGCAACTCGACGAGATCGAGGTCGGATGGCGAGACACCGGCTTGTTCGTAGGCGATCCGTGCGGCATTGCGCGTGAGCGTGTTGACGTCGGGAAGAATCTGACACGACTCCTGATACGGGTCGGTCGTCAGAACCGACGCGCTCACCTTCACCGCGCGACGCTGCTGGTCGGGTGACAAGGTGCGCAGAACTTCACCACTCGTCACCACTGCGGCCGCGGCACCGTCACAGTTGGCCGAGCACATGGGCCGGGTGTTCGGGTAGGCGATCATCATGTCGCCCATGATCTCCTCGATGGAGAAGCGCTTCTGGTACGCCGCGAGAGGGTTGAGGGTCGAATGGGCGTGGTTCTTCTCGGAGATCCTCGCAAAGGTCTCGAAGGAGACCTCGCCGTACTTGTGGCCGTACTCCATGCCGACCTGAGCGAAAGTGCCCGGCATGGTGTCGGTACCGATTCGACCGTCGGTCGGAGCCACGGCCCCGAATCGGCCCTTGGGCTCCCACTTCTTGCCGGCCGACTTCGCTTGCCCGCCACCGCCGAGGAGACCGGCTCCGGCCAATTTCTCGGCGCCGACCGCGAGGCCCATCCGGACTTCACCCGACTTCACGGCCATGATCGCGGTCCGCAGTGCGGTCGCGCCGGTCGCACAGGCGTTGGAGACGTTGTACACCGGAATACCGGTCTGGCCGATCTGCTTCTGCAGCTGCTGCCCGAATCCGCCCGAGCCCATGAGGTTTCCGGCAGCCAAGATGCCGATGTCGCGCATCGAGACGCCGGCGTCTCGGAGAGCCGCCATGGCGGCCTCCGCACCGAGGTCGACGATGTCCTTGTCGGTGTGCTTGCCGAACTTGGTCATCGAGA